>DASYML010000054.1:0-47071 GCA_036009045.1 Pyrinomonadaceae bacterium
CGGCGTTGATGAGGGCTTTAGTGGCTTGCGGTTGGTTCGGCATTCAGGCTTGGATCGGGGGCGAGGCGCTGAACACTTTTTTCCGGGCCATTATTCCCGGCTGGTCTACGCTCATGGGTGGTCCCATCGGGGGACACGCGCCGACCGAGTGGCTTTCGTTTCTGCTCTTCTGGGGCTTGAACATTTACATCATCTATCGCGGGATGAATTTGCTGCGCGCGGTGGAGAACTGGGCCGCGCCGTTCGTGCTGGTGATGACGGCGCTGCTGCTGGCGTGGGCTTTGTGGCGTGCGGGCGGCCTCGGCCATCTCTTAAAGCAGACGGGAAGTTATCATAGCTGGAAAGAGTTTGCGCCCATCTTTATTCCGAGCCTGACAGGGATGATCGGTTACTGGGCCACGCTCTCACTCAACATGCCTGACTTTACGCGCTTCGGTCGCAGCCAGCGCGAGCAGGTGATCGGGCAGGTCGTCGCGCTGCCGACGACGATGACGGTCTTCGCCGCGATGGGCGTGATGATAACTTCGGCGGCGCTCGTCATCTACCCGAACATGAAGATGGAAGAGTTGTGGGACCCGATGAAATTAGTGGGCCAATTCAGCCAGGTCTGGATTATCGCCATCTCTATGTTCACGGTCGTGGTGGCGACGCTGGCGGTCAACATCGCGGCCAATGTCGTCTCGCCTGCGAACGACTTCGCCAACGCGTTTCCGAAACTCATCTCCTTCAGGCTCGGAGGATTAATCACCGGCGTCATAGGTCTGCTCATGCAACCCTGGCGATTGCTCGCGGACCCGTCGGGTTATATCTTCAAATGGCTGGTCGGATATTCCGGCGGACTGGGTTCCATCGCCGGAGTGATGATCGCGGACTACTGGCTGGTCCGCAAGCAAAGGCTTGAGCTAGGCGACCTGTACCGGATGCAGGGTGTTTATACTTATACGAACGGGTGGAACTGGCGCGCGGTCCTGGCGACGCTGGTCGGCTGCGGGCTGGCCTGGATCGGCCTGTTAGTCCACGCGTTAAGACCGTTGTATGATTACGCCTGGTTCGTGGGCTTCGGCGCGAGCGCCGTCACGCATCTGGTTTTGATGAAACTATCTCCGCCACAGCCTGCCGCCATCGTGGAGGCAGAGGCGCTATAAATTTTCGGGAGCATCAATAAGGATTAAATCATGGCAAGAATAGTTAAATGCGGTCTCATACAGGCCACCAACGCCGCGCCGACGGACGCGCCGATAGAAGAAATCAAGCGCGCCAACATCGAAAAGCATCTCCGCATGATAGAGGATGCGGCCAAGCAAGACGTGCAGATTCTCTGCATGCAGGAGGTCTTCACGACGCCCTACTTCTGTGCGGAACAGCAAACGCGCTGGTATGAAGCGGTCGAGAAAATTCCCGATGGGCCAACCGTCAAGCTCATGCAGGAAGTGGCGAAGCAACACGGCATGGTTATCATCGTGCCCATCTATGAAGAAGAGATAGCGGGCATCTATTACAACACCGCCGCCGTCATTGACGCAGACGGAAAATATCTGGGCAAGTATCGCAAGAACCACATCCCGCACGTCAACCCCGGCTTCTGGGAAAAGTTTTACTTCAAACCTGGGAACCTGGGCTATCCTGCCTTCGACACGGCCTATGCGCGCATCGGCGTCTACATCTGTTACGACCGCCATTTCCCGGAAGGCGCGCGCGCCCTCGGCCTCAACGGAGCGGAGATAGTCTTTAATCCTTCGGCCACCGTCGCGGGTCTCTCGGAGTACCTCTGGAGATTGGAGCAACCGGCCCACGCCGTCGCCAACGGCTACTTCATCGGCGCGATTAACAGAGTCGGCCACGAGCAGCCCTGGGACATCGGCGAATTCTACGGCCAGAGTTATTTCTGCGACCCGCGCGGCCAGTTCGTCGCCGAAGCGCCGCGCGACCAGGATGCTCTCGTCGTCGCGGACCTGGACCTGGACATGATTCGACAGGTCCGCAACACCTGGCAATTCTTCCGCGATAGAAGACCCGACAGCTATGGCCCTCTCGTCGCGGATTAAAAGAGAAGTCCAAAGTCCAAGGTCCAGAATAAGTCCAAAGTCAAGAACCGCCGAGCAGACTTTAGACATTGGGCTTTGGACCTTGGACTTATTCTGGACCTGTAAACTTGGACCATTATGTCTACATCACATGATTCCCCGCTCGACCTTGTTCAAATCGAACGCAACTTTCGAGAGATCGCGCCGCCTTTGACGGAGGCCGAGGCGGTCTTTGAGGCGAACCGTTGCGTTTATTGTTATGACGCGCCCTGCACGCGCGCGTGCCCGACGCACATAGACGTGCCGGGTTTTATTAAAAAGATTGCGAGCGGCAATCTGCTGGGTTCGGCGCGCGTCATCTTCGACGCCAACCCGATTGGCGCGACGTGTGCGCGCGTCTGCCCGGTGGATGTGCTCTGCGAGGGCGCTTGTGTCGAGAAGACGCTGATGGACAAGCCCATAGAGATCGGGCGGCTTCAGCGATACGCGACCGACTCTTTGATGAGCAAGGGGCGCGATGTCCTGAAAGCGGGTGCGCCGAACGGCAAGTCCGTCGGCATCATAGGCTCTGGACCAGCGGGCCTCTCATGCGCGACATACCTGGCGAGGCTCGGTTACGCCGTGACAGTTTACGACCGCAAACCCCTGGCGGGCGGGCTGGACACCTACGGCATGGCGGAATACAAGATGTCGCAGCATGTCTCTACGGACGAGGCGGCGATGGTCTCGCGTCTCGGCGTCGAGTTCAAAATGAACACATTGATTAACGTCAACGGTTCACAGGTCCAAACTCCAAACTCCAAACTCCAAAGTCAAGAACCTAAAGTTTCAAGTTCGGAATTCCAGGTCCAGAATTCGGAGACTATCTCGCTTGAAGAGTTGGAGTCTAAGCACGACGCGATCTTTTTGGGGATTGGGTTGGGCGCGACGACGCGTTTGAATATTCCGGGCGAGGATTTGGAGGGCGTTTACGATGCGCTGGATTTTATCGAGCGTATCAAGACGCGCGATTGGTCCAGTGTGCCCATCGGTCGCAACGTGGCGGTGATAGGCGCGGGCAATACGGCGATTGACGCCGTGACGCAGGCGCGCAGGCTCGGCGCGGAGCGTGTCTTGATGATTTATCGTCGCAGCCAGAAAGAGATGCCCGCCTACGAGTACGAGTATGAACTGGCGAAAAAGGACGCCGTCGAGTTCTGGTGGCAGACCGCGCCGGTCGAGATTCTCTCTGCGCCGGACGGCGCGAGCGTAGCCGCTTTGCGTTGCGTGCGTATGGAACTTGGCGAGCCGGATGCTACGGGTCGTCGCTCCGCGCGCGCGCTGGCCGGTTCAGAGTTCGACATCCCTGTGGACATGGTCATCAAGGCTCTGGGCCAACAAAAGATGCGCGACTTTTTAGGCAGCATAAAGGGCATCAAGCTGGACGAGTCCGGGCGCATCGCCGTCAATCAGGCGACGATGCAGACGGGCAATCCGAAGTTTTTCGCGGGCGGCGATTGCGTCAACGGTGGGCGCGAGGCCGTTGATGCTTCGCAGATGGGCAAGCTCGCGGCGCAGGGGATACACGAAACGTTGACGGGCGAGCATGTCGAGTTTGCAGGAACGCGTCTGCCTCTGTTGGAAGAGACTCACGAAATAAAGGCCCTTTAAAGATTGGAGAGAGATCATGGCAGATTTGAGAGTTAATTTCGCGGGCATCGAATCACCGAACCCTTTCTGGCTGGCCTCCGCGCCACCGACCAACATGGGTTCGATGGTCGAACGCGCGTTCGACGCGGGCTGGGGCGGGGCTGTGTGGAAGACCCTGGGCGAGCCAATCGTCAACGTCTGTTCGCGGCTCGCTGCGATTGATAGCGGGCCAAACCGTATGATCGGTCTCAACAACATCGAACTCATCACGGACCGCCCACTCGATGTCAATCTCAAAGAGATACGCGAGTGTAAAAGAAAGTATCCGAAGCACGCTCTCATCATCTCGCTGATGGTCGAATCGAAACGTGAAGCCTGGCATGAGATTGCCAGACAGGTGGAGGACACGGGCGCGGACGGCGTCGAACTCAACTTCGGCTGCCCGCACGGGATGAGCGAGCGCGGGATGGGAGCCGCGATGGGCCAGGTCCCTGAGTACACATGCATGGTCACTGAATGGGTCAAGGAGGCGACCCGCTTGCCCGTCATCGTCAAGCTGACGCCGAACGTGACGAGCATCACGCCGCCCGCGCGTGCCGCCGTCAAGGGAGGCGCAGACGCGCTCTCGCTCATCAACACCATCAACTCTCTGATGGGAGTTGACCTTGAGACGATGATTCCGCAGCCGAACGTCAACGGGATGGCGGCGCACGGCGGTTATTGTGGTCCAGCCGTCAAACCCATCGCCCTCAACATGGTCTCGGAACTGGCGCGCGATGCGGAAGTGGGCGTGCCCATCAGCGGCATCGGCGGCATCGGGACCTGGCGCGACGCGGCGGAGTTTCTCCTGCTCGGTTCGACGACCGTGCAGGTCTGCACAGCCGTCATGCATTACGGCTATCGCATCGTCGAGGACATGATAGATGGTCTCTCGAATTACCTGGACGAAAAAGGCTTCAAGAGCGTGACGGAGATTATCGGGCGGAGCGTGCCGCGCGTCACGGACTGGGGCAGCCTGGACCTGCATTACAAAACGGTCGCGCATATAGACCACAGCAAATGCATCCAGTGCAATCTCTGCCACATCGCCTGCGAAGACGGCGCGCATCAGTGCATTCCCTTCACGGAGATTGACGGCAGGCGCTTCCCCATCATAGACAAACAGGAATGCGTCGGTTGCAATCTCTGCTATCTGGTCTGCCCCTCGCCCGGCTGCATCTCTATGATCCGCGTGGACGACGGCAGCGAACCCGTCTCATGGCGCGAACTGACGAGCCGCCAGCCGCAGACTATGACGGCTGATTAAATTCGTTTCAGATACTCTGCGGAAGGAAGTTTAACTCTTGAAATCAACAACGGCTCTTCGCCTCTGCGCCTGCGCCGCACTGCTGCTGTCGAGCGTGCTTCTCCACGGCATGGAATTAAAGGTCCAGGCGGCGAAGAGGTCTGCGGCGAACGCGCGTGCCAGCCGTGCCGTTGCTGGTAAGTCATGGTTCTTCGCCGTCTCCGGTGATTCGCGCGATTGCGGTGACCTCATCATGCCGAAGATCGCCTGGTCCATAGAGCACAACCGCGAACCAACGCCCGCACAGTTTTACTGGCATCTGGGCGATTTACGTGGCATGTACAGGATTGACTGCGACTATCTGAAGCGCAAGTATCCAGACTATGATTGCAAGGCGCGTCCGGCGGGCGTGCTCACTTCAAACGACACGAACGATTATCTGAAGTTCGCCTGGGACGATTTTATAGAGCACCAGATTTCGCCTTTTAAGGTTCCGTTCATGCTGGGCATCGGCAATCACGAGTTGATAAATCGCACGCGTGATGATTTCCAGTGCAAGTTCAGAAAATGGCTGGCGCAGGCTCCGCTCGCGGCGCAGGTCAGGACGGACATGAAGAGGGGCATCACCTCGCTGGAAGATAATACTTACTACCATTTCATCAAGAACGGCGTGGATTTCATTTACATGGACAACGCCGGAGACGACGCGGACTTTAGCGCGCAGCAGTTAGCATGGCTCGCGCAAGTGCTGGCGGCGGACGCCAAAAACGATGCCGTCAAAACCATCATCGCAGGCATGCACGCGGCGCTCCCCTTGAGCAACGAACGCGGCCACGCGATGGACGTGACCTGCGCGGGCGTCTGTTCCGGCTTACAGGCATACGAGATGCTTTACGGGGCACAGCGTCTCGCTGGTCCAGAAAAGAAACGCAAGCACGTCTATGTGCTCTCAAGCCATTCGCATTTCTTCAAAGAGAATATCTACGACACGCCGGAGCACAGCGGAAAAGTCCTGCCCGGCTGGATTATCGGCACGGGCGGGGCCGAACAATACAGGAGCAACGCGTCCGACCCGATACAGTATGGATACATGCAGGCGGAAGTGCGTCCCGATGGGACTATGCTGGCGATGTTCAGGGAAGTCGGGCGGGAGACTCCGCCGCTCGCTACCGGAACAGGCGCAGCTGAGTTGACCAGTTTCTGCTTCGAGCAAAACAGGAGAGTTCCCACCGACAGCCACAAGAGCGACTGTGCCTGCGGCGCTGTCAAATAAATCATGGACCTTTAATCAACACGTCCCATTCAGAATATCTTTAACTGTTGAGAGGCGATTTCAGATGGAAGTATTTCAAGAACTCGGCTTGCTGGTGGAAAGTCTCTGGAGAGAGAAAAACTATGATGAGGAAGCCTTTCCCGACATCGCTGCGCGCTCTCTCGCAGAAGCCAATCTGAATCGGCGCGTTAACGCGTGGGAGATTCTGCGCTGGCTGCACACGACCGCGCAGCTTCCTTTACAGCAGGACGCCGACGGCAGGTTCGGAGACCCGCCGATTACTCTCTTTAATGGTCCAAGATTTTTCATAGACATCTACTTCTGGCTCTACGGGACGACGGACATTCACCAGCACTCTTTCGCTGGCGCGTTCCAGGTCCTGCTCGGCTCAAGCCTTCACAGCCACTACAGTTTCGAGCGTGCGCGCGAGATTAACTCTCATTTTCTCACCGGGCGCACGATCCTCAACAGCGTGCGCTTATTGAATGAAGGCGACATCCAGCAGATACGCGCGGGCAATCAATACATCCACTCGCTCTTTCATCTGGACAAGCCCTCCGCGACCATCACCGTCAGGACGTACGCCATCCCCAACCAGATGCCGCAGTACAGCTATCTCAAGCCGCGTCTCGCCTACGATCCTTTTTTCAAGGAACAAACGATTATCAAAAAAGTGCAGAGCGTTTCGCTGCTCCTGAACATGCAGCACCCGCAGGCGGACGAGTTAATCTCGGAACTCATCAACGCTGCGGATTTCCAGACGACTTTTCATGTCCTCGACACAGCCTTCAAGCATCTCTGCGCCAACGAACTGGAGAACGTCTTTCAGCTTTCGACCGGAAGAGGGCGCTTCGACGCCTTGCTGGACAACGCGCGCCGCAGGCACGGCGAACTCGTAGACTTGCTGCTCCCCGTCTTTGACGAGCAACAGCGACAGGGCAACATCATCAAACGCCGGACCGTCATCACCGCCCACGAGCATCGTTTTTTCCTCGCGCTGCTCTTGAATGTTCCAGATAGAGAGATGATGCTGGACCTAATCCGGCAACGCTATCCTGAGGGCGACCCGGTTGAGAAAGTGCTCGACTGGGTGGACGAGTTAGCGCGCACGAAAGTCTTCGGCTCACTCGAATCTAATATTCTGGGCATCGCGGATTTTGAAGACCTGCATCTCTTCGCTTTGCAGGGAATGCTAGAAGGCCGCGCCGTCGAACACATACGGGAAGCGCTCGCGGCTGAGTATCCATCCGAGCAGGCGGGCCAGATGCAGGGCCGCATCGAAAAGGTCTGCGCGGACCTGCGAGACTCCATCCTCCTCAAATCTATCCTGAGCGCATCGCCTTCTCTGATACAGACTGCGGCGATGTAGTGAAAAGCGACGGGCAGAGTTTTATAGCGGTTTGCAATTGAGCGCAACTGATGTCAGTCCCGCCAGCTTAAGCTGGGCGGGTCTCTGCTGGGCCAGGAATACCCGCCCGGCTTAAGCAGGCGGGACTGACCTGGAGTCTGCGCCGTTGTTGTCGCATGCAATTGCAAACGGCTGTAGCGGGCCGAGTTTTATATTGACTTGCCGCGACATTTGGAATAGAACGCATCCGTTTGATCTCAATCTTCCCCGGAGGAATCCCCTATGAAGCGAATGCTGATATGCGCTGCGCTGCTCGCCTGCGTGGCGGCCTGTTCTTCTCCGACACCAGCGCCGAACAACTCCACCGGCGCAGCGGCGAACGCCAACACCGCTGCCACTCCCGCGCCCGCCGCCAGTCCGACGACCGGCGCGACATCCGCCGACGATGCGATCATCGCTCAAGAGAAACAAGTCTGGGATGCCATCAAGAATAAGGACTTCGATGGCTTCGCCAGTATGTTGGCGGACGATCAAGTTTACATCTCCAACGACGGCTTTCATGACAAGGCGGACACCATCAAAGGCGTCAAGGCACTGGCTCTCACGGATGTCGCCTTCTCCGATTGGAAAGTCACTAACCTGGACAAAGAGGCCGCCCTCGTGACCTACACGCTGAGCACCAAGGGGACCGCCAACGGGAAGCCGCTTCCATCCGTGCCCGTGCGCGCGAGCACCGCCTGGATGAAGCGCAACGGCAAATGGGTGGCCCTCTATCATCAGGATACGGATGTCGCCCCCGCCCCCGCCCCAGCCAGTAGCCCGCAGGCCAAACAGGGCGCAGCGCCCGCTCCCAGCCCGCCGCAAGCGACAGGCACATCCGTTGACCCGAAATTCAAAGAGCAGCAGGTCTGGGACGCGCTCAAGCGCAGAGATTTCGACGCCTTCGCAGCCTTCCTGGCCGATGATTTTATAGAGCTTGAACCCGACGCCGTGACAGACAAAGCAGGCTCCGTCAAAGGAGTCCAGCAGGCTGATTTTTCGCGCGCCGTCCTGAGCGATTTCAAGCTCCTCAACTTCGACAAGGATTTCACCAATGATGTTTCCCTCGTCACCTATCTCGTCAAGGGAACGCCACAGTTCTGGGGAGAGAGCGGTCAACGCCACACCACCATCTGGACCCACCGCGAGGGCAAATGGTTCGCCGCCTTTCACCAGGGCACCCCGCAAAAGAAACCCAACGCCAAATAAGGCAGCGGTGGAATTTATCAAAGGGCAGACCGCTCGTTATACGTCTGCCCTTTTAATATCAAGGGACGTTTGACAAGAGGGTATGCCGCCGGGAGCGACATGTTCGACTGCTTCATAGAAAATCATGAGACACTTACAGTTTGCTTTCGTCGTTGGCTTGAGCCTGCAACTCGTCTGTGCGAGCGGCGTCGTCGCCGCGCAAAAGACGGTTAGGGCGGCCTCGCATCAGAATGTTCAGAAAGTTTCCAGGGAGAGAGACGCGGAAATCGCCGCGCGCTTTGCGCCGATTTTTTATCAGGGTCTTGGCGAGAAGCGGCGGAATGATTACATCACGAATTTCAATTTCGACGGAGACTGGCGCGGCGATAATAATTGGGCCAATTCGGAGGACCCACGCTTTCACCTGAAGGCTTATATCTACTATGCCGTCAGCGAAACGCCGACCCACTTCTTTATCCATTACGCGGTCTTTCATCCGCAGGATTATAAGGGCAACGGAAAGGGCGGGACCATTCTCAGCGAAATCCTGCGCGAGAGCGTCAAGCACGGGGGCAAATACGACCCGACGGGCCTTCTGGATGAAGCGGCCTTGTCTCATGAGAACGACATGGAGGGCTGTCTCGTCGTAGTCCTCAAAGCGGGCACGGACATCGAACGCGCCCGGACCATTTATGTAGAGACGATGGCGCACAGTCACTTTCTCAAATACACGACCGAAGCCGCGACGGAAGGCGAATCTCATCACCGCTCCGACATCTTCAAAGCGGAGCGCGAACATCCCTTGCTCTACGTCGAACCGAAGGGCCACGGCATCCAGGCGTACATCGGCGGCGAGAAACAGTCGCCGCGCAACGGCCTCTTGATTTACAACTTCACGGGCCAGGCGGATGACCCTGAGAGCAAGCGCACGAACGAGGTCAGTTATGATTTGCTTCCCCTCTACGAGACCCTCTGGCCTCTCGCGCGTAAAGGCGTCAACGGGACATTCGGCGCGGTTCACAAATACCCGACGCTCAACATCAGCTTTCTTCAAACACAGGGCCAGCCGCTCAAGCGACAGATAACTTTGGGGACGCTGGGCACGGCCTTCTCAGGCAGCGTCGGCGCGGCCAACATAGCCCGGCCCCCCTGGGGATGGTTCGATTTAAACGAGCGAGACCAACCGCTCGGCGGATGGTTCTTCGACCCGGCGGGAGTCGTCAAACGTCACTTTAATCTCGGAGAAGATTTTTCGACCGTCTACCTGCACGCCCCTTTTTTGGGAATCTTTCGTGAAGGAAAAACTACGCGTGCGAAGAGTTGATCCAGACGGGTTTAGCATGACAACCTGAGCCGTCGCTGCGCCACTTCGGACAGGACCAGAAATAGTTGCCGGAACTGGCCGGGCCGCGTTTGACCATCGGCGTCTGGCAGAGAGCGCAGGGCGGTCCGGTCTCCACCGGCGCGAGAGGTTCTTCGAGTGCGTTCTGCGCATCGAACCAGCGCATCCCCTGACAATTCGGATGACGCGCGCACGCCAGCGAAGCCTTCTTCATCTTCTCCTTCGGCAGCCTGAGCCGCATCGCGCCCTGGCAGACGTGACAGGTAATTTGCAACATAGCCTTGCGCTGCTTCGCGTTCTTCGGCGCGTCGCTGATAAAACCGCAAGCATCCCTCCCCAGCGCGCAGACCAGAAACTTTCCGTTCGCGCTGCTCCGCTCAAGCAGAAACCCCGCGCGATTTTCCAGTTTGCACTTCGGGCAATCGAGCGCGCCCTCCGGCCTGCTCATGATTCTTTGCTGCGACTGGCCCGTGCCACGCTCTATCTGCGCGCCCGCGATTTGTTGGACCAATTCTCCGACCATCAACTTCACTTCGTCTATAAAACTCGCGCGCGTATATGCGCCACGGGCCATCAGCGAAAGTTTCTGCTCCCACATCCCCGTCAACTCGGCGGATTTGAGAAGCGGCGACGGCAGCATTTTGACGAGCGCGATTCCCTTCTGAGTCGCCACTAGAGATTTTTTCTCGCGCGTCACGTATTCGCGCTTGAGCAAGGTTTCGATAATCGCGGCGCGCGTCGCCGGAGTGCCGAGGCCAGCATCCTTCATGGCGAGACGCAACTCTTCATCCTCGACCTTTCGGCCAGCCGTTTCCATCGCGCCGAGCAAGCTCGATTCAGTATATCTGGGCGCCGCTTTGGTCTGCTTTGAAAGCGCCTCGGCTTTCAAAGTCTCGACCGCTTCCTGTGCTTTGACGGGCGGCAATTCCGCGTCCTCGTTATCTTCGTCTGCGTCCGGTTTCTTTTCCCTGCCGGGCGGGTCAACCTCGCGCCAGCCCTGTTTCTGGACCACCGTCCCGCGCGTCATAAAGCGCTCCTGCAAGACGGACGTGATGATGCTGGTGCGCTCCAACTCCGCGTCCGGGAAGAAGGCCGCGAGAAAGCGCCTGGCGATTAAATCGTAAATGCGCTTCTCGTCCGGCGAGAGCGCCTGCGCGTTAATGCGTTGCTTCGTAGGGATCACCGCGTGATGGTCCGTGACCTTCTTATCGTCAACATGGCGGCTCGTCAGGGAGACCTTTTTCTGGGCCAGTATTTTTTCGATGAACTCGACGTAAGGGCCTACGCGCGCGGCCTCTACGTGGTCCTTGATTTCCTTGTGAACGTCGGAAGAGAGATGGCGCGAGGAAGTGCGCGGGTAAGTGATGAACTTTTTCTCGTAGAGCGATTGGGCCAATTCAAGCGTGTGCGCGGCGGAGAAAGCATAGCGCGCGTTGGCTGCGCGTTGGAGCGCGGTCAAATCGTAGAGCAGCGGGGCGCGTTCCCTGTGAGACTTCTTCTCTACCTTTTCAATGTTCCCCTGTTGGCCTGAGACCTTGCCAGCTATCGCTTCGGCGGCCTCCTGGCGGTCAAAGCGCGAGCCGCCCTTACTGAACCAGACGCCGCGATATGCGCCTGACGGCGATTGAAAATCCGCGACCACTTCATAATAGTTGGTGGGCACGAACGTGTTTATCTCATGATCTCTTTCGACGATTAAAGCGAGGGTCGGCGTCTGCACGCGTCCGAGCGAATAGACTCCGTCGTGCCCGGCCTGGCGTGCCTTGATGGTCTGGGCGCGCGTGGCGTTCATGCCAACGAGCCAGTCCGCCTGCTGTCGCGCGTGCGCGGAATCGCGCAGCCCTTTGTACTCCTCTGCGGGCTTGAGATGCTTAAAGCCCTCTATGATGGCGTCTCTCGTGAGCGAAGAAATCCAGAGCCGTTCGACCGGCCTCCGGCAACCGGCGAGCGTGTAAACGAGATCGAAGATTAGCTCGCCCTCTCGCCCGGCATCCGCCGCGTTGACGACTACGCTCACGTCCTTGCGCTCAAGCAAACTCTTGATCACACCGAACTGGTCCCTGGTCCTCTCCGACGGGTGATACTTGAATGTCGGCGGGATGATGGGGAGAGTCTCCATCCGCCACTGTTTCAACTTCGCGTCGTAGGTCTCAGGGTCGTCGAGTTCGACGAGATGGCCGATGCACCAGGTGATGATGTCCTGCGGTCCCTCTATGAAGCCTTCGCCGCGCCTGCTCGCGCCGAGCGCAGCCGCCACCTCGCGTCCCATCGAAGGCTTTTCCGTGATAATCAATCGCATAATTCGGATGAAGATAACTCTTTGAAATTCTCTGAAAAGATACTCTATTATAACTTGATTTCGACCTAAAAGCTGGCCGCATTATTAGCCCCGGAGGGCCGCGATTCAAACTTGACGGGCCAACACATTTGGGCCAGTTTTATGGAGGTTGTCGCTATCTCCTTGCATCTTTATCCTCAAATAGTGCATCATAGTTACCAGTTAATCCTTCTCTCGCGCATCAACGGTGATGCGCCCCGCGCCTTAGGATATTGGCGGCGGCGTTCTGGATGGTTCGAGAGCAGGCTGATTTCAATTTCAGAAGCTGCTCCCAGTAAGAGCACACGAACCAAGAGCCTTCGCTGCCTACCGTTACTCCGAAGCCAAACTCTTTTCGCCGCTTCTTTCATTCCTCTTGTATTAGAGGAGAAGGTATAACTACGTTTATGACTATGAAACTCTATGTTGGCAACCTCGCGTTCCAAACTTCAAGCGAAGACCTCCAACAATTATTCTCACAGGCTGGCACAGTCGAATCGGCTTCCGTTGTGGAAGACCGCGAGACGGGCCGTTCGCGCGGCTTCGGCTTCGTCGAAATGGCTTCAGCCGAAGAGGGCCAGAAGGCCATCGAACAGTTCAACGGCAAGGAAGTCAATGGTCGTAACCTGAACGTCAACGAGGCCAGACCCCGCGAAGATCGCGGCGGACGCGGCGGCGGTGGCGGTGGTCGCGGCGGCTTCGGCGGCGGTGGCGGCAGAGGCGGCGGCGGTGGTGGTCGTGGCGGCTATGGCGGCGGCGGCGGTGGTCGCGGCGGCGGTGGCGGCAGAGGCGGCTACGGCGGCGGCGGTGGCGGTGGAGACCGCGAACCGCGCTGGTAATTTTTGGACCAGCTTTGAGCCTTTAACTTCAAGCACGCGGGTGATGCTTGTGCTCGCCCGCGTGCTTCACATTTTTCAGACAGCAGTGCGCTCAGCAGCTATTGATAGCGCGAGCAGCACGCAAAGGATATACATGAATTTCTCAGAACTGGGACTCCTGCCCGCGCTCTCAAGCGTGTGCGAGTCTCTAGGATATACAGAACCCACACCGATTCAGCAGCAGGCGATTCCTGTTGTCCTCGGCGGCCAGGATTTAATCGGCTGCGCCGAGACAGGCACGGGCAAGACCGCTGCCTTTCTTCTTCCCATCATTCAAAGAATGATGAAGACTCCAAGGCCCGGCATCCGCGCGCTCATTCTCGCTCCGACGCGTGAACTGGCGACGCAGATTGAGGCCAGCTATCGTTCTCTCTCGACGCAGAAGGGCGCGCGCGCCGTGACGCTCATCGGCGGCGCTGGGATGTCGCAGCAGACAGCAGCCTTAAGGCGCGGCGTGAGCATCGTGATCGCGACGCCCGGACGCCTTCTGGATCACGTCGAGCGCGGCGCGGTAGATTTCAGGAACATCGAAACGCTCGTCCTTGACGAAGCGGACCGCATGCTCGACATGGGTTTCTGGCCCGCGATTCGCCGCGTGCTGGAGATGCTTCCGAGCAAGCGACAGACGCTCTTGTTCTCTGCCACGATGTCACCGGCCATCGAAAAGATTGCGCGCACGACCATGCATCAACCGCAGATGGTTGAGGTCAGCCAGCGCGGTCGCGCTCCCATAACCGTCGAGCAGACGGCCTATCCTGTGGCGACGGAATCCAAGACGGCTTTATTACTGGACCTCTTAGAACGCGAACGCTTCGAGCGCGTGCTCGTCTTCACACGCACACGTCGCGGAGCCGAACGTCTCTCGCACATCCTCGAAGCACGCGAGCATAAAGTCAATCGCATTCACGCGGACCGCACACAGCCGCAACGCGAGGCGGCCTTGCGCGGGTTCAAAGGCGGGCACACGCGCGTGCTGGTCGCCACGGACATCGCCGCGCGCGGCATTGATGTTGACTCCGTCTCGCACGTTATCAATTATGACGTGCCCGCCGCGCCGGAAGACTACGTGCATCGCATCGGACGCACGGGCCGCGCAGGGAATGTCGGACGCGCCATCACGCTCGTCACGCCGGTTGATGAATTATCAATGCGCGCCATCGAGCGTCTCACCGGGCAGGCCATAGAGCGCATCGTGCTCCCCAACTTCGGCGGCATCAAGGAAACAACCATCGCGCCCAAGAAGCCGTTTGTCCCCGCCAGACATGCATCCAGCGCCGGGCGTCGCTCCTTCAGACCACGCCGCGCAAGATAAAACAGTCAGGAGTCAGGAGTCGTGAGTCTAGAGTCAAAAGCAAGGACATGTTTTTGACTCTAGACTCCTGACTCACGGCTCCAGACTCTTCTTCGCGCCCGCCGGATAATCAGGAAGAGCGCGAGGAGAGCAGCCCCGGCAGCTAAGAGAGCATAGAGTAACCTTCGTCCTATGACATGCTCGCGCCCAATATTTCCGGCGGATGCGCTTTCAACATTTTCGCCGGTTTCATTAGTCTCGCCCGTTGAAGTTTCCCCCTCGGATATTTTCTGACCTTCCCCGACAATCGCCAGCACTGTGATCTCGCCATCGGACGATAGTTTCCGAACGCGTGGACCAATATAAGTTCGCGGCGGCGTAAACCCGACTTCCAAAATATAAAGGTCGCTGCCGGAGACGGCGACGCCAGCAGGCGACCAGGGCGGCTCTGTTCGCATGAGGGTCGCAGCCTCTTGACCGGGGGCAATCTTCAGCACGCGACGGTTGCTGTAGTCAGCCGTCAAGACATTCCCCTGAGCGTCCACTGCCAGGCCCAGCAAACGAATTTCCGGACCACTCCCCATAGGATTATCGGCAGGCTGCTCGACAGTGAGATTGCGCGTCAGCGTCGTCACCGTGCCATCCATCGTCAACTTCCGAACGCTCAAACCATCTGTCAGATACAACGAGCCGTCCCGCCCGAAGGCCATCCCGCCAAGGCTGTACAAAACGTCCTGTCGCAACCTGCTCACGGCCTCCGGGCTGCCGAGCAATGTAGAGACCCTGCCATCTGGAGTTCTCTTCAAGATGAGAAGCTCATGCTCCGAATTACTTTTCCACAACGCGGAATACATGTTCCCGTCGCGGTCTCTCCAAAGGCTCATCCCCTGCGGCGGGTCTGTTGTCGGAGCGAGAATGTAGGTAAGCTCCCCTGCGGGTGTCATCTTCCAGAGAGAACTCGTATAGCGCTGCGTCGCGGGTTCGTAAGAGAGGTCTTCGCCGTACAGGTTCCCGTCTTCGTCCATCCTCAGATCATGCGTGTGCTTGCCGCTGACACCGTGCCTGAACATCTTGAGCCTGCCCTGAGCATCAATCTTCCAGATATTCTCCAAATCGCTAAAGTAGACTTGATGATGACGGTCAACGACGATGCCCCATGATGGATGGGCCAACGCATCAACTATCATCAAAGCACACACGACAAAGATGGCCGTCATCGTTATTATCAGCGCGCGTTTCATACTCATCTCCATGACCTAAACGGAGTATATGCAGTTCAACTGTTCCCAAGCAGAATCTTCTATATCATAATAGCCTCACTCCGTGGGTTCTCTAAGGTCTTCGCGAGAATAAAGTTAATTTGTCAGAATCCGTCTTCAGGTGAAAACAATGCTTAGTTTCAGATTAACGGCTGTCCTCTTGCTTTTCTTCATCACTATCAACACGGCGGCGATTAATGGACCAGCGCGCGTGGCTCGCGCAGAGAGATGGCAGAAACAGCGTATGGCCGGGCAGGTCCGCGCGGAATTCCTGCACGCGTGGCGTGGTTATAAGCAGTACGCGTGGGGCCATGATGCGCTCAAGCCATTGTCCAAAACTCACCATGACTGGTACGGCGATTCGCTTTACATGACGCCGGTTGATGCTCTGGACACGATGATTCTGATGGGCTTAAAGACGGAGGCGGATGAGACGCGCGCGTTGATTGTTAAAAATCTATCTTTCGATAAGGATGTGTACGTCAAAAATTTTGAGATTACTATTCGACTCCTCGGCGGGCTGCTTTCAAGCTACCAATTGACGGGGGATAAGCGGCTGCTCACGCTGGCCCAGGATTTGGGGCGCAGGCTCCTGCCAGCCTTTGATTCACCGACCGGCATCCCTTACATGTATGTCAATCTGAAGACGGGGAAGGTTCGTGGTCCAGTTACCAACCCCGCAGAAGCTGGCACGCTGTTGATAGAATTCGGCACGCTCAGCAAGCTCACACGCCAGCCAGTCTTCTATGACAAAGCCAAGCGCGCGCTCGTCGAAGTTTACAATCGGCGCTCTCCAATCGGGTTGGTCGGCGAGACCATCAACGTCGAGACCGGCGAATGGACTTCCCATGAAAGCCACATCACAGGCGGCATAGATTCCTACTATGAATATCTGCTCAAGTGCTGGCTCTTGTTCGGAGACAGGGACTGCCAACGCATGTGGCTCGGCAGTATCAAGGCCGTCAATAAATATCTGGCCGATGAAGTGAAAGAGGATGTAGAGAAAGCGGACGGCGGGAAAACTTCTTTGTGGTATGGCTCTGCCGACATGACGACCGGGCGTCGCACGGCGACCAGGTATGGCGCGCTGGACGCGTTTTTCCCGGCGGTGCTGGCCCTCTCCGGCGACCTCTCGCGGGCCAAACGCCTGCAAGCGTCCTCCTTTAAAATGTGGACCAGTAATGGCATCGAGCCGGAACAGATTGATTACCGCACCATGCACGTCGAGAACGGCTCTTATGCTTTGCGCCCTGAGATTATAGAGTCCGCTTATTACCTCTATTCCTACACGCGAGACCCTCTGTATCTGCGTATGGGCCAGGTTTTCTTCGAGAGTTTCGTCAAGTATTGCCGGACAGAGGCGGGCTATGCGGCACTGAGCAACGTGTTGACGAAGGAGAAGAAGGACGAGATGGAAAGCTTCGTCATGGCCGAGACCTTCAAATATTTCTACCTGCTCTTTGCCCCGCCGGGGACGCTCAAATTTCGCAAGGTCATCTTCAATACCGAGGCGCACCCGATCACCAGAACATGGTAAAGCGAATATGGTTCGCATCGCTCGCACTTTCCATTGGCGCACTCGCGTGCAGCGTGACGCCGCTCGCCCTGCTGTTGTGGACAGTCGTTCCGGCGCTGCACTATAACCTGTGGCTCCTGTCCGTGGTGGCGGGCGAGTGGAGTTTGTATCCGGGGCTGGTCGGCCTGTGGGGCGCGCTTCTCGGAATCGTTGCCGTGCGGCGAGGGAGAAGGAGGACGGGCTTCGTCGCGCTCGTGTGCGGGACGCTCGCCGTCGCTCTCTCGCTTTATCCTCCGCTCAGCATGCTGCGAGTAGCAGAGGCCAACGGGGTCAGGCTCTCGCTCGCTCGTTATCTTTTCGCTTCGCACGCGCCAGCCGTTCAGACGCCGGGGACTTTTGAATTCGCGCGGGTTGACGGGCAGCCTTTACTGCTCGACGCTTATTTGCCGCAAGCTTCTCCGACGGCGGGAGAATTGGACCAATTAAATTCCAGACGCCCGGCGATTGTGGTGGTCCACGGAGGCTCATGGAAGAGCGGCGAGCGCAGCGACTTTCCGCAGTGGGACGCATGGCTCGCGTCGCGCGGGTACGCGGTCTTCGATATAGACTATCGCCTCGCGCCGCCGCCGAACTGGCGTCTTGCGGTCGAGGACGTGCAGCGCGCGGTCGTGTGGGTCAAGGAGCACGCGCAGCAGTTCGACATCAACCCGGCGCGCGTCTCTTTAATGGGCCGCTCTGCCGGGGGCCAGCTGGCCTTGCTCGCAGCCTATACGGCTGAAGAGTCGCCGAAGGCCGAAGGGCCAGCGACGGATGCGCGCTTGCAGATTGATGCGCGCGTGCGTGCGGTGATAGCCCTTTACGCGCCCACGGATTTGCGCTGGGCCTATGAGCATCCGGCGAACGAGCGTGTCATTAATGGTCCAGCCGCGCTGCGTGGCTTGACGGGCGGGACGCCCCAAACGCTCGCGGACGTTTACAGCCAGGCATCACCCTTGACGCACGCCCATCAAAACTCTCCGCCGACGCTGCTCATCCACGGTGGGCAGGACCAGGTCGTGCGCCGGGACAACATGTGGTTCCTGTTGCAAACCTTGCAAGGCACTGGCGCTCATCCGCCCAAGACTGAGGTTGGCCCAACGCGATACAGGGCGCTCTTTATCCCTTATGCCCAGCACGGCTTTGATTACAACTTCAACGGCTGGGGCGCGCAGGTCACGCAGCATGTCCTGCTCGACTTTCTCAACACAAACTGAATAGCAAGGTCAGTACCGCCTGCGGTAGCGGGCGGGTCGGCAACATAGCGCTGACCGGCCCGCTACCGCAGGCGGTACTGGCTGCCTCATCTCACGTCCTCTCTTGCTACTGCAACTTAGTATTATTTTTATCCCTGTGCCTCTGTGGCTGGTTTTGAATTGAACGCTTAGTCACAAAGCATTTCATCTCTTAAATTGGGCCTGAAATTTCCTGCCATGAAACGCCCGCGAGCGGTGTTTATACAGCAAAGGGAATAATTTTTGCGCCTCATTCCCTTTGCCAAACATCTCTCTCTCGGAAGAAAGGATCAGTGAATGAAAAGATATTCAATCGCCGCTGCCGCACTCATCCTGTGCTGCTTCGGGGCCACTCTCTACGCGAGGCAGCTTTGGAGCATCTCGCCGGGCGAAGCGAAGACCGTCGCGGAGCCGCAGGAAAACGCCCAGCCTCAAACAGATGTCAAAGAGAAAATCCAGGCTTTGAGTTCCGCCAACGCGACGGAGCGAGCCGCCGCAGCATGTGCTCTCGGCGAAATGAGCGAGCGTGCGACAGCGGCCATTCCGTCTCTCATCAACCTGCTGGCCGACGCCGCTCAAGTGGATCAAACGGTCTGCGACCGCCACGGCAGTTGGAAGGATAAGGAGTTGAGCAAAACTTCCGTCGGCGAATTCGCAGCCGTCGCCCTCTCTAAAATCGGCAAGCCATCGGTCGAGCCTCTCATACACGCTTTGAAGAACGGCGATGCGACGACACGCACCAACGCGACCTTCGCCCTCGGACTGCTGCGGGACGAGCGCGGCGTCGAACCGTTGATTGATGCTTTGACCGATACGGAGTTTAAGGTACGCCGGCAGGCCGCCTGGTCCCTCGGCTTGCAGAAAGACCAGAGAGCCGTCGAGCCTTTGATCATGGCTTTGAAGGACACTGAGGCGGATGTGCGTTCGCAGGCCGCATGGGCTTTAGGGTTGGAGGGTGACAGCCGTTCCGTGCTGCCTCTCGTCGCGGCTTTAAAGGATGCGAACGAAGAGGTCCAGTCACAGGCCGCATGGGCGCTCGGACTCAAGGGCGATGAGCGAGCCGTCGAGCCGCTCACCATCGCTTTGCAGGCCACAGGCGAGCACGTTCGCTCTCAAGCAGCGTGGGCTTTGGGATTGAAGGGCGACGAGCGAGCCGTCGAACCGTTAATCGGAGCGCTCAAGGATGCAAATGCCGAAGTGCGTGCGCAGGCCGCCTGGGCGCTTGGCTTGAAGGGCAACGAACGCGCCGTAGAGCCTCTGAAATCGGCACTCAACGACACGGACGCGCAGGTGCGCAAACAGGCCGCGTGGGCGCTTAACCTGCGCGAGCTAAAATCCGGTCGCCGTCACAGGGGTAGTTCGACCGACATGGACATCAACGTGAACGTCAACGTCAAGGTTAATCCCAAAGTGAACTAAGGACGCGCGGCCCATCATCAAACCCGTAGAGTATCCGCGCGCCAGTTTTCGACCGCGCGTTTTATCTCGGCGGGTTTGGTGAGTCGGCCTTCCAGAACCTGCCGCACGCGCCCCTCCAATTCATCGTCGGAAGCGAAGCGGAGGGCGATGACCTGCCCGTGGGTCAGGCTCGCCGTTTGACGCGCCAGGTCTGCGGGGAGCAGTAGCTGGTAACGAAGCCTTTCTTCGAGACGGATGATGCGGTCCTGCGCTCTCAACGGATTGATGCGGGCCAGGAAAGCGAGACCCATCAGGGCCAGTGAAAAAACTATCCACCATCCCTGATACCAGCCGGGCGTCCTGACGAACTGGACGATTGAGATGATGAAATTAATCAGCATCACAGGCATCACAAAAAAGTGGAACGGCGGGTGCCAGCGCGTGTGATTCGCGTAAGTCTGTGGAATAGCTGCCATGTTATCTCCTCTGTCCGATTGCGGATTTTGGATTTAAGAATAAGAAGCCAATCGCTTTTCAATCCGCAATCCAAAATCCGCAATTGCTAAAGGTTTGTTGGGAGCGCGGGCGTAGAGTTTTGCGCTGTGGTTAAGGGCCTCTGCGGTTCGGGAGTGAAATCCTCTCCGGGATTGATGAACTGGTTTCGCTCGAACTTATACTGCTTGTCATACAATTGCTTGTAGCGTCCGCCAGCGGCGAGCAATTCCTCATGAGTGCCACGCTCGACAATCTCGCCTCCCTCTAAGACCAGTATCTGGTCGGCGCTGCGAATCGTCGAAAGACGATGCGCGATGACGAAGGTGGTGCGTCCCCGGCGCAAAGATTGTAAGCCATCCTGAATCATGGCCTCGCTCTCGCTGTCCAGACTGGACGTGGCTTCATCCAGGATCAGAATCCTCGGCTCGGCCAAAATCGCGCGTGCGATGGCGACGCGCTGGCGCTGCCCGCCGGACAATTTGACGCCACGCTCTCCAACGATTGTGTCGTAGCCATCCTCGAAGCCATTGATGAACTCTTCGCAATGAGCGATGCGGCTGGCTTCAATTATCTGCTCGCGCGTGGCGTGCGGGTGGGCGAAAGAAATGTTCTCCGCAATCGTGCCGTCGAACAGAAAATTGTCTTGCAGGACGACGCCGAGTTGGCTGCGGTAATCCCTCAAACGGATTGATGTGAGGTCGCGTCCATCCACAGTGATACGGCCTTCGAGCGGGCGATTAAAAGCCATCGCCAGACTAATCAGCGTGCTCTTCCCCGAACCGCTTGAGCCGACGAGCGCGGTCGTTGACCCGGCTGGCGCGTGAAAAGAGACATGCTTGAGGACCGGCACATCTTCGTTGTATTCAAAGGTGACATCCTCAAAGGCTATCTCGCCGCCGATGTGTTTGAGCGGCTCGCGTTCATCCTCATACTCGTCTTCGGTCGCCATACGTTTAATCTCTCGTATGCGGTCCAGCCCGGCGAAGGCTTCCGTAATCTGCGTTCCGATGGCAGCGATTTCTACCAGGGGCGCGGCCACCAGCGCCGTGAAAAAGATGTACATGAAGAGATCGCCGAGCGTCATCTGCCCTTCAAGGACGGAGCGCCCGCCGACCAACGTCAGAATCACGCCGATGCTGCCGATGATGACGGTCGAGAAAGCCGTCACGCCTGAGACTCCCGTCATTGAACGCGCGACGTTGCGAAACAATTTGTGCGCGCCGCGCGCGAAGACGAGCGCCTCGCGTTTCTCCGCCGAGTAAGCCTTGACGATGCGGATGCCGCCGAGCGACTCAGCGAGACGACCCGTGAGACGCGCGTTAATCTCGCCGCGTTCACGAAAGAGCGGGCGCAGGCGCTTGAAGGCCAGAGCCATGCACGAGCCGAAAATAGCCAGCGCGATGAGCGTGATGGAGGTCAGCCGCCAGTTCAAATAGAAGAGCACGCAGAGCGCTATCAACGCCGTGACCAGCCCGCCGACCAATTGCACGATGCCCGTCCCGACCAGATTTCTGATGCCCTCCGCATCCGTCATGATGCGCGAGATGAGGACGCCCGTCTGCGTCGAGTCGAAATACCTGACCGGCAATCGCGCGACATGCTCCTGCACGCTCTTGCGCATCTCCGTGATGGCGCGTTGCGCCGCGACGCCGAGCACCTGCGAGAGCGTGAAAGAACTTATCGCCTGGATGACAGTCGCGCCGCCGGCGACCAGCGCCAAGGTCATCAGCATATCGCCGCGATGCTTGATGATGACTTCGTCAATCAGGTATTTGGAACTCGCGGGCAGGACCAGCCCGACGAGACGGTTGACGAGCATCAACAGCATCCCTAGTGAGAGGCGATAGCGATGTGCCCAGAGCAGGTCTTTCGCGTCACCCCACGCGCTGGAAATGGATACACGTTTTTTCTTCTCGGCCATAACGATGATGCTCCTTAATTTCCAGTCCCGTTTGTTTAGCCGCCCGCGCGCCCGCGATAGCCGAACAATTTACTGGCCCAGGTGGGCCAACGACTCTGCGTCTCAACCTCAAGCCGTGCCTCACGCGTCAGGCGCTCCCGCAGCAAATTGCGATAGTGATTGACGCACGGCTGGCATGCTCCGTCAACGCTGGACCACTCTGGATGCTCCGCGCGAATCGCCGCCAGCACAGGCTCCTCCAACGCGTCGTGCAGCGCGCGGTCCGTCAGAGTGCGCCCGCATAACAGGCAACACTGCCAGCCCTGTGGAATGGCCGCTTCGGATATTTCTGCCTCATACGAGGTCGTCTCCGCCAGGCTCATGTGTCGCGCTCCCTTCCCTTCCAACATCATACTCTAAAGCTTAAATGGTCCAATAAAATCATCAACGCCCGCGCATCACTTGAGCACTTGAGCAAGGCTGCGCGGGCGCTCCTTTCATCTACGCCGTTTGCAGTTCGAGCGATGGATAATCCGTATAGCCGCGCTCGTCGCCGCCGTAGAAAGTTGCGGGGTCAGGCTCGTTCAAAGGTGCGCCAGCGGCGAAACGCTCAGGCAAATCAGGGTTCGCCAGAAAGAGCCGACCGAACCCGACGAGGTCCGCGTCGCCAGCCGCCAGGACCTTGTTGCCCTTCTCCAGGTCGTAGCCCTGCGCCGTAATCAATATCCCTTGAAAGAGCGAGCGGAGATAACGCGTCGCGGAAACAGGCTCGCCGTTCAACTTGAACTGTGCGGGGTCGGACGGTTCGACCACATGCAGATAGGCGAGTCCAAAACGGTTCAACTCTCGCGCGACATAACCGAAAGTCGCCGCCGGGTCTGAATCACCCATGCTGTTGAACGCGCCGCCTGGAGAAAGGCGTATCCCGACGCGAGACGCGCCCCAGACGCTCGCCACTGCTTCCGTCACTTCCAGAATCAGGCGCGCGCGATTTTCTATGGAGCCTCCATACTGGTCCGTCCGTTGATTGGAGTTGTCCTCCAAAAATTGGTCCAGTAAATAGCCGTTCGCGGCGTGAATCTCGACGCCGTCGAACCCCGCCTCAAGCGCGTTCTTCGCTCCCCGGCGGTACTGTTCGATGATGCCGGGAATCTCTTCCGTCTCAAGCGCGCGCGGCGTGACAAACGGCTGTGGGCCAACGGCGGTGAAGACCTCTCCCTCGGCCTTGATGGCAGATGGCGCGACCGGCAGAGCGCCCTCTGGTTGCAGAGAAGGATGCGAGATGCGCCCGACATGCCAGAGTTGCAGAAAGATGCGACCGCCGCGTTCGTGTACGGCGCGCGTGACGAGTTGCCAGCCAGCGATTTGTTCCGGCGTGTGGATGCCGGGCGTTCCCGGATAACCGATGCCCTGCGGCGAGACCTGCGTGGCCTCCGTCACAATCAACGCGGCGGAAGCACGCTGCCTGTAATAAGTCGCGTTCAAAGCGCCGGGCACGTTTCCCTCTCCGGCGCGGCTGCGCGTCAGAGGCGACATCACGATGCGGTGCGGGAGCCTGTAAAGCCCGACATCAACCGGCGAAAATAGATTTACGTTGTGGTCCATACTTATTGTCCTCTATCAAAAATTCCCTTTGTCCGACTGGCGGCACGTTCCTTTTGAAGCTGCTCGCTCCATTGACGGCGGCCCCTGGTTCAACCCTGAATGATTCACCCGATGCATTGTTCAGATATGAACCATACTTCAATGAACTAATATTGTCAAGCCTCATCTACGCATCGGTGCAAGAGCTTTGCCGGATGATAAGAGAAGAGGGCCGGACGCTGTTGAAGCATCCGGCCCTCTTCTCTTGCTGTGAAAGCGTGCGGGTTTTGGAGGAAGTTTACTTCTTGACTCTGGCGAGCAATCCGCGAATCTGCTTGCCCACCTTAGTTGCGCTGGGCGGGTCATAGTTTGACATGACGATGACCGTATAGCCATTCTCCGGGCTGATCTCCAGCAGCGCATTGAGACCCAGAGAGCCGCCCGCGATGCCTATCCCACGGAAGCCCTCCGACTTGCGTTCAAAGGAAACAGGCTTGCCCGTGCCTGTTGGCCCAACGGGCTGTTCAAAATCCGGGAGGCGCAGTTTTTGAGTTTGCAGAGAGAGCGCGAGTTTGAGCAAATCATCCGCGTTGGAATAGCCGCCGCCCGCCGGGCTGCCTTTCGCGGGCCGCGTGTAGATATTATTTTTACGCGCGCCGCCCGCGCGACCGTCCATCGCTTCGCGCGTGTAACCGCTGGCGAGATTCTCCACGGGCTGGTCCGCTTCGTACCAATCAGTGCTCTGCATCCCCGCCGGATTAAAGATGTGCTCGCGCACGTATTCGTAATAGTCCTGCCCGGATGCCTTCTCGATGATGGCCCCCAGGACGATGTACCCGCCGTTGGAATACTCGCGTTTCGAGCCGGGTTCAAACGCCAGCGGCTCATTCGCGAAGAGCGGGAGGAAATCACTGATAGTCCGCAGCCTGTTCTTCGGCGTCGCGTCGAATTTTGGACCAAAAAAGTCGCCGATGCCGGAACTCATGGAAAGCAATTGACGAATCGTTACCTTCTGCGCGGCGTCGTGGTTGGGATAATCCGGCAGATACTTGCCGAGTTTATCGTCATAAGCGAGTTTGCCCTGCGACACGAGTTGGCCTACGGCGATCTGTGTGAAGAGCTTGTTGATAGAGCCTAGATTAAACTTCGTGTCGAGGCGATTCGGGACGTTGTACTCTTTGCTCGCCAGACCGTAAGCACGCTGAAAGAGCGGGGCGTCGTTTTTGGCGACTAGCACGACGCCGGAAAACTCGTCAGCCGCGACGAGGTCGTTGAGATATTTTTCGATGGCCGCGAGCGCTTCTTTCTCCGTCATTACGACGGGTGCGCCGCCGGTGGCTGCGGGTGCGCCGCCAGGGGCTTCGGCGGTTGAAGGGGCATCGGCATCTTCGACGCGCAGGCCCAGAAATTTGTGCGGCGGCTCCTTCTCACACTCGAAGCCTATGTTGAGCCATTCGCCCTTTTTCGTCTGGACCAGAATAGAGAGAAAGTCCTCACGCGCCTCCAACACTTTTCGCAATTCCATCGTTTCGATGTTGGCGCGCATCCCCCTGTAGACGCCGATTCTGGCCTCGACGGGTCGCTGTTGCAGCGACGCGGGCGAGACATTCTGGTTGAAGAAATCGCGCATCAACCCTTCATCGCCGGAGTTGAAAGCCTTGAGATAAGCGGCGACTCGCTGCCCGGCCTGCGTGTTCGGGAGTTTCGGCGTCTCCGCGTTCTGGGCTTGAGACATGGGCGCTATCAATAATGCCATCAAGCAGACGAATGCGATTCTCTGAAAGAGCATGTTCACCTCACGATTGTTGATTTGAGATCGAATGGCCTCAACGGTTTCATAATCTTGATTACATTTCGAGGCGTAATTAGTTCCCGAAAATCAAAATGTGAAACTTGAGTGAAGGGGAAATTGAGAACTCACCACAGAGACACAGAGGACACAGAGGACGCACGGAGATTTAAATCAGTTCTTCTCTGTGCTTACTCTGTGTCCTCTGTGTCTCTGTGGTGAACAGCAACGTTACATGCTTTAACCTGATGGGTTTCAACTCGGATGCTGCTTACTTGCGCTTTGGTAGCGAGCTTTGAATGAAGGCGGACACGTCGCGTTTAAGCTGTGCGATGGAGGTTTTTTCTATGTACATCATGTGCCCGGCTTCATAGTATCCGGTCTGGACATTGCCGCCGAGGCTCGGTTCGAGTCCCATGTGTTTGAGGGTGTACTGCGTGGCGAAGTAGGGCGTCGCCAGATCGTAATAGCCGGAGGCGACGAAGAGTTTCATGTAGGGATTCTTGGCGAAGGCGCTGCGCAGTGCTTCGCTGGTGTCCGCGTAGCCGTTGTCCGTCCCGAAATCCCAGCGACCGACGCCGCCTCCGAGGATGTAATATTCCAGGTCCGATTTAAAGCCGAGGTCCGTCCGCACGTAGTTATTGAACATCGCCGTATAGGGCGGGCGAATCGCCGCGAGGCTTGGGTCAAAGTCCGGGACTTCGGAGACCGCGAGCGCATCGAAGCCCTTGAAACGACTGTCGAGGCGGCCCACGGTGCGTTTCTGATCGCGCAGGAGTTCCTTATCGAAGTGCTGAATCTCAACGCGCAAATCGCTGTTGTCCAGATAGCGTTTGTCTAGTCCGGTGTAGCGCGCCAGTTTGTCTATCACCTGCTGGCGCTCTTCCGGCGTCAGCTTATCGCCCTTGGCAAGCGCCGTGGTGTAGTCGCCTGCGGCCCATTGCTCCACCTCATCCAAGGTCTTTCGCAAATCAACTTGAAGGTCCGGCGGAAGTTTTTTGTGATACCAGGCGGTCGCCGTGTAGGTCGGCAGAAAGAGAATGTATGGAAGGTCGTTGCCTCTGGCGAATCTGTTGGTGGCGAAATTCATGACCGTCGAGACGAGTATGATTCCGTTGAAGGCGATGCCGCGATCAATCAAATAGCCGGAGAGGCCGGAGGCGCGCGTCGTGCCGTAACTCTCACCGACGAGAAAGAGCGGCGAAGACCAGCGCTCGTAGCGTGTCAGATAGAGACGTATAAATTCGCCGACCGATGCGATGTCGCCTTGCAAGCCGAAATATTTGTTTGCTAACTCAGGTTTGGCGGCGCGGCTATAACCTGTGCCCACGGGGTCTATGAAAACCATATCGGTCTGGTCCAACCACGTATACTCGTTATCAACCAACTCGTAAGGCGGAGAGGGCATCCCGCCGTCGTCCAGCATCCTGACGCGCTTTGGGCCAAGAGCGCCCAGATGCAGCCAGACGGATGAAGAGCCTGGTCCACCATTGAAGGAGAACATCAGCGGGCGCTGCGCGGGGTTTCCGGCGTTGTCCGCCGTATACGCGATGTAGAAGATCCGCGCCTCCGTATCGCCCGCAACATTCTTGAGCGGCATCATCCCTGTGGTCACTGTGTATTTGAGACTGCGTCCGCCGACCTTGATTTCATGCTTCGTGACGACTGGTTTTTCGTTGGTGGTCGCAGGATCTTTTTCCCTCTCCGCGAGTTTCTCCGCCGATAAAGGCGTCGAGGAAGCGGCGGACTGTGGGCGGTAGTTGGCGCGTATGGCGGCGATCACTTCGGGAGTGGCCCCCGCGTCGCGCAGTTCCTGCTCGACTATCGGAGTGGTCTCGAAATCAACTCCGTTGACCTGAATGGCGGGAATCAGGATGCTGGCGTTGGCCCTCTTCTGTTCGGGTGTGAGGCCCTGCAAGTTGAGTATAGACAGGATGCTCTCTTTAGAGATGCTGCCCCTGCCCTGCTGGCCCGACACGCCTCCCACCGGAGGCACACCAGTCCCCTGCCCCTCAACGATAATTGGACCAGCAATCAAACAGAGGAAGAGAACTAAGAGAGTGACTTTGATTATTCGCATCATGTCAATCAACGCAATAATTCACCACCGCAGACACAGAGCGCACAGAGTCAGCACAGAGTGTTGACGCAAGCCTCTGTGCGTCCTCTGCGTGCTCTGTGTCTCTGTGGTGAATAATCCTTTCCATATCTTCAACTGAGACTTCAGAGGCCAGTAAATTCTTAAGGCTTGCCCGCAGGCTTGATGATGACCACGGGAATATTCTGGTCCCGCACCAGTTGATTAAAGGCCGGGACATCAGTATTAACAACCTGCTTCCATTTCTGCAACTGGACATCTATCTGCGAGACCACTTCCTCGTACACGACATAGGATTGGTCCGTCGGCGCGGCGTCCGCACTGCCCACCACGTCGCCCAGCGCCGCGAGCCTGTTGTTGAGCCGGATGGGATAATTCAAAGGGTCCTGGCTGCTCTGGTTCCTGGTTTGATACAACTCGTTCTCGATGGCTGAGAGTTTCACGTTGAGCGCTTTGGCAGCTTCGCCTATGACGCGCGCTTGGGGCTGGTCAGCGATTCTCTTGACCAGATCATCCACCTGCCTGCGCACTTCACGAATCCCTACGATGGCGTTGTGCGTCTCGCTCAGCTTATCTCTGATCTTGATTAAAAGGTCCAATTGCTTCGCGTAATCTTCCTGAGAAGTAGACAGGCGCGGGTCCTTCCTGACCTCAAAATTCTGCGTCAGAACCTGCCCGTCAACCGTCAGCCGGACCTGATAACTTCCCGGCACGACGCGCGGCCCGCGCACCTCGCCCGACCACAGGATGAGGCCCGGAAATTTCGTCGCGTCTTCGTATCGCAAATCCCAGACGAAACGATTCAGCCCCGCATCAGCCGAGACGCGAGCCTGTCTCGCTTCACCGAAGGCCAGCACCTCTTCGCCCGAAGGCGCTTGCGGTTGCTCCGGCGGAACCTTTGTCTGCGCGCCCGCCGCAACGGACTGCGCTCCCGCCTGTCCCTGAGCCTGCGCGGCAGCAGGCGCGGGAGACGCGCCGGGAGTAGGCGATGCGTCGGGCGTCGCGGCAGGCACTTGCGTGACCGTGCCCGGAGCCGTCTGTGGATTCTCAGGAGCCTTCGTCGTAAATTTTTTGATTGATTTACCGGACTGGTCCAGAAATTCGAGCGTCACCTGTCCCGTCGGTTTGTTCTTCAAGTAATAGTAGATGACAGCGCCGCTCGCGGGGTTCTTGCCCACGGGCGCATCCGGCGAGACAAAACCGCCCTGCATCAGGTAAGTATCTTCAGGCTTGAAGAGGTAAGGCTTCCCCGCGCTCCTCGCGGCGTCCGGTATCTGATGAAGCGTTGTCAGATCATCTATGATCCAGAAAGCGCGCCCCTGCGTCGCGGCGATCAGGTCCTTCTCGCGTTTGTGGACCACTAAATCGGTGATCGGAACGATGGGCAGGTTAAGCTGTAGCGACTGCCAGTTTTCGCCGTCGTCGAATGAGACGTACATGCCCGTCTCCGTCCCCGCGTAGAGCAGTCCGCGCCGATTCGGGTCTTCACGCACGACTCTGGTAAAGGCCCCGTCCGGGATGCCGTTCGTGATTTTCCTCCAAGACTTGCCGTAGTTCGTCGTCTTGTAAAGATAGGGCTTCAAGTCGTCCCACTTATACATCGTGGCGGCAACGTAAGCGCTCGCGGCGTCATGCGGCGAGGCTTCAATCGAGTTGATTTGAATCCACTCCGGCATGCTCTTCGGCGTCACGTTCTCCCAATTTTTGCCGCCGTCGCGCGTCAGTTGTACGAGACCGTCGTCGGAGCCTGTCCAGATGACACCTTTCTGCACGGGCGATTCCATGACCGTGAAGATGGTGTCGTAATATTCTATGCTGGTGTTGTCTTTAGTTATTGGTCCACCGGAAGGCCCCTGCTTGGACCTATCGTCGCGCGTCAGGTCCGGGCTAATAATGGTCCAACTTTGTCCCTGGTTGGTCGTCTTGAAAAGCACGTTGCCCGCCGCGTAGAGCGTGTCCGGGTCATGCGGCGAAAAGAGCAGCGGAAAGTTCCATTGAAAACGATACTTGAGGTCAGAGGCCCCGTGACCCATAGGATTATCGGGCCACGCCGTCACGTCTCTGAGTTGGCCCGTGCGATGGTCGTAGCGCGTCACAAGTCCGCCATAAGAACCCGCGAAGACTATCTCCGAATCCTTCGGGTAAGGGGCAATCCAGCCGCTTTCGCCTCCGCCGACGTTGTACCAATCTTCGCGTGAGATGCCCGCATCGTTGGTCCGGCTCGCAATCTTGACGGTCGAGTTATCCTGCTGCGCTCCGTAAATATGATAAGGAAAGTCTTCATCAACCGCGACGCGATAGAACTGCGCGGTCGGCTGCTGGTCCTGTCCGGTCCAACTCTTGCCGCCGTTGAACGAGACGTTAGCCCCGCCGTCGTTGCTCTCAATCATGCGCGCCGCATCATTCGGCGCAATCCAGAGATCATGATTATCGCCGTGAGGCACGCTGATGGAATTGAAAGTCTTGCCGCCGTCATTGGACCTGTAAAAGCCCGTGTTGAGGACGTAGACGGAATCCGCGTTCTGCGTGTCCGCGTAGATGCGCGTGTAATACCATGCGCGTTGGCGCAGGCGTCTCTCTTCGTTGGTTTTGGTCCAAGTCTTCCCGCCGTTGTCCGAACGAAAGACGCCGCCATCTTCGGCTTCGATGATGGCCCACACGCGTTCAGGGTTGATGGCGGAGACGGTGATGCCTATGTTGCCGACGATGCCTTTGGGTAGTCCGGGATTGCGTGTTATTTCGGTCCAATTATCGCCGCCGTCAATTGACTTGAAGAGGCCGCTGCCAGGCCCGCCGCTTTCCAGTGTCCAGGGCTTGCGATGCACGTCCCAGAAAGCCGCGTAAAGAATATTCGCGTTGGTCGGGTCCAGCACAAGGTCCGTCGCACCCGTCTTGTCATTACGATAAAGAATCCGCTCCCATGTCTTGCCGCCGTCCTTCGAGCGGAAGATGCCGCGTTGCTCGTTCGGTCCCCAGATGTGCCCTTGAGCCGCGACGTAAACGAGGTCTGGATTGCGTGGGTGAACGCGCACGCGCGCGATCTGCCGCGTCTCATCAAGGCCGACGTGCTTCCATGTCTTGCCCGCGTCAATTGATTTATAAACGCCGTCGCCGTGCGAGACGTTGCCGCGCACGGGAGATTCCCCCATCCCTACATAAATGACATTGGCATCCGCCTCGCAAATCCCGATAGCGCCGACCGAACCCGTCTTGAAATACTCATCCGAGACGACCTGCCAACTCATCCCGCCATCCGTAGTCTTCCACACGCCGCCGCCCGTCGCCCCGAAATAAAAGACCTGCGGCTGCGACGTGACTCCCGCGACGGCTGTCACACGCCCGCCGCGATATGGTCCAATGCTGCGCCACTGAAGCGACTTAAAAAAACTCTTATCGTATCCTTCAGGCTTTTGTTGAGCCGTCGCCTGCGTCCCGCTCAAGACGGCCATCATCAAGCCGAGCGTTAAGGTTAATAAAACAATCAGGGAGCGCGTAGTTTTCATCTTCATCATCGAAAGAGCCCTTTAACGTTCTCGGGAATTGCTGTTATTGGACTATCACTTATTGAGCAGAGTAGTCGTGACGAGAACTTAGCGAAGCTATCATTCACCACCGCAGACACAGAGCGCACAGAGTCAGCACAGAGTGTTGAATGTTTTTCTCTGTGCGTTCTCTGTGTGCTCTGTGTCTGCGGTGGTGAACGCCTCTTTCATAATCTCTCAACTCAAAATTAACCTACTACTAATTTATAAAGTCGGTCGGCGTGATTATCGAATGAAGGCGATGCGCCTGTCCGGGTAATCGAAGACGATTTTGAAGACGGATAAAAACTCTCTGCCGACGACACCGGCCCCGCCTTCGCGGCTAAGGCCCGCGACCCTGAAACTCGCTTCGGGATTTTTGAATCTGTACCCGGCAAGCTCAAACCATTCGATATGACCCGTCAACTCCTGGTATGTCCCGCCCGCTCCGACGTTGGTCTCTTCCTTGACCTTTCGTCCCTCCAACAGCTTCTCATCCTTAATATACTTTTCGTAGAAGGTGACGGTCCCCACGGTTCCGGTATCGAGTTGAAAGAGTCCCGCACGATTACCCTCTAAGCGGCAGACGACGGCTGGCGTCACGTCAATATAGGAAAGCTCCTGCCACTTGCCCTTGCCGAGTTTGTAACTCTTCGGGTCATACAGCGCGATGGTCTTGCCGCCGCCAGTGACTTCCATGACGACGCGAGCGAACAAAGGATAGCCAAGGTATCCGGCGCGTTTTTCTCCGGGCGGCGCGTTCCTGCCGGACATGTCCGTGGCGAGAAAAAGCGGATTCTTAACAGTCACCCTGCCGACTTGAAAAGTCTTGCCCTGGCGAATCGTCACCTCCTGCGGCTTGCCGTCAGCGCCGCGCGTCTGCGACTTACCGAGGACGGGCATCTTTAGTTCGTCCGCCAGTTTCGTGTCAATCTGCATCATGTCCGCGCCGGTATCGAAATGGAACCACCCGACATCCTTGCCATCCACGGACGCGCGCACGTAGAAGTGGCCCGGAGCGCCATCGGAGAAAGGGACGCCCTGCGCCACCTTGAGTTCGGCGGGCAGGCTGTTGTCGAAGGTCGTGTCAGCCGGGAGCGCGGGCACTGCGAAAGGAGCGTTCGCATCCTTCGCTATCAACGCGACGGACTTCATCCTGTACTCAGTGTCCTTGCCACGATAATTAACGCTCGTGGCAGCAGGCATGCGAAAACCCATGCTGGTCTCTTGATAGTCTTTGAACGCCATCGTGTACGGGCCGCGCTCGTACTCTACGACGAGCGTCGAAGGCAGCCACGTCGAGCGGTCCACAAGTATCTTTGCACCCACCAACCCTTGTTCGAGTTTCATGTTGAGCGCGACCTGCTTATCGTTCGTCTCCGAAGGCAGCAGAGAGAAGACGAAGGGCGCGCGCTCGTTCAGCCACCAACCCCCTCTCACCCACGCCGGAATGAGGTTCTTCTCGCGTAGGCGTTGCGGCATCGGCGCGGGCAATCCATTACGATCAATTTGCCAGCCAAATTTTCCATCATAACCGAACGGTCTATCGTCAGCCGATTTCGCCCCCAGCCTGTATTCTCCGTTCGTCCCGAACCACATGGTCGTAGGATTATCAACCTTGTCGCCGGAATATTCTTCAAGTATGAAACCACGCTTTACCCCCTTCAGCCTGTCGTACCCGATGGCCTTCCGCACATTAATTAAGACTTGCTGAACGGTCAGTTCGCCTGCGGCCTGCGGCTTTGTCGTCTGTAAAGATGAGCCGGAATCCGTGCCGCTCAAGAGCAGTAACAAACAGGTCGCCGCGATACTGAACGGAAGATGCCGACCCCACCATGCGCGCGCACTTTTTAGTCTTGACATGACATTCTCCTGAGTTGAGCCTGACCTCTCCGTAAACGAGCGGGCGTGCTTTGAAAGAAAGACTGGACCAATATTCCGGCCCGCCTGAGGGGCTGCGTGTCAACGATTCAGAGCCTTGAATCTTTCATCTTTAATGTTTGCATGAACCGCATAAGCATAGGCACTCTATGCCTTTTGGTCAATGATTACACTCAAGAGCAATGCGGATTGCGGATTGCGGAATTAAGAAAGAGAGATGATTCAACTTCAATAGCCCATCTTTCATCAATCCGCAATCCGCATTGCTCTTCCCGGCTCTTGCAATTTCGGTCCGCGTTGTTTATCACCATAGTGTTAAATGAATCATTCTCATCTCGGAGGTAGAAGGTGTGATCTCTGTACGCCGCTTGATGCTGTCTCTGTGCGCGCTCTGCCTGCTGGCCGCGCCGTCTTTCAATGCCGCCGCGCAAGCTCTCAATCCGAACCTTTACCAGAACATGCGTTGGCGCATGATTGGACCATTTCGCGGAGGCCGCACCGTCGGAGCGACGGGTATTCCAAACCAGCCCAATGTTTTTTATATCGGCGTCAACAACGGCGGAGTCTGGAAGACTACAGATTACGGTCGCACCTGGATGCCCATCTTCGACGACCAACCGACGGGTTCCATTGGCGCGCTCGCCGTCGCTCCCTCCGACCCGGACATCATTTATGTGGGCAGCGGCGAAGGCTTGCAGCGCCCTGACCTTTCGACCGGCGACGGCATCTACAAATCAATTGACGCGGGGAAAACATGGGAGCATCTGGGCCTCCGCGACGCTCAACAGATCGGCGCGATGATCGTTGACCCGCGCGACCCTAACCGTCTCTTCGTCGCGGTGTTGGGCCATCCTTACGGCCCGAACGAAGAGCGCGGCGTCTTTCGTTCGACGGACGGCGGGCGTTCATTTCAAAAAGTGCTCTACAAGGATGAGAACACGGGAGCCATCGCGCTCGTCTTCGATCCCTCCAATCGTCAAACTCTCTACGCGGATTTGTGGGCCTCCAGGCAAGGCCCCTGGGAGAACGGCGCGTGGCAGGGACCCGGCAGCGGTCTCTATAAATCAACTGACGGCGGCACGACCTGGCGACCATTGACGAAAGGCTTGCCCACCTTCGAGCAGGGTTTAGGACGTATCGGCATGACGGTCGCGCCGAGCGATGCGAAGCGTCTCTACGCCAATGTTGACGCGCCGCAACTCGGCGGCATCTATCGTTCGGATGATGCGGGCGAGAGTTGGACGCGCGTCAATTCCGAGAGACGCGTCTGGGGACGCGGCAGCGACTTCGCGGAAGTCAAGGTTGACCCCTTGAATAAAGACGTGGTCTATTCCGCCAACACTTCGACCTATCGCTCGATTGACGGCGGCGTGAATTTCGTAGCCTTCAAGGGCGCGCCCGGCGGCGATGATTATCACACCGTCTGGATTAATCCTTTGAACCCGCAGATCATCCTGCTGGCGAGCGACCAGGGCGCGACCCTCACAGTCAACGGCGGGCAGACATGGAGCAGTTGGTACAACCAGCCGACCGCGCAGTTTTTTCACGTCATCACTGACAATCAATATCCTTACTGGGTCTACGGCGCGCAGCAGGAGAGCGGCTCCGTCGGCACGAGCAGTCGCGGCGACAACGGCGCGATTACCTTCCGCGACTGGCGCACCATCGGCGTCGAGGAATACGGCTATGTCGCGCCCGACCCGCTCAACCCGAATATTATTTACGGCGGCAAGGCCACGCGCTTCGATAAGACTACGGGACAGGTCCAGAATATCGCGCCCGAAGCCATCAGGAGCGGCAAGTATAGATTCGTTCGCACCGCGCCCGTCATCTTCTCGCCCGTTGACCCGCACGTTCTCTTCTTAGGCTCGAACGTGCTCTTCAAAACCACCAACGGCGGCAATAGCTGGACCATTATTAGCCCCGATCTCTCGCGCGAAGCGCCCGAAGTTCCCCAGAGCATAGGCGTTTTTCGCAAGCCTGAGATGGCGACGCAACCGCGTCGCGGCGTCATCTACACGGTCGCGCCTTCGCCCAAAGACATCAACGTGATCTGGGCCGGGACGGATGATGGGCTGATTCATACGACGCGCGACGGCGGCAAGAACTGGCAGAACGTGACGCCCCCGTTGATAACTTCGTGGAGCAAAATTTCCATCATTGACGCGGGCCACTTCGATGCCGCGACCGCCTACGCGGCGGTCAACCGGATTCGCCTGGACGACCAGCGCCCGCACATCTACCGCACGCACGACGCGGGAAAAAACTGGCAGGAGATTACGCGCGGGCTGCCGGACAACGCTCCCGTTAACGTCGTGCGCGAAGACCACGCGCGCCAGGGCTTGCTCTTCGCGGGAACGGAGCGCGCCGTCTACGTCTCCTTCAACGACGGCGACGACTGGCAACCCTTACGGCTCAACATGCCCGCCACCTCGATTCGTGACCTCGTCATACACGATGATGATGTGGTGGTCGGGACGCACGGTCGTTCCTTCTGGATACTCGACGACATCACCGCGCTCAGGCAGGTCAACGCGCAGGTCTCTGCATCAACGGCCTTTCTCTTCCAGCCGCAACTCGCCACGCGCGTCCAGCGCAACGTCAACACGGACACGCCGCTCCCGCCCGAAGAGCCTGCGGGGAAGAATCCCCCAGATGGTGCGATTATCAACTATTACTTACAGTCGGACATTTCTGGACCAGTCACGCTCGAAATTTTGGACCAGTCCAACAAACTCGTGCGCCGCTTTGCGAGCACGGACCGGCCTGAGCCTGTCAACGATAAAGACTACGATGTGCCGACCTACTGGTTTCGCCCGCCGCAAATTCTTTCCGCGAAGGCGGGCATGCAGAGATTCGTCTGGGACTTACGCTACGCACCGCCGCAGGTCACGCCGCGCGTCTATCCTATCTCTGCGAACTACAGGGACACGCCCCCTTATCCAGTCGGGCCGTTTGTCCCGCCTGGAAAGTACACCTTGAGATTATCCGCCAACGGGCGCACCCTGACGCAGCCGCTGACGATTCGGATAGACCCGCGCGTTAAAACCTCTCCTGCCGGGCTGGACCAGCAATTCAAGCTCTCCATGCAAGCCTATCAGGGGATGCAGCAGAGCCGTGAAGCGCTGGACGGGATTCGCAAACTCAGGGCGCAGATTAAGGAGCTACGCGGTCGCGCGGCTCAGGGCGCGATGTCGGATGCGCTGCTCTCATTGGACCAAGAATTGGCGGCGCTTGAGACCGAGGCTGACGCGCGCGCTCCCGGCGGCGCGGGTAACGCGGGAGAGATGAATCTCAACAGGGTCAATTCAGCGATGGCCTCTTTACTGGACCTGCTACAGTCTGCGGACGCCGCGCCGACGACGCAGGCCGTCGCCGCGTCCGCAGAGTTTCAACGCAAGCTCTCGGAATTGCTCGCACGCTGGAATGAGATTAAGAGCAGGGAGGTCAAGACGCTCAACGAGCAGCTTCGTCAGGCGGGCCTGCCTTTACTTTCAACGGCATCGTAAAGACGCCCCGGAGAGTTTGAAGGATGCAAACATGGAAGCTGGTCCTGGAATATGAGGGCACACGCTATTCCGGGTGGCAGAAGCAACCGCATGCGCGCACTGTTCAGGGCGAACTGCAAAAGGCCGCCGAAGCGGTCCTCGCATCAAAAGTCGAGGTCGGCGGCTCCGGTCGCACGGATGCGGGCGTCCATGCGCTCCGGCAGGTCGCGCACTTGAAGTTGAAAGCAGGCGTCAAATCTCTAAAGGCCAGAGAGCTACAGTCTGGCATCAACAAACTTCTCCCGCACGACATCAACATTCTACAGGCGTTGCATGCGCCCGCGAATTTTCATGCGCGGCATGATGCCGTCTCGCGTGACTATCTATATCAAATCTCCACGAGGCGCACGGCGCTCGGCAAATCATTCGTCTGGTGGGTGCGAGATGAGTTGAATGTATTGGCGATGAAGAGGGCCGCTCACTCGCTCGTCGGGAGACACGATTTCCGCTCCTTCTGCGAGAGTACGGACGCTCAAACTTCCACCCTCGTCCATGTCGAGACGGCGGAGGTTGCGACCTGCGGCAGCCTCATCCTCTTTCGCATCGGCGCGAGCCACTTTCTCTGGAAGATGGTCCGGCGGATTGCCGGGTCGCTGGTCGAGTTGGGTCGTGGAAATTTGCAGCAGGCCGGAATGCAAAAATTGATGGAAGGCCATTCCAACGAACCGGCGGCGTGGACGGCCCCGCCTTCCGGGCTTTTTCTGGAACGCGTGCTGTACAAAGGCGAGCCGCCACCAACCGCGATTGCTCCCGCATTCCCGGTCCAGTGAGAGCCACCAGGGGTTATCTTCGAGCGCCCAATCCTGGTCCAGAATATTTGGCGATTCTCCCGCCTTCACCTACTGCCCAGCCCGCGTTAACTGGTCCGGCAAAGCTTGCGCTGTGATAGCCCTCCGCGCTGATGCTCTTCCAACTCTTTCCCCCGTCCAGCGAAGAGTCCGAGCCTGACGGCCCGACCGCGATGAGCATTGGCCCAACCGTGCGCCGCACGTAAGCCACGCAGGACCTGTAACCGTTCGGTCCTGGTCCTTTAATGAGCGACCAAGTGGCTCCGCCGTCTTCCGTGACCGCCACGTTGTTCACAGCCTCGCGCTCTTTGGTATAGTCGCCGCCTACTATCACGCCGTGCTTTGCGTCCCTGAACGCGATGGAGAAGATGCCCGCAGCCTTGCCGCTTGTCATACGAGTCTCTGCGACCTTCCACGAGCGGCCTCCGTCCGTCGAGCGGAAGACGCGCGCTCCTTCCGGTCCACCAGTGGCGAACCAGACGTTGCGTGTGCCCTGCACGGTGATGCACGTCCCGCTCGCGGCGAACGCGCCTTCGCCTTGCAGCGCCGTCGGCATATTCAACGCGGGCATTTCATCCCACGTCTGACCGCCGTCAGTGGTCTTTATGATGAGGAAGCGCCCGTCAACAGGGTCGCTCACGGCGATGCCGTGGCGGCTGTCCCAGAAGGCCATCGCATCGAAGAAGGCTTTGGGCTTGCTGTTCTTGAACTGCAAGGTCCAGTGCGCGCCGCCATCCTCTGTTTTGTAAATTCTGGACTTATCGCCCTCACCGATTGAGAGCAGGTAAGCGGTCATGGCATCGAAAGCATCCACGTCGCGGAAATCAAGTTCGGACGCACCCGTGACAGTGCCCGCCTGCCAGGTCGCGCCGCCGTCCGTCGTGCGCGTGTAGGTTCCCTTGTCGCCGCTGGCCCAAGCCACGCTCGAACTGACGGCGCTGACCCCGCGCAACCGGACCGTGGTTCCGCTCGATTGCGGCGTCCACTGTGCGTGAGTCAGGCCAGCGCAGAGAGTAAAACTAAGTGAGAGAATGATCGTCTTAAACATAATAGTCATGGCTCATGCTGAAGTGTAAACACGTTTGCTGGACATTAGCACTTCCTCAATCGCATCGCACGCTCTGCTTGTTCCGTCCTCTTCCCGGACCCGTCGTCCGATTTCCGCCGCTCTGATGCTGTAGGCGGGCCTGTCTCTCAAATCGGATAATTGGTCCAGAACATTTTGTAGATGATAACGGCTGCGCGGGAGTACGCGCGCGACGCCGAGTTCCGCGCAACGTCGCGCATTATCCGGCTGGTCCTGTCCGTATGGAACGACGAGCATGGGCTTTCCGGCTCGCAGGGCCTGGCCCGTCGTGCCAATGCCGCCTTGATGAACGATGAGACTGGAGCGCGGCATGACCAGACTGTGCGGAGCGTAATCGAAGGCGGCGATGCCCGCCGGCAAAGGCAACTGCGGGCGATTGCGTTCATCGCCAATGAGGAGCAGTGCGCGCAGCTTTAACCTGCGCGCGGCTTCGATGCTGATGTCGTAAAAGTCCTTCGCAATCCAGACCGCCGAAGAGCCGAGCGTGAAGAGCACCGGCGGCTCGCCTTCATCCAGAAAGCACATGAGTTCCGGCGAAGTCGCCTCTTCATCCTTCAAGTCGTAAAACGGAAAGCCCGTGATGAGCGTACGCGGCGGAAAATCCGGCTGGACCTGCGCGAGCACGTTTGAGAAGAGCGCGAGCACTAAGGTGGGCGAATGTTGTCCGTCGAAGATGGGATTTTCACCCTCCGGCAATCCGAGGTCTCTACGCAGTCGTCGCACAGGCTCCCACCAGGACCAGGTCGTCTTCTTCCCCAGCGCGAAGAAGACCTTTGAGATAGCAGGGTGAAGTTTGACCACGCTTCTCAGATAAGGATACTGCGGAATGGTCGGCGGGTCGTAAGCAGAGGCGAACGGAATCGGCGCGAGCACTGTCGAGACCCATTTGACGCCGGACGTTTCCGCCACGAGCGCTCCGATGGGAGGGACGGTGTGTGTCAGCAGAAGGTCGGCCCCGCCTTCGGCGTTGACGGCAGCCATCGCATCCTGATACGTCTCGCGGATGTGGGCCATCAACAATTCTTGAAAGACATAACGCGGCCCGTCGCGCATATTCGTCGCGCGACGAACCATCTCATCGGCCTCTTGACTGCCGGGCGCAGGAAGGTCCGGGCGCATCTTATGAAAACTGATTCCGGCGGCTTCTATCTTCTCACGATAGAAGGGTGAGGTCGCAATGACGGGGCGATGTCCGCGCCCCTTCAATTCAAGCGCAAGCGCCATGTATGGATGCAAATCTCCGAACGATCCCCAGGTGGCGATGACTATTTTCTTTCCGGCAAGGGATTCGGGCATGGTCTCGATAAAGGCTACACAAAAGAGAATCGGTCTGCTATGTTTGTGATGATAACTCCAAATATGATTAGCTCTATAGCGGTTCTCAATTGGATTCAACCATTGCGGCAAGCGTCCTTGTCAGTCCCGCCTGCTTAAGCCGGGCGGGTGATGCTAAGCTGGGAACCCGCCCGGCTGAAGCAGGCGGGACTGACACGTAGTCGCACTCAACTGCAAATCGCTATAACAGACCTGAGCGTTCAAGGGGAAACACATGAGCGAGCAAAACTCCGACCCGGAGCTTTCACAGGGAATGCACTCTCTGCTGGATTCGAGCAAGTCTAACTCCGAAGCCTTCTCTATCATCGGCATGGAATTGATCGAACTGAAAGCCATGTTGATGGCTCTGATTGACCTACAGAAATCCAGCCTGATGGCAAGCGGCGTCTCGGAAAGCATGCTGGAAACCAATGTCCGGGACCTCATAGACGGGTATCGCAAAAGATACCTCAACGCCATGTCGAACCGGATTAAGGATGCGGCGGAGGATTAGTTGAAAATCCGTCTGCCGCGCGCAAGCACATCTCATCTTACATCTAACATCAAGGGGGCTGGTCCTTTTATGAAACGCATCTCTTTTCTGACACTCTTCGCCGGACTGTTACAGTCGTCATGTGTCGTTGCCGGTGGTTACAGCAGCAGCGGCGGCTGGTTTTTCTGGCCCGGCGGGCTGGGACTCCTCTTCATAGTCGTCATCGTCTTCCTGCTCTTGAGACGACGACGACCACGTTAATTTTCGATGTGGTGCCGCGCTCAACGCCTCCGCGTGCCGTCAAGTTTGGACATCAAGCAGGGGACTTCCGCGAGGAGTTCGCGCGCGAGAAATCCGAGGCGGCCCATACGCTTCGCCAGCCTATCGCCCGCGCTGCCGTGCAGGTAGACGCCCCAGATGGCTGCCTGCAACGGCCTTGCCCCGCGCGCCGCCAGCCCCGCGATGATGCCCGACAGCGTATCGCCCGAACCGGATGTCGCTAAGCCCACGTTGCCCGTCTGATTGCAATAGATTTCTTCAACGCCGGGCGCGGCGATGTATGTCTTCGCGCCCTTCAAGGCGACCACCGCGCGCAGGTGCCGCGCCGCGCTTCTGGCCGTCTCGAGTGGGTCCTTAGTGATGCGCGATTTCTCTTCTCCGAGCATGCTCGCCATCTCGCCCGCATGCGGCGTCAGCACGACCTGTCCTTTCAGTCCATGCAAACACTTCGCATCAGCGGAGACGCACGCGAGGGCCGCCGCATCCAGAATCAAAGTTGGCCCATTAATCAACGGCAGCAAGGCTTTCAACAAACGCACGACCACCTCTTCGTCAACCATTCCAGGTCCAATCAGCACGGCCTGCACTCTGCCCGCGCGCTCCGCGATGGACTCTGCGGCGGAAACGGCCAGCGCGCCCTTCCTTGTTTCGGGCAAAGCGAACACACGCGCTTCCGGGACCGACGCCGCCACCAATTGAGAGATACTTCGCGCGGTCGCAATCTGCAACTTACCCGCCCCGGCCCTCAAAGCCGCCGTCGCCGCCAAAATTACAGCGCCCGGCATCTCCGCCGCGCCCCCAACCACCAGCACACGCCCGCGCTCCTCCTTATCATCATCATCATCCGGCTGCGGCAAAGCGAAACGCCGCAACAGTGCGGGCGTAATAATGCGGGGTTGGGGGCCGGGGGCTGGGGGTTGGGGGTCGGAACGTCTTGACACGAGGATTAGTCCTTTGAGGAAGAGGTTCTTTTCAGTAGGCCGTTGCACAAGGCGTAGAGTTGTCTGCTCAATGATATTGCCTGGTCCAGTAATGGACCGACAGTGTCCGGCAAGAGATAGTGTAAGCGTCCTGCCATCTCAATCTGTGTTTGCAATTCTGCCAGCGATGCCTGAGCTATCGAAACGTGATGGAGATATTCCTTGGTGTGTTCTCTCGTATGTCCCTCTGCTATGTTAGAAGGGACAGAGACCGCCGCTCGCCGCATCTGGCTTGTGAGACCATAAACTTCCTGCAACGGAAAACCCTTTGTCTCGCCGTACACGCGCTCAACCAAATCCATTCCTCCCTGCCACACCCTGAGATCACGAAAGCTATTAACATTCATTTCATGTCTCCTTCTTATCGTCAAACGTTCAATCACTCATCCCTTCTTCCCCAACCCCCGACCCCTATCTCCTATCCCCTGACTTCTACTTCGGAGCAACGGGAACATCCGGCTTCGTCGTCACTTCTTCACCGGAGTCTTCGAGCGGGGCGACGAAGTTGAAGTGGCAGAGAGCGAGTTTCCCTCGCTTGCCGAGGTTGGGCGCGAACTCGTAGGAGGTGACGGAGCAGTTCGCTACTTCCTGCTCTTTATCAATGCCGAGTATTTGATCTTCCGTCATTCTTTCGAGCAGGTAGCGCAGGCAGAGGACGATGACCTGATGGCCTATGATGAGCACGCGCTCGCGCCTGTAATCGCGCGTGATGGTGTCTATCACATTACGCAAGCGGAGGATGACATCGCACCAACTCTCGCCGCCGGGCGGGCGGTGATAAAACTTGCCGAGCGCGGTCCGCGCCGCAGCCTGCTCCGGGTACTTCGCCTCAATGCCCACACGCGTCAGCCTGTCAAAGATACCGAACTCTTTTTCGCGCAGTCGCTCGTCAATCAAGTAGGTGATGTCTTCACGCTCGATGCCCGCCGTATCCAGGACCAGCCTCGCCGTCTCACGCGCGCGAGTGTAGGGAGAAACGAGGACGACGTTGGGCCGCTCCTTCGGCGACATTTCTCCGAACCAGCGACCGAGCGCCGCCGCCTGTCTTTCACCGAGCGCCGAAAGCGGCACGTCCACATCGCGCGTCGCAATATCAATCACGGGCAGCCCGGCGGCCTCCGCCGCGTCACGCGCCACGTTGCCCGCGCTCTCACCGTGCCGCACGATCCACAACGCGTCCGGCCATTTTTGTTCATGCATATTCATGCCATGCTCCAAGAGAAATGTTAAGAGGGAATATCTTTGCGTCTTCCTTTGCGGGCTTTGCGCCTTTGCGTGAGCCAGGTTTTTCGCTGGTAGCGCTGGCGGCGCGAAGAGGATTATCGTCTTCTTCCCTGCTTGTGTTTACCCTATCTCGTTATTCCTCGCGGCGGCCTCTTCATTCAAAGAGGTGAGCCAGGAGGGCGAAGCTGGTGAAGTGCTCTCTTTACCTTTGAGGCGGCGACGGCCTATGCCTCCGGGGCCGGGCAGCAGTTTGTTGACGAGGCCGAGCATGTCCTGCGTCAGTCCCGGAAAGAGTCCATGAAATTTGACCGCCAACTGCGCTTGAATTGAAAGGACTATCTCCGCCTCGCCGCGCTTGCACGCGCTGATGATCTGCCGTGCCGCGCGCTCCGCCTGCATCGAAGAGACCGGCAGCGCGTCGCTGATACTGAACCAAGCGTACTCCGCGCGATGCTGTCCCTTAAAGGTCGCATTGCGCGGGCTGCCCGTCCGCATCAGACCGGGGCAGACGGTCGTCACGGCGATGCCGTCCTTCGCCAACTCCGAGCGCAATCCTTCGGAGAGACCGACCAGCGCAAACTTGCTCGCAGAGTAAGGCAACAGATGCGGGACACTCACCTTGCCGCCGATGGAAGAGATGTTGACGATGCGCCCATTGCCGCGCTCGCGCATCTGCGGCAGCACGGCGAGCGTCGCATAGAGCGGCCCCCAGAAATGCACACGCATCGCCTCTTCATAATCATCCAACGTCATCACTTCGACTGGTCCAACCTGTATCACGCCCGCGTTATTGACCAGCACATCAATCCTGCCGTAGTGAGAACTGACTGCCTCTATCATCCGCCCGACCTGCTCCCTGTCGGTCACATCGCACGTCAACGAAAAGACTTCCGCCCCGTGCCTGACAAGGTCCGCCTGCGCTCTCCCAAGTTCCTCCGCATCACGCGCGCAAATCGCCACCCGCGCTCCCTCGTTCGCAAACTCGCGCGCCATCACAAGGCCCAACCCCCGCGAGCCTCCCGTCACCAGCACGCTCTTCCCGCGCAGATCATACGCCTGCCACTTCTTCAACAGCGCCCGCGTCGCCAGCAGAGCACCCACGCCCGCCGCCGCCCACATCAACCCGTCCCTGCCTTGATTGCTCATCTCTCCCCCTTAATAGTCAGGAGTCTCGGAGTCATGAGTCTAGAGTCAAAAACAGTTGTCTTTAACTTGAGCATCCGCCTTTGATCTTCAGCGAATCTGAAAACTCAAACTTGAAACTTCAAACCATCCTTAGACACCAGACTCCTGACTCTCTTATTTGAATTCCGCCACCACGGGCGTGTGATCCGATGGTCTTTCCCAGCCGCGCGGCTCCTTGTCTATCCAGGCCGCAGTGCAGCGCGCGGCGAGCGTTGTTGAGACCCAGATGTGGTCTATCCGCAGGCCCGTGTTGCGACGAAAAGACCCCTGCCTGTAATCCCACCAGGAAAAATGCCCGCCCTCTTCCGTGTGCATCCTGAAGGCATCCGTCAATCCCCACCCCTTGATTTCATCCAGCGCCGCGCGTTCCCTCTTACTGAAAAGGATACGCCCCTGCCACAAATCAGGGTCATGCACATCGCGTTCTCCCGGCGCAACGTTAAAATCGCCGCAGAGCAGAACCTGCGCGCTCTCTTCATAACTCTCATCGAAGAAAGCACGCAGCCGCTTCATCCATTCCAGCTTAAAGCGATACTTATCAGTGCCCACAGCCTGCCCGTTCGGCACGTACACATTGACGATTCGCACACCCTCGACCGTCGCCGCCAGCAGGCGCGCATGAGACCCCTCCTCATCATCCGGGAAGCCGCGCTGCACATCCGAAGCCAACGCCCGCGACAGAATCGCCACGCCATTATAAGTGCGCTGCCCGTAGACTTCGGACCTGTATCCCACCTCCGCGAACGCCGCCGCCGGAAACTTATCATCCGTACACTTCGTCTCCTGCAAGCACAACACATCCGGCCCCGCCGCCTCTAACCATTTCTGGACCAGCGGCAAACGCGCCCCCACAGAATTCACATTCCAAGTCGCAACTTTCATCACAATCAAGCCCAGAGTCCAGAGTCAGGAGTCCAGAGTCAGGAGTCAAAGAATAGTTTGCAGTCTCAACTTTAAACTTAAAGCTCAAGCCAACCGCTCGACTTAAAGCGAACTTCTCAAATTGAAGACAACTGTTTTTGACTCTAGACTCATGACTCCGAGACTCCCGACTGTTAAAGTGTGGCGATGAGACCGGCCAGGAGCGCCCCGCGTTGCGCGATGCCATCAACGACGATGTGCTCGTGGACAGCGTGCGCCCCGTCTCCATCTATGCCGAGTCCATCCAGCACGGGCGTGCCCTGCGCCGCGATAAAGTTTCCATCCGAAGCGCCCCCGACGCTCGCTTCGCCAAGCTCAAAATCGAGCGTCGCAGCCACACGCCGCGCATGTTCATAAAGCGACGCGACCTGCTCCGTGCGCTCAAGCGGCGGGCGATTGATGCCGCCCTCGATTGAGAGCCGCACGCGCTCATCGAAAGGTTTTAAACTCCGCATCTCGCCCTCAATCCGTCGCGCCTCTTCCAACGTGCTGAAGCGCACGTCCACTTCCGCAAACGCCTCCGCCGCGACGACGTTGGAACTCGTGCCGCCCCTCACCACACCGACATTGATCGTCGTCCCGCGCGCCGTCTCACCCATCGCGTGCAGGCGTTGAATTTGCCGCGCCATTTCAAGAATCGCGCTCGCGCCCTTTTCCGGCTCCAACCCCGCGTGAGCGGCAAGCCCCACAGCTTTGACACGGAAGATGCCTGTTCCCTTGCGCGCGGTTTTGACGCGGCCACCGCTCGCGGGCGGCTCAAGCACCAGCGCACATCGCGCACGCCGCGCCTCCTCCTCTATCAGCGCGCGGCCCGTCATGCTTCCAGTCTCCTCGTCACACGTCAGCAGCAACGCCAACGGACGACGCGGCTTGATTTTAAGCATACTCAAAGCGCGCAGGGATTCCAGGACCAGCGAACAATTCGCCTTCATATCAAAAATTCCCGGACCATAAATGCGCCCGTTCTCTTCGCGCCACGGACGGTCCCGTAAAGAGCCGCGCGGGTGCACAGTGTCCGTATGGCCCACCAGCAGGATAGCATCCGACATCTCTTTCGCCTGGCCAAAGGCGCTAATGCGTAAATGCTCGCCGTAACCCGCGCTCTCTATGCGCTCGACGGAGGCGACTCCTTGCGTGGCCTGTGCCGCTTCCGCCAGCAGCGACACAACCGCGCGGCTTCCCTCCACGTCGCCGGACGGAGATTCCGTCTCGACCAGCGCGCGTGTGAGAGCCAGCATGGCGTCCTGTCGCTCCGCTATCAGGCCGCGTAAAGCTATGGCTTCCGATGCGTTGATGTCACGCTCCATAACTTAAAGGCTCAATCTCAAAAACTTGAATTCCGAATCTCAAGCTTAAAGGCTCAATCTCAAATCTCAAATTTGAGATTGAGGTTTTTTCAATCCGTCTTTTCTGCTCGTAAGAACTGCTCCAACGTCAGAGATCAATCAATAAGCTCTCGCCTGACGGTTAGAGCATCAATGCGCTCTCTCTTGATTTCATAGCCGATGCCGGGCGCGCGGGGTGCAAGGATCGTGCCTTGTCCGGTAACGGTGACGGGAGGCTCTATGATGTCCTCGTCCCAGTAACGCGCGCTGGCGGAAACATCTCCGGGCAAGGTGAAACCCTCAAGCGTTGAGATGGCGATGTTGTGCGCGCGGCCCACGCCCGATTCAAGCATTCCGCCGCACCAGACAGGAATCCCCTGCTCGCGACATGTTCGCTCGACGCGGCGGCTTTCGGCGTGCCCGCCGACGCGCCCCAGCTTGACGTTAATGATGCGGCACGCGCCCAACCCGATAGCATGGCGCGCATCGTCGCTCGAATGAATGGATTCGTCCAGGCAAACGGGCGTCCGCACCTGCCGCTGCAATTCGGCATGATCGAGTATGTCCGTATGCGAGAGCGGCTGCTCGATCATCATCAGGT
>DASYML010000055.1:0-27972 GCA_036009045.1 Pyrinomonadaceae bacterium
TAGCTCCTTATCAGTAAAATTATCTTTTCCTTTACATTGCACCCCGGCCCAGGCTGAATGCAGATTGGGCCTTCCAGAAACATCAACTCCGTGTTGTTTCTGCCCTTGTCTGCCATGCTTGATCGTATTCGGGTCTTTCCAGATGGCTCTCCACAAGTCGCAACATAAAGTTTCAAAGTCTTGCCAGTTGGAAGGTGCTGGGATTTGTAAGGTATGGAAATTTGTCATGAACAATAATATACCAACCTTTAACCTGTTCGCGTTATTGTTTTCAATTCATGACTTCACTTTGGATCATTATCTGAATCTATTAATGCACCACAACTCTAGCGGTTTGCAATTGAGTGCGACTCATGTCAGTCCCGCCTGAGGTGGCGGGCGGGTCGTGGCTCAGACAGGAACCCACCCGCTACCGCAGGCGGGACTGACAAAGACGCTATACCGTAGCGGTCGCATGCAATTGCAAAAAGCAATGAGAGCGACGATTCTTGCGAGACTTGACAGGCGAGGTGCGCGGCGCGTAGGGTTTTTGCACCGTCAACACGAGCTCCCGAAAACGAGATTCCACGGAGGCGCATCTGTTCTGGTGAACGGCGCGGTCTTCAAAACCGTTAGTGAGCCTGTGAGAACAGGCTCAGGTAGGTTCGATTCCTACACGCCTCCGCCAACTCAATTTCGGATTTCGGATTTGGGATTGAAAGACACATCGTTGTGCTTATTCAATGCGCTCCTTAATCCAACATCCGAAATCTAAAATCCGAAATATGAAAGAGTGGATTGCGCTCAATATGACGCCGGGTGTGGGGCCGCGCGCCGCCGCGAAGCTGTTGGAGCGCTTCGGGTCTGCGGAGGCGGTCTTTGGCGCGTCGCGTGTGGCGTTGGAGTCGTTGCGGCTGAAACCGGAAGCGATTGAGAGCATCATGGCGCGCGATTTGTTTGAGCGTGCCGCAGACGAGATTGAACGCGTGCGCGCTCTCGGCGCGGAGATGTTGTTGCTGGATGACGGCGTCTATCCGGCTCTGCTGCGAGAGATTTTTGACCCGCCGATTACCCTGTATTTGAAAGGCGGGTGGGAAGCGTGCCTGGACGCGCCGTGCGTGGCGGTGGTCGGCTCGCGCCGTTGTTCTACCTACGGGCAGAACGCGGCGCAGGCGCTGGCGCGCGAGTTGGCCCAGAGAGGGGTGACGATTATTTCGGGCCTCGCGCGGGGGATTGATGCGGCGGCGCACAGGGGCGCGCTCGAAGCTGGCGGGCGGACGGTGGCGGTGCTGGGCACGGGGATTGATCAGGTCTACCCGCGCGAGCACAAGCGATTGTCTGAGGAGATACTCGCGGGCGGTGGGGCGCTCGTCTCCGAGTTTCCACTTGAGACGCCGCCCGCGCCGCAAAATTTTCCGTATCGCAACCGCGTCATCAGCGGATTGAGTCTGGGAGTCTTGCTGGTCGAGGCGGCGGAGAACTCAGGCTCTCTGATTACGGCGCGGATGGCGATGGAGCAGAACCGCGAAGTCTTTGCCGTTCCCGGCAACATCACTTCCAAAAACTCTTTCGGGACAAACTATCTGATTAAAGGCGCGGGCGCAAAACTGGTCCAGCAATGGCAGGACATCGCGGCGGAATTGCCGCAGGAGATAGCCGCGCGACTGCTGCCTCCTGAGACGAAAGAGAAAACGGAGGGAGCCATTATCGAGCAACTCTCGCTCGTCCCGGAAGACCTCACCGCCCCGGAACACGCCGTCTTCAAATTGCTCTCGACGGACACGGCGACGCATATAGATGCGCTCGCGCTGGCGAGCAATCTTTCCATCCCGGAACTTACCAACGCGCTCCTCGGCCTCGAAATGCGAGACCTCATACAGCAGCTACCGGGCAGGTGCTTTGTGAGAAGACTTTGAGTAGTGGTTCAATGTGGCTTGAGTGAAGATGAAAGCAGCGTTCACCACCGCAGATACAGAGAGCACAGAGTTTTTAAATTCATTTCTCTGTGCGTCCTCTGAGTCCTCTGTGTCTGCGGTGGTGAATCTCACTCTACCCTAAAGTCCAGGCAAAACCGACCTGTGGCCTCGCCTATTTGACTTTGGAGTGTTGCTTAGTGTTATGTACACTACCTGGCAGCAATGCTCTCAAGTGTCATGGCCGGTCATTTTGCAGCAAGCGAATCGGACTCTTCAGGCATCCAAGTAGTGTTAATGTTTTGTTGATTAAAGGACCACTAATTGATGAGTGATGGAAGGCTGAGAGGCCGTTGGGAGGCCCGCCGCCCGTCACTCATTAACTATCATAGAGGAAATAATGGCGAAGAATTTAGTCATCGTTGAATCGCCCGCGAAAGCGAAGACGATCAATAAATATCTGGGCAAAGATTATCTGGTGAAGGCGTCCATCGGCCACATCAAGGACCTCCCGTCGAAGGGATTGGGCGTGGATGTCGAGCATGATTTCGAGCCGACCTACGAGGTCATCCCGGACACCAAGAAGCGTAATAACAGAAAGATTATCTCCGAGTTGAAGAAGGCCGCGAAGGAAGCAGATGCCATCTACCTGGCCGCAGACCCTGACCGCGAAGGCGAGGCCATCTGCCAGCACCTGGCGGAAGAGATCGTCCCGAAGCGACCCAAAAAGCCTTCGTATCGCGTCATGTTCAACGAGATTACGAAGCGCGCGGTGCAGGAGGCTTTCAATCATCCGAAGGAGATAGATCACAACCTCGTGGACGCGCAGCAAGCACGTCGCGTCCTTGACCGCCTGGTTGGTTATAAGGTCTCGCCGCTACTGTGTCGCACGGTGGGCGGACGCCTCAGTGCGGGCCGCGTCCAGTCCGTCGCCCTGCGTTTGGTGGTCGAGCGCGAGCGTGAGATAGAGGCTTTCGTCAAGACGGAATACTGGACCATCGCGGCGAACCTCAACGCGAAACTGCCTCCGTCCTTCGATGCCCGTTTACTCAAGGTTGGCGAGCAGACGGTCAAGACCGGCGGCTTCGATCAGGAGTTGAAGAAAAGCGAAATCCTCATCGGCAAAGAGGAGCAGGCGAGGGAAATCGTGGCGGAAGCTGAGCGGCAGAATTACGTCGTCAGCGAAGTCACGACCAAAGAGCGCAAGCGCAACCCTGTGCCGCCCTTCATCACGTCCAAGTTGCAACAGGAGGCTTCGCGCAAACTCGGCTTCGCGGTCAAGAAGACGATGATGCTGGCGCAGAAGTTATATGAAGGCGTAGAGCTTGGAGCGGAAGAAGGCGCGGTCGGTCTCATCACGTACATGCGCACGGATTCGACGCGCGTTTCGGACACGGCTTTGGACGAAGTGCGCGCCTTTGTGGGCGAGCAGTACGGGGTCAACTACCTGCCTGAGAAGGCCGTCCATTATCGCTCGAAGAAGGGCGCGCAGGACGCGCACGAGGCGATTCGCCCGTCGGATGTCGCGCGCACGCCGGACGCGGTGGCCTCGTATCTCAACAAGGAAGAGTTGAAACTTTATCGTCTCATCTGGCAGCGCTTCGTCGCCTCGCAGATGATGCCAGCCGTCTTCGACCAGACGACGATAGACATAGATGCCGGACGTTTTCTCTTCCGCGCGACCGGCTCCGTGCTCAAGTTCGACGGCTTTCTCAAAGTTTATCAAGAGGGCCGCGACGAGAAGGCGGAGGATGAAGATGAGGCCGAGCGCAAATTGCCTCTCGTCGAAACAGGCGAGACGTTGAAACTCAACCGCGTCGCGCCCGAACAGCATTTCACGGAACCGCCGCCGCGCTTCACGGAGGCGACGCTCGTCAAGATACTGGAAGAGAAAGGCATCGGCAGACCTTCGACCTACGCGGCGATTATGACGACGATTCTGGACCGGGAATACGTTGAGAAACACGAAGGCCGTTTTCATCCGACCGCCCTCGGCACGACCGTCACCGAACTACTGGTTGACGGCGGCTTCAACGACCTCTTCAACGAGACGTACACGGCGCGTATGGAAGCGGAGTTGGACGAGATAGAAGAAGGGAAGCTGAAGTGGACGGAAGCCCTGCGTGATTTTTACGAAAAGTTCTCGCGCGATCTGGGAGAGTTTAAGAAGTTCGTTGACAACCGCAAGACCGTCGAGATAGCGACGGATGAAGTCTGCCAGAAATGCGGCGCGGAGGGAATGGTTGAGAAGCCCGGTCGCTATGGTAAATATCTGAAGTGCAAACAGTGCGGCGCGACGCGCGACCCGAAGCCGACGACTTCGCTGGCGGAGACGGGCGTCGAACATGCTGGCGGCGGCGCTGATGGTAGTAGCGAAGAGGCGGAGACTTGCGAATTGTGCGGCCTGCCTATGGCCTTGAAGCGCGGGCGGTTCGGGCAATTCTTAGGCTGCACGGGCTATCCAGAGTGTCGCAATATACGTAAGGTGGCGAAGAGCGGCGCGGTCGCTCCCGCGCCCGTCGTGCTCGACGAGAAATGCCCTCTGGACGGCGCGCAATTGGTCCAGCGTCACGGGCGCTTCGGCCAGTTTATCTCCTGCTCGAATTATCCGAAGTGTACTTACATCAAGCGCGAGACGACGGGCGTCCCATGTTCAAGGCCCGGCTGTAAAGGCGAGATCGTGGTCAAGAAATCGAAGCGCGGCAAAGCCTTCTATGGTTGCTCGGAATATCCGAAGTGCGATGTCGTATTCTGGGACAAGCCCATCGCTGAACCCTGCCCGAATTGCAAAGCGCCTTTCGTGTTTGAGAAGTACACGAAGAAGGACGGGACATTTCGTTATTGCGCGCAGGAGGGCTGCGGGTACAGAGCCGATGCCATCTCCGCGACGGCGACCACGCCATCCGCAAGGACCACAGACAATCTTCCCGTTGCGAGCTAGAACAGCAAGTCGGAAGTAGGAAGGCGGAAGGATGAAAGAAAAGCTATGCGTCTTGCATAGCCAAGCTTTCATCCTTCCGCTTTTGGTAGTAGTTCAGTTTCAAAGATGGCGAGCAAAAAGAGATGTTCACGCCAAGGCGCAAAGGCGCAAAGGCGTCGAGCTATTCTTTATCTTGCGTCCTTTCTTGGCGGCTTTGCGCCTTGGCGTGAGATTCTTGCATGCCGATGAATACGCTCTCGAATTTTAAACTCAACCACTACGGTTCCTTCCGGCTTCTTACGTGCTCTCATATTTTTGTGGTAAATTCTCTCTTTCATAGTTTCAATCAAACGCTCTAAAAGCGCAGCTTTCCAACCTCTAAACTTGTAGGAGATGTTTCTATGCTACGACGCTCAATGGCAGTCGCATTGTTATGCTGCCTTTTATCGCTGCCCATGCTGACGTTCGCGCAACAGCCGACGCCCGCACAGACTCCCGCACCGACTCCCGCTCCTGCGAGCGCGCAGTCCGCCGCAGGAGGACAGGCCGCCCCCGCCAAAGACCCCAACGATCCCATTGAGCGCATCAAGGATGAGGGCATGAATCGCTCGCAGGTGATGCAGACTCTGAGTTATCTCTCCGATGTTATTGGACCAAGATTGACCGCTTCGCCCAACGCCAGAAGGGCCAACGAATGGACGCGCGATAAGCTCACATCGTGGGGACTACAGAACGCGCACCTCGAACCGTGGGGGCCTTTCGGTCGCGGCTGGACGCTCAAGAGTTTTTCCGCGCAGGTCGTCGCGCCGCAGACCATCCCGCTCATTGCTTATCCGAAAGCCTGGTCGCCCGGCACGAACGGCCCGCTCGTCGCAGATGTCGTTTACGTTGATGCCAAAACGGAAGCCGACCTGGATAAGTATAAAGGCAAGCTGAAGGGCGCGATTGTCCTGACCGGCGCGATGCCGGAAATCAAAGCGCACTTCGATGCGTTGGGCCATCGCCTGGATGAGAAAGACTTGCTCAGGCTGGCAGACGCGCCGGACCCGCGCTCGGCTCCGCCGCGCCGTTTTCAAATGAACCCGGAGCAGCGCGCGGCGGCGCAGTTCAACGCCAAAAAATTCCAGTTCTACACGGACGAGGGCGCGGCGCTCCTCGTTGATCCGAGCCGCGCGGGCGACGGCGGGACAATCTTCGTGCAGTCAGCCAACGTCCCGCAGCCCTTCGCAGAAAACCCTTTCACGGCGAAGCGCATCAACCCCTGGGACAAGGATGCGCCGAAGATCGTCCCGCAGATGGTCATCGCCTCTGAGCAGTACAACCGCATCATGCGTATGATTCAGGCGGGCGAGAAAGTACGCATGGGCGTAGACCTCTCCGTTCAATTCCAGGACCAGGATTTGATGAGCTACAACACCATCGCGGAGATACCGGGCACGGACCTCAAGGATGAAGTGGTGATGCTCGGCGGGCACATGGATTCATGGCACGCGGGGACGGGCGCGACCGACAACGGCGCGGGCGTCGCCGTGGCGATGGAGGCCGTGCGCATCCTGCAAGCTTTGAATCTCAAGCCGCGCCGCACGATTCGCGTCGGGTTGTGGACGGGCGAAGAAGAGGGCCTCTTAGGCTCGCGCGCGTATGTCGCGGAGCACCTCGGCACGCTCGGTGACGGCACGCCAGCCGCCGCCGCCGCTGCCATGTTCGGTGGGCCAACTCCGCAAGTTAATCCTAAAGGCGAGTATGAAAAGTTCGACGCCTACTTTAACCTGGACAACGGGACGGGCAAGATTCGCGGAATCTATTTGCAGGGCAACGAGGCCGTGCGCCCGCTCTTTCGCCAGTGGTTCGCGCCCTTCAGAGAGATGGGCGCGCAGACCCTCTCCATCGCCAACACGGGCGGCACGGATCATCTCTCTTACGACGCGCTAGGCTTGCCCGGTTTCCAGTTTATACAGGACCCCGTGGAGTACGACACGCGCACGCACCACTCGAACGAGGATGTCTTCGACCGCATTCAGGCAGAAGACTTGAAGCAGGCCGCGACCATCATGGCCGCCTTCATCTACAACACCGCGATGAGAGACGAAAAGCTCCCGCGCAAGCCCGCTCCCGCAAGCGCCACGACGCGCTAAGCTCCGGCGAAAAGACGAGCGCGACTCTTAACGCTTAATCTATCCGTAGATTAACGAGAGTTCGACGTCAGAGGCTGACTGACAAGCCATCTGTGCCCTGAAAGGGCAACCTGTGAGAGCCGGGGCGACGCTGAGGCTTGCCCCTGGCTCTCATATGTATCCACGGGCGTGGATAAGATTGTGTATCCACGTCAGTGGATCAGGTTGAAGGGTGTGCTCTGCCTTACATCGAACTCACGTTAGATTAATTTCAAGGCGTGGCCGTCTGCTTGTCTTGAATGACGAACTCTTTCCAGTAGCGGCGGAGCTTGTCACGATTGGCTTGGCGGTATGCGGCGTAGTCGCGCGCGATGCCCGCGTCCGGGTGCGCGAAGAGGATGTAGGCTTCGAGGAGTCCGGCCTGGTTTAATTTGACGAGGCTGGCGAGAGAGGGGTCCAGCGATTTGGTCCTGTCGCTCTGCGACTCTTTCGCGGCGGCTTCGGCGACCAGACGCAACGCCTCCGCCTCTTCGCGCAGCGAATGGCGATAAGCCTTCTCGGTCGGAAACTCTTTATTGAAACGACCGTCGGCCCAGGCTTCACGAGTCTTTTTATAAATGGTCCAATTGCCTGCGGCCTCCGCCCCGGCTTCATCCGGCACCTTGATTTGCGGGTGGCCGAGACTCACGTTGTTGTGCTCCGCCCATTGCGTGAGGCCGACGTAAGCGCCACGATTGTAAGGCTCTGCGATAATCGCTTCGACGAACTTTGCGCGCGCCTCATCCTGTTTGCCGAGCGCCATCAGCGCGTCGCCCCAGTAGCGATGCGCCGTCTCGCGGTCCTGTGTAATCGCAATGGCGCGCGCGAACCACTCGCCAGCCTTGTTCATCTGCTCACTCTTAACGGCAGGGTCGGTGGCGGCATAGCCCTTTTTGAAATACATATCTCCGGCGTAGAGCGCGGCCTCGTAGAGTTTCGGGTCGAGCCGCAACGCGCGTTCATAGTGGGCCAACGCCTTGTCCAGTTCGCCCTTGACGAAAGCGGCCTCGCCGTCGCGTATGGCCTGTTCGGCCTCCCTGATCTTGGAGAAGGGAATGTCCGTCGGGTCGTTTGAAGAGAGCGCATCAACGGCCAGCTTCGTGAGGTTGCTGTCGTCGCCCAACTCCTGCGAGTGTTGGAGGATGGTGAGAGCGCGGCTGCGTCTCTGCTGGCGCTCTTGCGGGTCTTTAATCATCGCGGTCGTCGCGTAGATGGCGAAGCCGAGGCGCGAGAGGATGGCGATGTCATCTCCATTCTTCGCCGCGAGCTTTTCCAGGAGCGGCAGCGCCTCCGTGAATTTGCTCTGCTCCCAAAGCTCTATCGCGTGTTGTCTCTCGGCATCCTGCGGCATCTGCACTGTTTGCGCGAAGGCGCGCGGCGCGGCTGCGGAAGAGAGCATCAGCCCCGCGCACCAGAGGGCGCAGAAGATGAAGAGAAGGAGGCGGGGTAAGCTGCTTTGTTGTTTCAAGATGAAGCGGTCCTTTCAAAGTTTTTGACGCCGGGATGGGAGACCTGACCTGCCAAATTTAACGGGGAGTCTAGGGCTGTTTGAAACCTGTGTCAACATGAAAGAAGCGCAGCAAATGGACGAATGGAAAGATAGATTCAACGGCGCAACGGCTCTTTGATTCATTATAGCGGTTTGCAGTTGAGTGCGACTACGTGTCAGTCCCGCCTGCTTAAGCTGGGCGGATATCTAGCTCAGACAGGAACCCGCCCAGCTTAAGCAGGCGGGACTGACCTGGACGCTTGCCGTAATGCTCGCATCCAATTGAGAACCGCTATAGAGGGCGTCTGAAAAATCAGAGAGAACCCTTCAACCCTATCCACGCAAGTGGACACATGTGAGAGCCGTGAGCAGCACCCCCGATGACTGGTCCAGCAATAAAAGCTGACCCTGCAAGGGTCGCACCTCAATCTTGCATGTGCGACCCTTGCAGGGTCGGCTTGTATGGTGTTGAGAGGACCGTGGGAGATGCCCACGGCTCTCACCTTCTGCCCTTACAGGGCACAGACGGCTTTTCATTTATTCGCAAACAATAATTGGCCCGGCGATTTGTTTTCAAGATGTTTCATCATAGACGATGTCTGCGGCCATTTCATCGGGGACTCGTGTCCAGCCGCCGGGCGTGTGTTTGAAATGTTCTGTGGCGGAGGGCTTGAAGGCCGCGCGTTCGGGTTGCCAGGCGAGCCGCTCGACGCCTATAAAGGGATGCTTGATGCGGATGACGTTGAAGGAGTTGGTCTCGCCACGCGCGCGCGTGGAGGTGGCCGTGCCCGCCGAGATGATGAGTGCACTGTGCCCGGCGATTTTATAACGCGCGGAAGAGTGGCCCGTGTGGCTGACGTGCAGGTGTCCCGCGAGCAGTACGTCCGCGCCGCAACTCGCGAGCGCTTCCATCGCCAATCGCGCGCGCCCGACCAGTTGGCCTTCGTCGTGGCCTTCCGGCAAATCGAAGGGATGATGCGTCACAACTATCTTGGTCATCTCATCCGTGAAGGAACAGAGCCGCTCGCGTATCCCCTTGATCTGCTCCTCGTTGATGCGACCATATTTGATAGTCAGAGAGCGCGCGGTATTGACGCCGATGATGGCTATCTCTTCGTCGCTGTAAAAGGGTTGCAGATCGTCCGTGATATAACGCTTGTACTTGTCGAGCGGTTGCAGAAAGCGCGCCAGGGGGTTGTGCATCGGCACGTCGTGATTGCCCGGCACGACTATCTGTGGCCTGGGGAGGGCATCCAGAAACGCACGCGCCTCCTTGAACTGCTGGCTCCGCGCACGCTGCGTCAAATCACCTGAGACCGCCACCACGCTCGGCTCAAGCGCCTTAATCGTCGCAATCAGCGGCTCGATGATCCCCTCATCAACCCGCCCGAAATGCAGGTCCGAAAGATGCACGATGATTCTCATAACAAACCCCTCAAAAGGAGTCAGGAGTCAAGAGCCAGGAGTCAAAGCTTATCTCTTATGACTCATCACTCCCGACTCCTGACTCCTTTGTGGTACGAGCACGCGTAGCGCGCCGGGGCGCACGCGGTAGTGCAAGGGCGTGTGCATGATCGTCACTTCGCCGTCGGTGGCGACGCGCAGGCGGCTGCGTTTTGTTTCCACCCAGACTTCTGAGGTGGAGAGAGCGTCGAAATCTTTTTCGTTGCGGAGACCGCCTAAGAGAGCGCGCACCGCGAAGCGCAAGAGTCCGAGCCTGCCCGTGCGATGCGCGACCGTCAGGCTCAACTGTCCCGCGTCCAGCCTCGCGCGCTCGCCCATGCCGAATCCCTCCATCTGATATTCGTTATTGCCGATGAAGACGAACGGCGTGCGCCGCCGTAAATCTTTTCGATCCGTGCTCAGGCGCACGTCCATAAAAGGATAGCGGCGCAGGACAGCCAGCGCGGCCCAGAAAAAGGCTGGCCACTTGCCCCAACCCTCTCGCTCCTGCTGTCTCTCGCGCTGGCGCACGATGTTTGGATAAAGGCCCAGGCTGGAGTTGTTGAGAAAGATGCGGCCATTGACTTCGCCAACATCAACCTGCGCCGTGTGTTCATCAAAACAGACTTTGATGGCGCTTTCCAGGTCCAGCGGGATACGCAGGTCTTTGGCGAAATGGTTGAGCGTGCCGAGCGGGAGCACGCCGAGCGGCCTCTCCGTCCCGACGAGCACGGAGGCGACCGCGTTGATCGTCCCGTCGCCGCCGCCCGCGACCACCGGACGGCAATCTTCACTCACCGCACGGCGCGCGTATTCGAGCAACTCCGCTCCGCTCCGCGCGAGCCAGATGAAGGCATCATGCCCGCGCGCCTGCAATGCTTCAGCGAGAGCCGCGCGAGCCTGCTCCTTATCGTCCGCGCCCGAAGAGGCATTGAGTATGATGGCCGGATGCGATGACATTAAAATTCATTTCGATTGCGGATTGCGGATTTAAAGACGCGCAGCTTTTACTTGGCAAGGCACGGTGCTTTCGCTGCAACATCTTTCACTTCACCAGACTGCATTCGTCATTATCCGTCATTCATTCTTTCTTCAATCCGCAATGGGAAAGGGCGAGCCTTCAAATGAAGCAGGCTCGCCCTTTTTGCTGGTCCTTCAAGATGATTCCAGCCCTGACGCTCTCCAACGTTGACGCGCGGCCCTGTGGCTGAATGATTTACGCCTGGCCGCCCTGACCGCCGCCATACGGGCGATTGTCAGTCGTCGCGTATGATGACGACGAAGAAGAAGAGCCGCCGCCAGCCGTGCCGCTGCCCGCGCTCGCAGGGTTAGAGGTTCGTCCGCCGCTGCTGCTCGTGCCGCCACTGCTTTGCGACCCCTTGCCCGAAAGGTCCACGCCGAAGAGGTCTTTGACTTTACTGAAGAGCGCTGGCAGGACCACCGCCTGGGCCGTCCTGGAGAGTTCTTCGATAAAGCGATCTCCGAGGGTGGAGACTTCCTCCTGCAAGCGGTCGTAAGCCTTCGTCTCTTTGAAACGCTCTATCAGGCCGGGGCCTTGCGGCTCCTCTTCTTCCTGCGTTGCCCCGCCGCCGCTCCCGCCGCCGCTGTAGCTGTAGTCCGCGCCGCGCGAAGCCTGGCTACGTTCCGCGTTAGAATCCGCCTCTCCTCCAGCACTTCCCGCATAGGCGGAAGAGCCGTACGCGCCGCCCGTGATGGCCTGCGCCGCGTAAGCGCGCGGGGCCGAGTAAGAAGCACTGCTCTCCAAAGATGACGGAGGAAGCTGGAAGACGCGCGAGTCTTCAGGGGAGAGCGTGTCCTCATCGTCGTCATAGTCATCGCCTTTGAAGACTCCGGCGAGGCTATAGCCGACGATAAAGCCCGCGCCCATCGCGCCGATGCTCCATGCCAGAGGGCGCTTGCGATATTGCTCGCGCCAGTCGAGCGTCTCCGTGACAGTATCCCTGACCGATTGATATTGATTAACCACTGTGTCCTTAATCTCCGCTACGGTTTGTGAAATAGATTCGCGCGCCTCTTCCATGCGCCGTTGAAGCTCCGCCTTGCTCAGGTCTTCCGTGTCGCCTGTCTCTGCGGCGCGCGCCGTTCCGTAAGTCACTTCGTCAGCCATTGTTTATCCTTTCTGAGTTCATCCACGCTCCTGTTAGGCACGGGGTTGTGCTTCGCCAGACGATTCTTCATGACGACGACGATAATCGCGCCGATAACTAGATAGACCACGCCGGTAATGACGAACCCGAGCGCGTACTTCGCTGGCTGGCTCAAATTTGTATTGGCAAAGAGCGTGGAAACTCCAAACGCAATCGCGACGTTCAAGAGCGCGAAGCCGACCGCCGCGATGACGCCGCCGATGCCTATCATCACGCCGCCGCGTATGTAAGCGTCTGCGTCCTCTTTAACTTCTACTTTCAGCAAACTGATTTTCGTATCCAGAAGCTGTATGACATCGTCGCCCAAACGCCCGAAAAGCGCGGGCAGGCTCTCTATGTCCGCCTGCATGTCTACGCTGCGAGCGGGCGCGGTCGCCGCGCGTTTCTCCAAATCGGCCATCGCTCGTGCCTCCTTCTCAAAAACAGTGAAGAGTGAAGAGTGACAAGTGACGAGTTAAAACGCTGGCTCTGCTTGCGCCTGCTTGTCACTCTTCACTTGTCACTTGTCACTGTTGTAGTTACCGGCGGCTGCCGCTGCGGATCAGGAGTCCGAGGATCATTCCCGCCGCTGCGGAGATGAGCATCGCCTGGCCCGGATTCTGGCGCGCATAATCTTTGGCCTGATTGGCGACCTCGTTAATGTCTACGTTCTGTATATCTTTAATCTTGTCCACGACGGGAGCTACTTTGTCCGAGACGTAGTCCTTGGCCGTAGAGGCCGCGTCCGCAATCCTCTGTCCATATTCCTGGGCCGTCGCCGCGATGCCTGCGGTCGCCGTGCCGCCGCCCTGGCCGCCGCCCGCGCCCGCGCTGGTCGCCAGGCTCTGGCCGCTGCCGCCGCCGCTGCCACCCGTCGTGCCGCTACCGCTCGTGCCGCTGCCGCTGCTGGCGCGTGTCGTCCCGGCGTCCGTAGCTCCTGTGCCCGCTCCACCCGTCGGGTGATTGCCGCCGCTTGCGGTTGCGCCGCCCAGTCCTTCATTTGGTCCGCTCGTGGGTTTATTCTGTGACATTTCCTCTTCTCCTTAATAAGTTTAGATTCGTGCTTAACTTGATGAGCGTGCGAGAAGCTGCTTCTTCTAGTTTAAATGTGTCGCACCAGTCTCAACAGAGCAAACAATGTGCCGACGCGCCGATAAGACACGCCGGATGAACAAATATGCGTCTCCGCGCTCCAGAGGGGCGCGTCGCGCATGGCCTCGTCTTGTTGCGAAAAGGTACGTGAAAGAATAGCGCAAAGGTCGGGAACAGTACAGGGAAAATCTCCGCCGCCGTCAAACCAAAAGCCGCTTGACAATCCCCGTCAAAATTGGTAAGTAAGTACTTACTTATTTATGAGGAAGCGGACAATATTATCTTGAGCAAACAACTCGGCACTGAGAGCCTGACGGCCCCCGGCCAGACTCGGCCAACGGTGGCGACGACGGCCCGGATGGCGGGCGAAGAGCGGCGACAGCAAATCCTGCGCGTCGCCATGAGCCTCTTTTCGCGCCACGGCTTTCGCGGCACGACCACCAAAGAGATAGCGCGCGAGGCGGGGGTCTCCGAAGCGATGGTCTTTCGCCACTTCGCCAACAAGGAAGAACTCTATAGCGCGATTCTGGATAACAAAGCCTGCGTCGGCGGCCTCGCGGACCCGCACGAATTACTCTCAGGACCCATCGCGCGCAAGGATGATCGCGCGGTCTTTGAAGAACTGGCGATGGCTATGATGTGCCATCACGAACAGGACCTGGAATTCTTACGCCTCCTGACGCACTCGGCCCTCGAAGGCCATCAACTGAGAGAGATGTTCTGGGACAGAAACGTGCGCCCCCTTTATGAATTTCTGGGCGCTTACATACAGGAGCGGCAGCGCGACGGGACGATGCGTGAGATTGACCCGCGCATCGTGGTCCGCGCCTTCCTCGGCATGATTATTCATCACTCGCTGAACAACACTTTATGGGACCAGCCGCGTCGTCTGCTGGACATCACGAACGAATGCGCCGCGCGCGAGTTCACGGACCTTCTACTGCGCGGGCTCGCCGCCGATGCACCCTTGCCGCCGCGCGCAACGAACAGGCGCGCGGGCGTCGCCAGCCGTCCTGTGACCAGGGCCAGGAATAATAAAAAGAAATAAAGCACATGATCTCCCTTCATCACATCAAGCTCTTATCCTTCGCGCTCCTGCTCTTTGCCGCGAGCCTCTTCTCGCTCGCGTGCAATGGGACGAGCGCCAAAACGAACGGGAACAATGCCGCCGCCGCCGCTTCGCCGACGCCCGTCGTCATCGTCGAAGTGACGACCGCGCCCGCGCTCTTGCGACAGGTCCCGCGCTTTTTTGAAGCCACCGGCAGTCTCGCCCCTGACGAGCAGACGGATGTCGCACCCGCCGTCTCCGGCAAGGTCATCGCCGTCGGCGTGGACCTCGGCAGCTATGTTCAGCGCGGGGCCGTGCTCACGCGACTGGACGACCGCGACGCGCGTATTCGTCTGGAACAGGCGCAGTCGCAGGTCAATCAATCGGAAGCCGCCGTGCGCCAGGCCGAAGCGCGCATCGGTCTCAGGCCCGGACAGAATTTCGACCCCGCGCGTGTCCCCGAAGTCGGCTCCGCGCGCGTCGCTCTGGAACTCGCGGAGAAACAACTGAAGCGTTTCGAGCGTCTCATAGAATCCGGCGATGTCTCTCGTTCCGCTTACGACCAGCAGAAGGCGCAGCGCGATCAATTGCAGCAGCAGGTTGATGTCGCCACGCAGCAGGCGCGTCAGAACTACGCCGCCATCCAGACGGCGCGTGCGGCCATCGCGGGCGCTCAGTCGCAGGTCGAAAAAGCGCGCAAGGACATCTCGGACGCGGTCGTGACCGCGCCGATTAGCGGCTACGTCTCGGACCGTCCCGTGGACCTCGGCGAGTATGTCACCACTTCGAGCAAGGTCGCGACCATCGTCCGCACCAATCCTTTACGGATGCGGATAGACATTCCCGAACAGGCGCTCGCGGACATACGCGTGGGACAGGGCGTCTCTGTCAACGTCTCCGCCTACGCGGACCGCAGCTTCAACGGGCGCATCGCGCGCATCTCTCCGAACGTGACCGCGACCTCGCGCACGCTCACCGTCGAGGCGGAGGTCGAGAATGGCGACAATCTTTTAAGGCCGGGCCAGTTCGCCACGGTCCGTATCCAGCAGCCGCAGAGCCAGCCAGCCATCCTCGTGCCCGCCCGCGCCGTTCGCACCGAAGGCGAGGTGAGCCACGTCTTCGTCATCAAGAACGGTCGCGCGGAGCAGCGCCTGGTTCAACTGGGCCAGGCGGAAGGCGATCTCATGGAGATTAAAAACGGCGTCGCCGCAGACGAGCAGGTGGCGACCACCAACGTGGATCAACTCGCTGATGGAATAACAGTGCGCCAGTGAACGGATTGATTCATTGATTCATTGATTCATCGGCTCATTGACTCATTGAAAAATTAATCAATGAATCAATCCGTCAATAAATCAATGAGCCGATGAGTCAATGAGTAAATTGAATCATGCAAAAGCTTGCTGAAATTTGTGTACGCCGTCCGGTCTTTGCGACGATGTTGATATTGTCGCTGACGGTGGTGGGTATCTTCTCTTTCTTCTCGCTCGGCGTGGACCTCTTTCCGAAGATTGACCTGCCGACGATTACCGTCACGGTCGTCAATCCGGGCGCGTCGCCGCAGGAAATTGAGACGGAAGTGACGGATAAAGTCGAAGAGGCCGTCAATACCGTGAGCGGTATTGACGAACTCCGCTCGACCTCCGTCGAAGGCGTCTCGCAGGTCTTCATCACCTTCCTGCTCGACAAGAACGCGGACATCGCCGCGCAGGAGGTGCGCGATAAGGTTGACCTCATCTCCGGCGATTTGCCGGAGACTGCCGAGACGCCCACCGTGCAGAAGTTGGACACGGACGCTTCGCCGGTCCTGCGCATCGCCGTCTCCTCTCCGACCTCTCTGCGCGAAGTGACGGACGTGGCGGACAAGCGCATCAAGAAAAATATAGAGAGCCTCAACGGCGTCGGTAAGGTCGAGATAGTGGGCGGGCGCGAGCGAGAGGTACAGGTTTATGTGGACCCGGACAAGATGCGCGCCTTCAACGTGACGGTCGCGGAGATTGCGGGCGCGGTCAAGGCGCAGAATATGGAAGTGCCCGGCGGGCGCGTGGATGAGGGCACGCGCGAATTGACCGTCCGCACGCTCGGACGCATCAATAATGTCGCGGACTTTAACGATCTGGTCGTCGCCAATCGCGGCAACTATTCTGTCAAACTCAGCGATGTGGGTTACGCGGAGGACGGCGCGGAAGAGCAACGCACGGAAGCGCGCTTGAACGGCCAGCCAGCGGTCACGCTCGTCGTCTCCAAGCAGTCGGGGCAGAACACTGTCGCGGTCGCGGACGCGGTCAAGGCGCGTCTGGCGGAGATTACTCCGACGCTCCCCAAAGGTTTCAGGGCGGAGGTCATCGGCGACCAGTCCATCTTCATCAAAGCTTCGCTCGAATCCATCGAAAAGCATCTGGTAGAGGGCGGCGTCCTGGCGGCCATCGTGGTCTTCGTCTTTCTCTGGAATTTCCGTTCGACGATGATCGCGGCCATCGCCATCCCGACCAGCATCATCGCCACCTTCGGCCTCATGGCCGCGATGGGCTACACCTTGAATCAGATTACGATGCTGGCCCTCACCCTGATGGTCGGCATCGTCATAGACGACGCGATAGTGGTCCTCGAAAACATCTACCGCTTTGTCGAAGAGAAGGGCGTGCCGCCGTTTCAGGCTGCGATTGAGGCGACGCGCGAGATTGGTCTCGCGGTCATGGCGACGACGCTTTCATTGCTCGCGGTCTTTCTGCCTGTGGGCTTTATGGGCGGCATCGTGGGCCGCTTCATGTCCTCTTTCGGTCTCACGTCATCCTTCGCCATCGCCGTCTCTCTGATAGTCTCTTTCACACTGACGCCGATGCTGGCCGCGCGTCTCATCAAGCGCAGGGACGACCCGCTCCCCGCAGGGACCGGCAGCGAGCCTTCCGAGAACAGTGAGACAGTCGCCGCCGCCAACGAATCCCGCATCGTCGCGGGCGAGCCTGAGAAAGACAACTCATATCAGAGCGTCTTTGATGAGACAGGCGAGAAGGGGAATACGGATGCGCCGTCGCCGCCTGAAGAAACGGAGCATGGTGAGAGGGCCAGCGCGCACGGCTCGAAACAGGGACGTTTTTATCGTCCGATTGACCAGACCTATACGTGGTTGCTGAAGTGGTCAATGCTGCATCGCTGGGCCGTGGTCCTTTTATGCGCGCTGGTTATCTTCAGCATCGTGCCGCTCTTCATGTTAGTCGGCAAAAACTTTCTGCCCGTGGACGACCAGTCGCAGTTTGAGGTCACTGTGCGGACGCCGGAAGGCAATACGCTCGCGGCCACCAACGCGCTCGTCGAACGCATCGCCACAGACATACGCAAGCTTGACGGCGTGACGGATACGCTCGTGACCATCGGCGGCGGGCAGCAGCAGACAGTCAACCTCGCCTCCATCTACGTCCGCCTGAAGCCCATCAGCGACCGCAGCCTGGACCAGAATACGATCATGCTCAAAGCGCGCGACCTGCTCAAGAATTACCCGCAGGAATTGCGGACGAGCGTGCAGCAGGTGGCGGCCATCTCCGGCGGCGGCAATCGCAACTCCGATATTCAGTATGTCATCGGCGGACCGGACCTGCAAAAGCTGACGCAGTACTCGCAAACCTTGCTGACCAAGATGAAGACGATTCCAGACGTGGTTGATGTGGATAGCTCTCTGGTCGTGGGCAAGCCTGAGTTGCGCGTGGTGATTGATAGGGCACGCGCGGCTGACCTCGGCGTTAAAGTCGGAGACATCGCGCAGGCGCTCAACACGCTGGTCGCGGGCCAGAAGGTCTCGACCTTCAACGTCGGGACGGACCAGTACAACGTGAGAGTGCGCGCGATTGGAGAGTTTCGCGCGAGCGAAGAGGGACTCAAGCGCATGATCGTCGCTTCGCCTAAGATTGGCTGGGTGAGCCTCGATAATCTAGTGCGTATCGAAGAGGGCACTGGACCATCAGCGATTGACCGTCTCAACCGCCAGCGACAGGTGACGCTCTTTGCCAACGTGAGACCGGGCGGCTCGCAATCCGCCGTCATCACGAAGATGACGGAGTTCGTCAAAGACGTACACGTAGACCCCAGCTATAAGACTGGCCTCGCCGGTCGCTCGAAAGAGTTGGGCCGCGCGGGCTACTACTTTATGCTCGCCATCGCGCTCTCTTTCATCTTCATGTACATGGTCCTCGCCGCGCAGTTTGAATCATTCATTCACCCTGTGACGATTTTGTTGACGCTTCCCTTAGCGATACCCTTCGGTATCTTCTCGCTGCTGATTACGCACCAGACCGTCAACATCTTCTCCGGCCTCGGACTCCTGTTGCTCTTCGGCGTGGTCAAGAAAAACGCCATCTTGCAGATTGACCACACGAACGAATTACGCGCGCAGGGCATGGAACGTTTCGACGCGATTATTCAGGCCAACAGAGACCGCCTGCGTCCCATCCTGATGACGACCATCGCGCTCGTCGCGGGCATGATGCCGCTCGTTCTCTCGACCGGACCGGGCGCGGGCACGAACCGTTCCATCGGCGTCCTCGTCGTAGGTGGACAATCGCTCTGCCTGCTCTTAACGCTGCTGGCCGTCCCCGTCTTCTATTCGCTCTTTGACGATCTGGGCAGGAGCCGCATCTGGGGATTTATCGGCGTCGGACTGCTGACACCATTCGCCTGGGCCAGACGCAAAGCGGCGACGGCGACCGCTTCGTTTTTAAGTTTGATTGGAAAGTAGAACTTTGTAGGGGCAGGGCTGGTCCCTGCCCGTCATTCGTTATCATTCAATTGTGTGTTCTGACACGCGGGCAGAGACCAGCCCTGCCCCGACATTTAATCGCTTGTTAAAGTCATGATGACCCTCAGTAATAAATTCGTTTCGCGCGCGGGGTTGACAGTCGCGCTCCTGTGCTTGCTCTTCATCGCGCGGCCTGCTTTGGCGCAGACTACGACGACGAGCGCGCCCGTCGTGCCCGCGCCTTCGGGCAACAACCCGCCGCAAGGTAGCAGCGCGCCTTCAACTTCGAGCGGAGTTCAGTCAGCGCCCTCTGCCAATTCGCCGCAGGGACAATCTCCTGCGCCCGGCTCGAACGCGCGCCCGCTCACGCCCGCAGGGCAGACCGAGCAGAGCGTCCAGCCCACGACGCAGGTCGAGCAGCAGAATCGTGGGACGCAGCCCGTGACGCAACCGCAGACGCCGCAGGGCGTTTCGCCCAACTCGATTCCGACGACTGACAGTCTGCAACCTGGTCTCGCGCCGCCAGGCACTTCGACGCCCGCGCAAGGTGACACGTCGCCGCAGGGACCGCCCATCGCGCCCGCGCAAAATCCCAGAGCGCCCGGACGCGAGAGTGTGCCCACGATTGCGCCGGACCAGGCGCTCAGAGTGCCGTCGGTCGCGCAGGATTTTGCGACCAACCCGGCTGGCCCGCTCCCTGAGTTGAACCGCGTCGGCGTGGATATGTCGGACCAGCGCCCGCTCTCTCTACGCGAAGCCATCGCGATGGCTCTGGAAAACAACAAGGATTTGGAAGTCTCGCGCGATAACGTGAAGACCGCTGAGTTTGACTTGCGCGGCGCGCGTGGCGCGTATGACCCGCGACTCAGTTCGCTCTCTTATTACGAGCGCAGCAAGACGCCCGCATCCAGCTTTCTGAGCGGCGCGGCTGGCGCTGTGCTTCAGGAGGACTTCACCGGCACGGGTCGCCTCGAAGGCTTGACGCCGAAGTATGGTGGCGGTTATCGAGTGGACCTTTCGGCGATACGCCTGACGACTAACAACCAGTTCGCCGCGCTCAACCCGCAGTTTCCGACGGCGCTGACCTTCAACTATACGCAGCCGCTCCTGCGCGGTCTGCGTTTCGATGCCACGCGCCGACAGATAGAAGTGGCGAAGAAGAATCTCTCTCTGACCGACGCGCAGTTTCGCCAGCGCGCCATCGAGACCATCACCAGCGTTCAGCGCGGTTACTGGGATTTAGTTTTCGCGCTCAGGAATTTACAGGTCCAACAAACCGCCGTCCGCGATGCGCGCGCGCAACTTGAGCACAACCAGCGTCTGGTCCAGGAAGGCGTCCTCGCGCCGATTGATGTCGTCGCCGCCAACGCGCAGGTCTCCGGTTATGAGCAGAGCGTCTATAGCGCGCTCGAAGATGTCTCGCGCGCCGAGAATAATCTCAAAAATCTCATCGCGCAGAATCGCCAGTCGCCCTTCTGGAATACACAGATTATTCCGACCGACCCCGTTGATTTAAACGCGCCGCCCGTCTCGCTGCCCGAAGCGATGAACGCGGCGATAGCGAATCGCCCCGAACTAAAACAATCGGACCTCGCGCGTGAGATTAACGAATTGGACCAGCGTCTTTATCGTGAACAGACAAAACCGCAGGTGGACCTCGTCGGCTCTTACGGCGTTGTCGGCCTCGCCGGAGCGCTCAACGCCAACGCGAGTAATCCGCTCGCAGGCTCTAACGCCGCGCTCCGCGACCGCATCAACGAGCTTTCGGCGATAGAGGGTTTGCCGCAACTGCCCGCGCCTGTCGTCCAGCCGTTGCCGTCCAATCTCATCGGCAGCTATCCGCAATCGTTTCTCAATCTGGCGGAGAATCGCTACAACAATTTTCGCGTCGGCGTGCAGGTCAGCCTGCCTCTCAAGAATCAGACGGCGGAAGCGCAACTGGGCCGCTCGCTCGTCGAGGGCCACCGCATCCAGACGCAGCGTGAGCAGCTTGAGCAACTCATACAGGTTGACGTGCGCAACGCCTTGCAGTCCGTCAGGACCGCCGAATCGCGCCTCCGCGCGGCGGCCATCGCGCGCGATGCTTCCGAGCAACAATATTCCAGCGAACAACGCAAGCTGGACGCGGGCCAGTCCACGGTCTTCCTTGTGCTCGAACGCCAGACGGCGCTGACCACCGCGCGCGGCAACGAACTACGCGCGCAGACGGACCTCAATAAGTCCATCGCGGACCTCCAACGCGCCACCGGCAACGCGCTCGAAGCGAACCATGTCATCGTCAACGTGCATTGAAATTGTGAGTAGTGGTTCAATTTAGCATGAGAGATTATGAAAGCAGCGTTGACCACCGCAGACACAGAGCGCACAGAGGACACACAGAGAAGAAAGTTCAATTTCTCTGTGCAAACTCTGTGCTCTCTGTGTCTGCGGTGGTGAATACAATGTCCAATGCATTCAAGATTAAATTGAACCACTACCAAATTTTCATAGGTATATCTGTATCATGTGATAAGATGCGGTAAGTCCACGCGCTCATCCATGTAGAGTTCCACTTCATTCGCTTTTGCGGAACGATATAGCTTGAACTAATCAAGGCATATTCCTCCCGAACAAATTCTCGCGCTGCACGGCTTTGCGATTATGCCGGTCTGAGCCAGGCGCGTAGCGTTTTCGTAAACAAGACGGCTGAGCGTTGATTGTCGCGCGTGTGCGCCCCGGAAGTCTCCCCCCAGGGCAAGCACCGCGCGGCGGGGCGGCGGGTGACTGGGGCGAAACTCGCCGCCCTGAAATGCAAGGATGAAGCAGGAAGGCGGAAGGATGAAAGCAGTCTATGCGTCTTGTATATAGCGTTTGCAATTGCGTATGACCTTTGCGCCTTGGCGTGAGACTGTTTCGCGCTGGTGGCGCCAAGGCGCAAAGTAAAACCAGACTCCTCACGCTCACGGTCTCATCCAATCGCAAACGACTATAGTCACACTCTTCTCTTTCATCATTCACGCTTCATTTTTCGCTCTTCACCTTTTCCTCTTTAAGCCTCGATCTTGGTTTTTCATTTTCCGATTTTCAAACGCAGTCCATCCGTCGCGGCGATGGTTTCTCCGTCCCAGAGCTTGCGCGCTTCGCTGGCGAGGTCAACCCCGTCCCACTCCGGGTAGAGATGCGTGAGCAAGACTTTTTGCGGCATGGCGAGCGTGGCAAGTCGCATGGCTTCGGAGAGTTCGAGGTGTGTCTCAACGGGCTTGTCGCGCACGAAGGAGCATTCCATCAAGAGCAGGTGCGCGCCTCTTGCGAACGCGCAGAGGTCTTCCGCGTAGCCCGTGTCCGAAGTGTAAACGAGAGACACGCCGCGCTCATCCTCCAGTCGCAGGGCCAGACTCTCGCCCGTGTGCGGCGTCTTGAAGGTGCTGGCCTGAAGGTTCGGCAAAATCTGAAACGACGCGCCCGGCTCTACTTCGCAAAATTGGACCGGAAATTTTTGCTTGAAAAGTTTGAAGTTGCCCGCTTCATCTATCGCGCGAAAGAGTTGTTCGAGACCCCGTCCGCCGAAGATGTTGAGAGGCTGGCGGCGCTCCTGCGCCTGCGCCGCGTGCTTGATGCCGAAGAGAAACGGCGCGAGGCCGCCGAGGTGGTCCAGGTGAAAATGACTTATCCAGACGGCGTCCAAATTGGGCCAATCGAGTCCTTCCTGCGCCATCCGATGGACGGCCACCGCGCTCATGTCGAGCAGGAGCGAACCGGACGGCGTTTGCAGCCAGGAGGCGGAGGCCGCGCGTTGCGGGTGCGGCACGGAAGTGCCCGAACCCAGTATCGTCAGTTCCAAATCGTTTGGCCCTCCCGTCGTTTGAAAAAGGCTAACAACTCGCGCCCGCGCGCGTCAAACGCCGGACTTGACCCGCGCCCCCCTGTTGCGTTAAACCTCAAGCACATAAACTTTCTGAGACCCTTTGACGGAGCAGGATTCTTTTGAGCACAACGGACACGGAGCTTGATGCGCTGGCCGTCTTCTCGCACCCGGACGATGCGGAATTGACGGTGGCGGGCACGCTGTTGAAGTTAAAATCGCGCGGATATCGCACGGGCGTGCTGGACATGACGCGCGGCGAGATGGGCACGCGCGGCACGCCCGAACTGCGCGCGACCGAGGCACAGGAAGCCGCGCGCATTCTTAAATTGGACCTGCGTCTTAATCTGGACCAGCCTGATGGGCACGTCTGGTTGACGGAAGAATCGCGCCGCGCGCTGGTCCGCGTGATACGCGCGCACAGACCCAGGGTCATCTTCACTTCGCCTTTGGACGACCCGCACCCGGACCACGCCAACACTTGCAGGATCGTGCGCGAGGCGGCGCGGCTCGCCAGCATGCGTCGTTATGACGAAGAGGCCGGGCAAGGGGCCGTGCGCGTGCCGATGATCGCGCACACGGTCTATTCGCGCCTCGTCGTGCCGTCGTTCATCGTAGACGTTTCGGATTTCGTGGAAGAGAAGATGAAGGCCATCAGGGCACACGCGTCGCAGTTTTATCGCCAGGATTCCGCAGAGCCTGCGACGCGCATCAGCGACAAGAATTTTCTGGACCAGATAGAAGGACGCCTGCACCACTACGGCTCGCTGATAGGCGTCGCGGCGGGCGAACCCTTTTATGTCCGGGAGGCTTTGAATGTTGACGACCCTCTGGCCCTGCTTTCCAGGCCCATGAATATCTATTCGTAAATCATGGCGACCAACAAGAGACGACCCGCTGCACGCGATGTTGAAGACAAGCAGCCCTCGCGTCAATCACCTGCGGCTGTAACTCATGCATCTTTACAAGTGAAGACGGGCTGCTGCGGTTTTCGCATGGCGCAACGCGAATATGTGCAGAACTTTCCGGTCGTCGAGGTCCAGCAAACTTTTTACCAGCCGCCGCACATCAAGACCCTCGAAAAATGGCGCGCGGACGCTCCTCCCGATTTCGAGTTCACGCTCAAAGCCTGGCAACTCATCACGCACGAATCGCGCAGCCCGACGTACAGGCGTCTCAAGCGAGAGTTGAGCGAGGCGGAGCGCGAAGAGTGCGGCTCGTTTCGCCCGACCGCCATCGTCCGCGAAGCATGGGAGGTGACGCGCGCCTGCGCCGTGGCCCTCAAGGCGCGGCTCGTGCTCTTTCAATGCCCGGCGAGCTTTACCCCATCCTCGCAGCACATCAAAGACCTGCGCCGCTTCTTCACTTCCATAGAGCGTCAAGGCTTGCAGCTTTTATGGGAGCCGCGCGGGAATTGGCCCGACAAGACGGTGAACGAATTGTGCGCGGAACTACAGTTGGCCCACGTCGTAGACCCGTTCGCGGCACGCACGCTCACGCCGCAACTCTGCTACTTTCGCCTGCACGGGCGCAAAGGCTTCAGATACATTTACGAGGATGATGAACTGGAAGAACTGCTCGGCATGTTGCCGCGCGGGGCCACCTCATACGTCCTCTTCAACAACGTGCGAATGGCCCAGGACGCAGCGCGATTCCAAACACTCGCGGCGAAAGAATAATAAGTCCAAAGTCCAAGGTCCAGGGTCCAAAGTCAAGAAGCTGAATCTTCCGGCTCTTGACTTTGGACCCTGGACCTTGGACTGCTTTTAAGCCTTCTTCTTCTCAAGCACGGCGTGGGCGATGGCGAGGGTGGCGACGGCGCGTGGCGATTCGCCGTTGAAATTCCTGGCGAGTTCGATGGCGCGATAGAGGTCATCTTTGGCGAGCAGGCCGAAGATGCCCGCGAGGTCAAAGCTATTCGCGCTGAAACTGTTGGTGGAGGAGCCGCGTCCGGTGGTCAGGCGCGAGACTATCTCGGCATCCTCGCCCGTAAAGTCAGTGGCGGAGTTAGCTGCCTTGGCCGCTTCCGTCATCAACTCCCAGACGCGATTGTGGTCCACCGCGAACATCTGCGTCGCCACTCCGACAAGGGCGCGTGCGCGGTCCGGGTCGCTGCCGCCGATGCGTCTAGCTTCCGTCGCGGCTTCGTCTAACACTTCGGTGGCGCGCGTCGGGTCCGATTTGGCGAAGAGGCGCGCGATTTCCGTGAGCGCCCACGCGCGATGGATGTGTGTCAACTCGCCCATGCGCGCCAGTCTCAAAGCTTCCTGCGGGTCTTTGCCGTCGAGCGCGCGACTGACCAAAGTGAAATCAACATGCGCGCGTGCGCGTGTGCGTAAGTCTGTGTCGGAGATTTTGTCCACGTAGTCGCGCGCGTGTGCATCACCTTTGCGCGCGGCGGCCATCGCGGCTCTCGCAAAAGAGCCATCGCGTTCTTCAGCCGTCGGTGCGCGGTCCGCGCGTTCGAGAGCTTCCCTGTCATCATTCCTCGAAGGGTCTTCCGCCGTGAGGCCGCGCGTCAGGTTGGGGTTTTTACCGTTGCGTATATCTTCCGGCGCATCCGCCGCGACTGTGCCCATCTGGTTGCGAAGCTCTGCGGCGAGGTTGGCGTCAAACTGGTCGAAGAAGGGAAGCAAGCGCGCGATGGTGAAGTATAAGCCTTTGCGCCCCGCGAGCGTGTGGTCCTGGTCCGGCGGAGCGACCGGGCGCAGGAGTATTTGTGCGGCGGCACGGAAGAAGGCCGCGCGCAATTCCTGCGGCATGGTGGGCGCAACGATGTGTTCGCGTTGCTGGCTCGTATGATTATTGTCGCGCGCCACTATGACGTAAAGAAAAGGCGTGAAGGCGTAGGACGAAAGGACGGAGACCGTGACCGCATCCGATTGCGGGTCGCTGGCCGCGAGTTGCAGCATCCGCGCGTAACGCTGGTCCGATGCCGCAGGATTCTTTTCGCGCAACGCGGAAAGAAAGTTGATGCCCTTTGTCGTGACGCGGTCAAGCGCTTTATCCGCGAAGAGCAGTGCGCGGTCAACGTCGCCATCATCAAGAAACTCTCTGGCGAGATCGAGCCGCGCGATGATGTCTGTGGGTGGGCGTTCGGGATTCGGAGTCGTCACCTCTACGGCCTGCGTGTTGTCCGAACCATCACTCGGAGTCGGACTCTGACCTGGACCAGAAGTTAAACTCCCGTTCTCTCTATCTCTCGCTGCCGCCAGTTTGGCGATGAACTCTTCTGCGAGCGCGCGGTCGCGCCTCGAAGCCAGACGCAAAACTTCAGGGCGCACGTTCGGCGGCGGCCCGGACCTTCTAAGCTCCACATCCCTCAGAGATGTTTGCGCGCGTCTCTCATCTTCCGCGCGCCGCGCAAGTTCCGCATCAACGATTTCCGCCGTCTCCCAGGCTCTACGAAAGAGCGTGCGCGCTTTATCAGGGTCGCTCTCCCAGAGCGCATCCGCCGCACGCGCCTGGACGCGCGCGCGCAGGGTCTCGTCACGAAAGCTGCGCGCATCTTCTGCCAGAGCGGTGACGAGCGAGGCGGCCACAGCCTGTCTCTCACTGGCGAGAGGGTCCGCCTTCTCGCGCGCGTCCTTCTTGACCACGGGCTTCTTCGCGGGTGCTGCGGAATCTTTGGTCGTCGGCGTCTGGGCTTTAACGGGCAAGCAGAACGCGAGCAGGCAAAGCACGGCGAGACGTGCCACAGAGCATAGATGATTCATGATTCTCTCCGACCTGTAAGGATTTGTAGATTACCGCGCCGCGTTATCTATCGTTCAGACGCTGGACCAGAATTAAGATTCCCCGAATCAATCTGCCAACGCGCAACAGGACGCGACACCTTGATAAACGAATGACCCCGCATTATGTTCCACAAGAAGACTCGGACATCCGTTCGGAGATGAGAATTTTCAGACGGCGATGACTTCCAACTCAGGATCAACTTCCTGTTTGAGCATGCCTTCAATCGCCATCAGTGTGCCCGTCAGCGAACTGGGGCAACTGCCGCACGCGCCCTGGTAACGAATGCTGAGCGTGTGCTCGCTGAGACCTAGAACTTCCAGATAACCGCCGTCGCCCATCAACGCCGGGCGCACTTTCTCGTCCAGTATTTCGTTGATACGCATAAGTCGCGGGTCGTCGCTCAACACGGCGGCGATGGCCCCGCCGACTCCCGCTGCTGCTGCCGCAGTCGCCCCGGCGGGCACGTTCGTCGTCGCCACGGAGGCGGCTGCGCGAATCGGCACGGCCAGCGCGGGCAGCAGTTCGTCCCAATCCGCGAGGTCCTCTTTTTCGACCGTAATCATCCGGTCCATGTAAAAGATTGAAACGACCTGACCCACGTCGAATAAAGATTTCGCGAGGGGGTCGCTCTCGGCCTTTTCCGCAGAGTTGAACTGGCGCGCAGTGCCATTCGTGACAGGCTCTTTGAGTATAAATTTAACCGCGTTCGGATTCGGTGTCTCTTCAATATCGCTAATCTTCGGCATGACCTCATCTCCATTCATGCGCCCGCTCATATTGTGCATACTCTGGAATCGCGGGTGCTCTATAAGTGCTTATTTGTTCGATAATATTATACTTCATCCGGCGCTCGAATGCAGTCCTCCGGCGGCAGAGCGAGGAAGGTTTGAAGCGGGGTGTTGAATTTATGTGATGAATTTAAATCCATGTTAATGGAAATCAAAGAGAATTGTGGAAAAGAAGTTTTTACTGGTCCACTGGTCCAATTTTGTGGGCTTTTAAGAGCGAGGGAAATTATTTTCGTGAGGTTGCAAAAAGAGTGTTGCTAAAAAGGCTGTGTGGGAATATACTCACTGGCCTCGCTTGCTCCCCCTGTCAAAAGGTGTGAGAAAGTAGAGACAAGAGGCAGACGATTGCGAGGGTTGTCTGCCTCTTCTCTTTTGTTCGCCGCCCGATTTTGCCGCTCACCGGCACGCTTGCCCGCCAGCGCATCGCCAGACACTTGCCAGAACAGATTGAGATGTCAGATGCTGAATGCTGGTAATAAAAAATGTGCTAACATCCAGCATCTTCTTTTATGAACATCGGCATCACCGTTTATTCATCCTACGGCGGCAGCGGCATCGTCGGCTCGGAGTTGGGCAAAGAGTTGGCGGCGCGCGGCCACACGGTTCATTTCATAGCGTCTTCACTGCCGACGCGCCTGACAGAACTGGGCGAGCGCGTGCGTTTTCACGAAGTCGAGATGATGTCGTATCCG
>DASYML010000056.1:0-10226 GCA_036009045.1 Pyrinomonadaceae bacterium
TTCGCGGAAACCGACCTGCGGCGGAGTCTGTTCGGTCTTGCGAGACGCGCCGCCCGTTGGCGTCTGCGGAGTCTGCATCGCGACCATCTCATTCGTCACATCGGTCTGAGCGACGAGCGGCGGTCCGGGAATGCCGGAGCAATCCGACTGGCCTGGGACTTCCAGGCAATTGATGCGCTTGATGAATTCCCAGTAATAATTTTGCAGCCGCTGGTTAGAGCGCACGTCCATGCCGGATTCGAGAATGCTGTCAACCGCTTTATCAAACTCGTCGCGCGCTTCAAAACGCTTGTTGTCCCTGAGGTTCAACTCTCCCTGTTTGAAGTGCGTTTCGGCGCGGTTGATAATCTGCGCCGCGCGCGGGTCCGACTTCTCAATTTCGTTTGGGATATAACGCGCCGATGAAGTGGGGACTTGCGCGTGGAGGCTGAGCGGGGCACAGAAAAACGCCACCAGTAAAAGGGTGTTTATGATTACACGGGGGAAGCTCGTTGTCATCAGTCGTCTATCTCCTTTATCAAAGGGTTAGGGCGAATCCACGACGGCGCTCTCTGCTCTGTTGAGAGGCGCACGAGCGGCATCCACAAATATCTAACGCGAGGGTGAAAACCTTGTTCCTTTTTGATTGGCCCCGTATGGAAGACTCAAATGTAACATTCGGAGCCACTTCCAGGCAGCAGAGGCTATCACACGGGTTGCTGAAGTGTCAAACAATACCCTCAACTAAAGAGAGGGCGAAGCGGTGAATTTTTCCACTAAACCGCTTCGCCTCATACTATTATATGATGCTCCCTGAGGGATTCGGGTTGTGCCGCCTGAGAAGAAAACTCAGTGCTCGCAAATATTGAGAGGAGAGAATTTAACTCTCCTCTCAAACGTTTCTGGGCGAGGCCGCCTGCGGCATTCTGGAGGGTCGCGTGCCGGTCGTGAGAGGGGGCGATACTTTCTCCTTGAGGGCCTCTCGAAAGACCTGTCGCATGTTCTCCACAAAGACGAATTGGATGTCCTTGAAAGGCTCTTTCGGCACTTCGTCCATGTCTCTACGGTTAAGGTGCGGCAGGATAATCTTGGAGACGCGCGCGCGTCTCGCGGCCAGGACTTTCTCCTTGACCCCGCCGACCGGAAGCACGTTGCCGCGCAGAGTGATTTCGCCAGTCATCGCCACGTCCTTGCGAATCGGACGCTGCGAGAGCGCGGAGACCATCGCCGTCGCCAGGGTTATTCCCGCAGATGGACCATCCTTTGGAATCGCGCCTTCAGGGATGTGTATGTGCAGGTCGTAGTTACTAAAGTCGTCTTCGTTAATCTCCAACTCTTTGGCGCGCGACTTGGCGTAAGAATAAGCCGCCTGCGCGGACTCGCGCATCACTTCGCCGAGTTGGCCCGTCAAGACTAAATTGCCCTTGCCCTTCATCCGCAGGGCCTCTATGAAGAGCACGTCGCCGCCGACAGCCGTCCAGGCCAGCCCCGTCGCCACGCCGACCTGATCCTTTTTCAAGACCTCTTCGGGGATAATCTTCGGCGCTCCGAGAAACTCGTGCAGGTTCTTCGCGTTGACGCGCACGGTCTCCTTCTTCCCTTCGGCCAGACGACGGGCCACCTTGCGGCAGATTGCGCCGATCTCGCGCTCCAACTGCCTGAGTCCTGCCTCCTGCGTGTACTGCTGGATAATCGCGGTCAGAGCGGTCTTCGAGATGTGCAGGTCGCGCGCGGTGACGCCAGTCTCCTCCATCTGCTTCGGCATCAGATGTTGACGGGCAATCTCGCGCTTCTCTTCCTCCGTGTAACCCGCGAGGCGGATAACTTCCATGCGGTCTCTGAGCGCAGGCTGAATCGTGTCGAGCACGTTGGCGGTCGTCATGAACATGACGTTCGAGAGATCGAAGGTGATGCCCAGGTAGTTATCACGAAAACTATTATTCTGCTCCGGGTCCAAAACTTCGAGGAGCGCGGACGAGGGGTCTCCGCGAAAATCGGCCCCGACCTTGTCTATCTCGTCGAGCATGATGAGCGGGTTGTTCGTGCCAGCCTGTTGGACCGCCTGTATGACGCGGCCCGGCATCGCGCCGACGTAAGTCCTGCGATGACCGCGTATCTCCGCCTCGTCATGCACACCGCCCAAGGAGAGGCGGACGAACTTGCGGTCGAGCGCTCGCGCAATCGAGCGGCCCAGACTGGTCTTGCCGACTCCCGGCGGGCCAACCAGACAGAGAATCGGGCCTTTCGGTTTCTCCTTCAGCTTACGCACGGCGAGGGCTTCAATGATGCGCTCTTTGACTTTCTCAAGACCGTAGTGGTCTTCGTTCAAAATGCGCTCGGCTTTAATCAGGTCCAGATTATCTACGGAAGCCTTGGACCAGGGAAGGTCCGTCATAATCTCCATCCAGTTGCGGAGGGTGGCCGTCTCGGCTGCGTCCGGGTGCATGCGCTCCAACTTTTTAAGCTGGCGGAGCGCCTCCTCTTCGGCCAGTTTCGGCATCCCTGCGGCCTCTATCTTTTCCCTGAACTGCGCTATCTCTTCGGCCAGTTCGTTGCCTTCGCCGAGCTCCGTTTGAATGGCCTTCATCTGCTGTCGCAGGTAGAACTCGCGCTGCGAGCGATCAATGTCGGCGCGCGCCTGCGTGTTGATTTCCTGCTGGACCGTGAGGACTTCGATCTCCTTGTTGAGAAGTTCGTTGACGCGGCGCAGGCGCGCGGTCGTGTCCGCGATGTCGAGCACGCTCTGCGCGTCTTCAACTTTCAGTTCGAGATTAGAAGCCGAGAGGTCCGCGAGTCTTCCCGCATCATCGAGGTTGGCGATAATCGCCATCACTTCGGGCGAGATATTTTTGCCGAGGTTGACGGCCTTCTCCATCGAAGCCCGCACGTTGCGAATGAGGGCTTCGACTTCGAGCGAACGTTCCGGCGCGGGTATCTCCTGCACGACATTAAGATGAGCGCGCAAGTATTCGCCGCCCGCTTCGACGGATTCGATCTGCGCGCGGGCCAGTCCCTGGACCAGAATGCGTATGCGGCCATCGGGTAGCTTGAGCATACGCATGATGACGGCCACCGTGCCTATCTGGTAGAGGTCATCGCCCGCAGGCTCTTCTTTGTCGAGGTCTTTCTGCGAGGCGAGCAGAATCATACGGCTTTCGCCGAGGGCTTCGTCCACGGCGCGGATAGATTTTTCGCGCGAGACGAAGAGCGGCACGATCATGAATGGATAAATGACGATGTCGCGCAAGGGGAGCACGGGCAGTTCGCTCGGAATCTGCAATTGCTGCTCGCCGCTGTCGGTCGGGTCGAGGGCTTCCGTAATTTCTGCGTTGCTGATAACCATATAATCTCTGTTGCTAAAGATACGTTGAAAAGCTTGCTTTCGGTTTCCGTTTTATTCGTCGGCGTCCCTCACCGAAACTTTAAACTCCGCGCCGCGACGATCCTTCTGCTTCGGCAGTTGCACTATCAGAATACCATCCTTTAACTCGGCGGTCGCCGCGTTCACATTAATGGTCCAGCGGAGCGGGACGACGCGGCTGAAGTTGCCGTAAGAACGTTCAGAACATAGATGCGTGACGACGCGACTTCGTGGCACGCCCCTTTTCTTCTCGCCGCAGATACGCAGGCGCGTGCTGGTCAATCCGACTTTAATTTGCTCTGCGCGCACGCCCGGCAATTCCACGCGCACGATGACAGCCTTTGCCGTTTCACACAAGTCAACGGGCGGCGACCACGCGCCCGGCGTGGCTGGCGCATCCGTCAGCGTCGCCTCCTGCAAAGCGGCATACAGGCGACCCACATGGTCGCGCAAGCGTTCCAACTCAAGGCGCTCAAGCCCTGTCGCGCGGACGGCTTTAATCATAAGAGAACAGTGACGGGTGACGAGTGACAAGTGACGAGCAAGAATAAAAGCCGGAAGCTGACGAGCAAGAAGTTCTTAACTTGTCACTCGTCACTCGTCACTTATCACTGCTTTAAACTCTTCTGGCGGCAGCGTTGTTGCGCTGGCGCACCAGGTGTTTGAGTTCGGTCATGAATTCGGAGACATCCTCGAATTCCAGATAGACGGAGGCGAAGCGCACGTAGGCCACCTTATCGAGTTCCTTCAAGCGGCGCATAATGGTCTCGCCGATTTTGCTGGTCGGGCGTTCGCGCTCCGGCGATTCCTGGACGTATTTCTCTATCGAGTTGACGATGCCCTCTAACTTGGAAGACGGGACGGGCCGCTTCTCGCAGGCGCGCAGGAGTCCAGCCATCACCTTGTTGCGGTCGAACGCCTCGCGCCGTCCATCCTTCTTGACGACCATGTAGGGAATTTCGTCTATCCGCTCGTAGGAGGTGAAGCGCCGCTCGCAACGCAAACACTCGCGCCTGCGGCGAATCGCATCGCCCTCCCTGGACTCGCGCGAATCAACCACCTTGTCTTCGATAAAACCACAGAAAGGACACTTCATAAAAAGCTCCTCTGATGAAAAGTCTGAGAGTCTGGAGTCTGGAGTCTGGAGTCAAAGACAGTCGCCTTTAACCCCGAAGCTCTCACATTAACTTTAAATCTCGCGTCAATTTTAAATCTCTGACCTGAAACCTTAAACCGTCTATTCGCCTGCATGGACCATCATGTGTTCCTGTTCCTCTGCCGCTTCCGTCTTATCGGGCGGATGAATAATCTCGTCTTCGACGGCATGCTCTACCTCTTCGGGCGAAGTCAGTTGTCGCAAACGTTTGATGTTGACCTCGCCGCGCAGCAGGTAGTAAAGGCCGAAGGTGAGCGCTGGACCAAAAATGATCGGATTGAGGACGATGGTCACGGCGACGGCCTGTTCACGCGCGACGCCGAGGAAAATCAACCCGGCGGCGGTCGCCGCGTGAAACGCACCGGCAGCGCCGCCCGGCGTCGGGACGAGCGAGCCTATGAGGGCAAAGCCCATCACGAAGACGGTCTCCGGCAGACCGAACGGCAACCCGAAGGCGCGCATCACGAGCACGTTCGCCAGCGTAATCGTTCCCCACAGGAGAGTCGTCCACGCGGCCACCACGGCCAACTCGCGCGCGTCCGTCAAAATACTCAGCGCACCCGCCAGTTGTTCCAACAAACTGAGGATGGCCCGCCCGACGCGTTCCGGCACGAAACTCCAACGCGCGAACCGCTTCCCCAGACCTCTTATCGCGCTCTCAGAACGCCGCTTGAACCACACGAGACCGGCCACACCCAGCAAGGAAGCCGCCAGCAGGACGACTCCCGCGAGACGCACATGGGCAAACTCTGAACCCGTCGAATTGGCCGGACGAAACCACAACAAATTGACGGCGAAGAGCAAGACGACGGCCATGCTATCGCACAGTCTTTCAACCATGATCGTGACGAAGGCAGCCGCCGGACGCACGCGCCTGTCACGCAGAGGCAGGACCACTGGCCGCACGACCTCGCCCGCGCGACCGAAGAGAAAGACCGCGCTGAAGCCTACGGTCGTAGCGACGAACAGTTCGCGCAGGGAAGCGGGAGTGAGCGGCGAGAGCAGCGCGCGCCAGCGATAGGCCCGCAGCAGATACGTCAGATAGACGACCGCGATGGACGCCAGCAGGAGCCGACCGTCGGAACGTCCGAGAGCCTCGCGCACCTCCGTCCAGTTCAGCCCGCGCCCGAACCACCACAGGATCAGCCCCGCCAGCAAAACCAGCGCGATGAATTTCAAATGTTTGCGCAAATCGGTAATAATCCACTTCCGCAAAAGGTTTCGCGGGTGACATCAATAAAACGTATAAAACCTATCTTTAAACCGGGACAACCACAAGATATGGTGTGGCCCAACAAGGCTACAATACTTTGCCGGGAGGGTGCAAGGGAAGACCAAGTCTAGAGTCTGGAGTCTGGAGTCTGGAGTCAAAAACAAGAGTTGCCCTTGACTTTTGACTCAGGACTCCAGACTCTAGACTCCAGACTGTTTGAGCAGACGGAACTTTCCCTCTACGGCTGTCGTAATGCTCGCTTGGCAGGGAGATTTGTACCCTGGCCGAGGCGCACTTGAGCAGTTAAACGAGACGAGACCGGAGAGAGGCTTGTGGTGGGGGCTGCAAAAGCTTTGGTTGGGGGCGACGGAGGCGAATTAGTCAGGAGATGTCGCGCGGGCGATGGCGCGGCGTGGGAGGAGATTGTCTCCGCTTACACACGCCGCATCTACAATCTCGCGTATCGCTTCACCTCCCGGCCAGACGCCGCAGAAGATTTGACGCAGGAAGTCTTCATCCGCGTCTATAGATCTTTGGAACAGTACGACCCGAAGCAGGGCGACTTGCAGAACTGGCTCATGCGTCTCGCGCGCAACCTCATCATAGACGACTATCGTCGCAGGCAGCGCGCGCCGCAGGACACTCTGGCGGACGACCTGGAAGATCATACTTATCATCTGCGCTCATCCGGCAACTCCGTTCAGAAGGAGATGGAACGCCGCGAACTCGGCGCACAGGTCCAGGCCGCCATTGACAAGCTCTCGCCGGACCTGCGCACCTGCGTCATCCTGCGCGACATAGAAGAGTTGAGCTATCAGGAGATAGTAGACCTTTTGGAGATACCGGAAGGGACTGTCAAATCTCGCATCAATCGCGGTCGCATCGAACTGGCGAAGATATTGAGACGCATGCGCGTGGTGGCGATGAGCAACGTGTGAGGAAAGGCAAGAGTGACAGGTAGAAAAGCAAAAGCGAGAAAGGATACGGTCTTACAGATGAGGATGCAGGATTTGCTTTTTACTTTAGATTTATCATGAGGGGAAGAAACGAGTAACCGTGATGCTGTGTGCAGATTTTGAAGACCGCTTGACTGACTATCTGGAAGGCGCGCTCGACGCCGAGAGTCATCGTGCTTTCGCGGAGCACGCCCTGCGCTGCCCCGTCTGTCACGAGCTTTTAAGCGAAGTCAAGAACAGTTTGCAGATGTGCCGCACGGCGGAAGTCCCCCCACCGCCCGCCGAACTCGCCGCGCGCATCCTGAGCCAGACGATGCCGGAAACGGCGATGAGTTGCGAAGAGTTTGAAGAATACCTGACTGATTACCTGGATGGATTTTTGCCCGCCACGCTTTATCATCGCTGGGAACGTCACGCGGCCCTCTGCGAGAGTTGCACGGAATTGCCCGGACAGGTCGTGCGCTCCATCGGCGCATGCTATACCTACATCAGCGAAGAGCGCTCCGTGCCCGCCGGTCTGCACGAGAGGATTTTACAGGCAACCCTCGGCACGACCGAAGCCGAAGAGCGTCGCGCGCCCTTCGCAGCACGTCTCGCGGCACGCCTCAGAGAGTGGCTGGATCCGCTCGTCTCCCCGCAGTTCGCCACCGTGGCGACGATGCTGCTCGTCGCAGTGCTGGTCCTGACGAGCACAGTCTCCGCAGACGGTTCCATCAGCGGCATGTATCGCGCCAGCGTCAAACTAGCCGAGCAGACCTACGCGCAGGGCGCGAACCGCGCGGTCAAGGGCGCGAACATTCCCGGCGACTTCAAGCAAATCGCGGACGGCATCTCGGCTGCCTTCATGGATAAGGAAGAAGACAAAGACGCGAGCGGCAACGGCGCAGAACAAAAGAAGGACGGCGCTGCCGTGAAGACGCCTGAGCAGCCAGAGCAGAAGCATTAAGCAAAGGTTTTTCAGGACCAGGATTGAGAGTCCGGTTGAAAGTGTTTTCAATGAACTACGAGCAAGCTAAATGAACTGCGCTTATCATCCAAGAAATCCGGCGGCTGTCCAGTGTAATCGCTGCGCGCGCGCCCTGTGCCCCGCGTGCGACCACCGCATACGCGGTTTTCCTTTCTGCCAGGATTGCATCGTCGCGGGCGTGCAGATGTTGCAACAGCAATCGCGGACGGAAGTCTCGCCCGTCGTCCGACGTAAAGGTTCTCCCATCGTCGCCACTTTACTATCGCTCGTCTGTCCGGGTCTCGGCGCGGCCTACAACGGGCAGACCTCCAAAGCCATCGTCCACTTCGCCATCTTCGCCAGCTTTTTTCAGATGGCGATTGTGACGGACGGCATGCCCTTCTTCTTCATAGGTTTGTTGGGCACATGGTTGTACGCGGCGGTTGATGCCTGCCGGACATCGCAACTGATGCGTTCGGGTTTCGCGCCCGAAGCCGTCGAAGACGCCATCGCGCGCAGGCTCTACGGCAACCCTTTGGCCTGGAGTATGACGCTGATCGTGCTCGGCACGCTCTTCCTGCTGCATACGCTGCTCGGCATTCAACTCCCCGTGCGCCAGTTTCTCCCCGTCGCGCTGGTCGCGCTCGGCGGCTACATGCTATACGACTACATCAGCCGACGTGTCAGGGGCGAGCGCAACATGCCCGTCTTTGACACGCGTGTGCCGCCGCCCTCTGTCGTCAGCGCACCGCTCGACGCGCCCACATTTCGCACGGGCGAACTCGTCACGCAGGTCACGGCGCGCGACGCCGGAAGATGAAAAAGTGTGTGAGAGGTTAATGGTCCAGGATATGAGGGAGAGAAATATTTTTCATCTTGCCACGGTTGACCATTCACCATTTACACGTCTTCTTTGCTATAGTGGCAGGTGGGCCAACAGAGGCATTGCGCCGCGCGGGCTTTTGTGAGGTTGAATTGATTTCTTGAAGCGTCTCCCTTAATCTCTGTAATCCGTCGTAGGGGTCATACATGATGTCAGCTTTACTAAAAATCGCGAGTCGCTGGGGCGGCATCCTGACGCTCGTCATCCTTCTCATCACGCTGGTACGCCAGCTTATTTCGCTGGTCACATTCCTTCTCTTCGCTCTCAAAATCGGGGTCGTCGTCGTCTTCGTTCTCCTCATGCTTTTGATTGTGGTCCTCATATTCCGCAGTCGCGGCCAACGTCGCCGCGAAGAAGCCGAAGAAATATAAGCAAGACAGAGGTTAGAGACTGGAGGCTGGTAAAAGACAACTGTTCTTGACCAGCCTCTAGCCTCTCACCTCTAGCCTCCGTCTTACTCTCCCTTTCCGGCGATTTGCAATCTCGCCCGCCATATGATAGTTTGCGCTTCCTTTTAGCAGTCCTGGATGCTCTGTTGTTTGGTTCTTAAAAACTTCTGAGGACATCCCACCGGCTGCGATCTTCGGGCAGGTTCTTAAATTAAGACCTCGTAAATGTTAGGTTCGCACCAGTCGCCCTCGTCCGGCAGGCTGTGCACTTCCGCCCTCGTCTGCGCCTTGTTCCCCTAAAGGATTTGAGCGCGCCGACGAGAGGCAAAAAGGAGCACATTGATGAAGGCCAGAGACGACCGTTTCTACGCTTTTATAGTTGATCACACTTCGCGTTCACGTTCACAGATTCGCAGAATTTGTGTGCATAAGCGCTGGCTCAAAGTCTTCGCCGTCGTGGCTTTGGCCTTTGTTTGCGCGGCGCTTTACGGTTTCTACGGCCTGACGCAGCAGGCCATGCATCTACGCATCGAACGCGAAAACGAGTTGCTGCGCGCCGAAAACGAAAAGCAGCGACGGCAGTTGAACAATCTGAATAATCGCGTCGAAGCTGTTGAAGACACGACGCGCCGCATCGCGGAGATGTCCGGCGTCTCGCATGACGGGCAAGCCAACTTGCACGGAGCGGGCGGTCCCGCGCTCCCCATGAATGCCGAAGCGACGGCCCTCGTCGAAGCCAGGGCGATACACATCGAAGAGAACCTGCGCGTCTATGAAGCGGCCTTGCGCGAGCGTGCCGTGACGCCCTCTATCTGGCCCGTGACGGGCAACCTGACGGACAGTTTCGGCGGTCGTCGTAATCCCTTCGGCGGCTCTTCCACAGAATTCCACGCGGGTCAGGACATCGCCACCCTGTGGGGCACGCCCGTCATCGCCCCCGCCAACGGCACAATCTCTTTCGCGGGCACGCAGAGCGGCTATGGCAACGTCGTCATCATAGACCACGGCACCGGATTGACTACTCGTTACGGCCACCTCTCGCATATAGATGTCGCCGTCGGTCAATCAATCACGCGCGGCGAAGTCCTGGGCCGCGTCGGCTCTACGGGACGCTCTACAGGCCCGCACCTTCATTACGAGGTGCGTATCAACGACGAGCCGGTTGACCCTATGGGATACCTCCCAGCCATGCAGACCGAAGAGCAGTAAGCAGGAGCCAGAAGCCAGGAGCCAGTAGAAAAGACACGACCTGTTTTTTTACTGGCTCCTGGCTTCTGGCTCCTGCTTACTGCCTCCTGCTTACTGCTCACTTTTTTGCCGTGTTTCTGCTAATATCCTCTCAC
>DASYML010000057.1:0-15167 GCA_036009045.1 Pyrinomonadaceae bacterium
CTTAAAGGCGGTCTCTAAAGGCTGACTGCAAAGCCATCTGTGCCCTGAAAGGGCAGAATATGAGAGCCGGGGGCAGCGCCCCCGGAACTCTCGCCGCCACACCATTCGACCCTGAAGGGGTCGCACCTCAACCTTGCATGTGCGACCCCTTCAGGGTCGAAATCTATCTTGGACCAGTGACCGGGGGCGCTGCTGACGCTTGCCCCCGGCTCTCATATGTATCCACTGCCGTGGATAAGCTTGTGTGTCCACTGGCGTGGATAAGCTTGAAGGGTGTGCTCTGCCTTTTCAGACATCCTATTGGCCCGGCCACAACGCAGCGGCGGGCATCTCAAGAAAAAATCCGGGCGATTAAGAAAGAGTTTGATATAGTGCTTTCAAATGACCTTCCGGTTGGCCCAAGAGGGTCGTCATGCGACCTTTGCAAAATGCAAGGGTTCACAGGTTAAATTTTCAGGCCCCCAGATTGAAGGAGATTTTGGACATGCCCGCGAACTATTCACCCGATGTCAGCAGAGGCGTCCGCGCCCTCGTGTTGTTTGTTGTGACCATGAGCCTGCTCATCTTTGCGACGGCGAGGGTTGACGCGCAGTCACAAGCTTTGAATGCTCAGATTGAAGGCACTGTGACGGACGCCAACGGCGCTGCCATCCCGAATGCCGTCATCACTATTTTCAATCTTGAAACCGGCACGACCCGCACCGTCAATGCGGATGAGACGGGCACTTATCGCGCGCCGCTGTTGCCGCTCGGAACCTACCGCGTGACGGCTGAGGCTTCCAACTTTAAGAAGCTCGTCCGCGAGGGCATTACTCTCACGACGGGGCAGACGGCGACCGTCGCTTTGAGGATGGAAGCGGGCCAGGTTTCGGAAATCGTCACCATCACGAGCGATGCTCCGATTGCCGATCCGGCGAAGATAGATTTAGGGCGCGTCATGAATAACATGGAGGTCCATAATCTCCCGCTCGTCTCGCGCAACCCTTATAACTTCGCGCTGCTCCAATCCAACGTCACGGGTCGTCCGAACGTCGAGTTCGGCGTCCCGCGTATCAACGCCAACGGCTACGCGCGCCGGACCAATTATCAACTCGACGGTAACAACAACACGCAATCCGACCGCTCAGGCATTCGCTTAATGCCCATCTCGGAACTCTTCGTCAACGAAGTTCAGCTTGTCACCAACGGCTTTGCGCCGGAGTTCGGCAATACTCCCGGATTGATTATGAACGCCGTGACGCCTTCCGGCACGAACGATTATCACGGTCATGTGAGCTATCGTTTCCGGCGCACGCCGTTCTCCTCGCGTCCCTTCTTTTCAGACCCGACGAAGCCCAAGCCGAAGACGAAGGTTGACGATTTCACGGCGGCGGTTGGTGGTCCAATTATCCGCAATCGCTGGCACTTCTACACGGGCTTTGAAGATGTCTCGCGTGATCTGGCGGGCGAGCCGCAGCGCGTCATAACCATCAGCCAGGCCAATCAACAGGCTCTCATCGCGGCTGGCGTTCCCTCTGCGGCTTTCCCGAATTCGATTCCGACGGCGCAGAAAGTCAAGTTCTTCATCGTCCGCACGGACGTGCGATTGACGGATAAGCAGAGCCTCGTCGGGAGGGTCAACGACTTTCGCAATAACTCGCCGGACAACATCGCTGGCGGGACACAGACGCTGGAAAGAAGTATAGACTTTGTGGACCAATCGGATTCGGTCGGCCTGCAACTGGTCTCTGCCTTCACGCCTTCGCTGCTCAACGAAGCGCGCTATCAATACGCGCGCCGCTACTCGCAGAATTTACCGAACGGCAATTCCGGCAAAGGTCCTTCCATCGTCATCACGGGCGCGCAGGCGGCTTTATTCGGCTCGCCGGAGAACCCGAACACGATTGCGCCGCTCGAAACTTCCAACCAGTTTCTTGATAACTTCACCATCACGCACGGCCCTCACACGATGAAATTCGGCGGCGGCTTCAACATCATAGACGACACGCAGAAGTCCGGCATCTTCGCGCGCTACACGTTCTCTTCCATCGCGGCTTACGTCGCGGCGAAGAATGGGACGGCTCCTTTCGGCTACACCAACTTCGTCGAAAGTTTCGGAGACCCGTCGGTCAGTTTCCGTTCCGTCTTCTACGACTTATTCGCGCAGGATGATTGGAAGGTCACGCCCCGTCTGAAAATCAACTACGGCGTGCGCTACGATTTATACAGGGTTCCCCATGCAGACCCGAACGCGCCGCTGGCTCTCTCTCGCAATTTCCGCGTGGACAAAAATAACTTCGCGCCGCGCCTCGGCGTCGTTTATTTGTTGCGCGAAGGCGACCGCCCGACGGTCGTGCGCGGGAGCGCGGGCATCTATTACGACCCGCCGCAGACGGACCTTTATCGTCGCGCGATACAGAACAACGGAAGCCCCGTCTTCTTCAACTTCACTTTCAATCCGACGACCGTCGGCGCTCCGAGTTTCCCCAACACGCTCGGCTCTCTGCCGACCGGAGCGGCCCTGCCACGCCAGAGCGTCGAAGCGGTCGCGCCCGAATTCTCGAATCTCTACGCCTTCCACGTCAACGGGCAGGTCGAGCAGGCGCTCTCAAACAACTTCTCCCTGACGGCGGGCCTCATCTTTTCCAAGGGCACGCACATCCCCGTCTATCGCAACGTGAATCCGATTAATCCCGTTGGCTCACTGGCCGATGGCAGGCCCATCTTCAGTTCGACCATCAACGCGACGACGAGACTCTACCCGCAATTCAATAACGTGGTGATGGCGGAGTCCGTCGGCAATTCCAACTACACAGCCGGGACCATCTCGCTCAACAAACGTTTCTCGCGCGGCTACCAGTTCAGCGCCAACTATACCCTTTCGCACGCCATAGACGACGCGCCCGAACAAAATTTAGTCGCCACGCAATTCTCGAATCTGGTGCTCTCCGACCCGACCAATCGTCGCCGGGATCGCGGCAACTCGCAGGCCGACCAGCGGCATACCTTCGTCATGAGCTTCGTCGGGCGTCCGACCTTCCACTTCGAGAATAGCTTCCTGCGCCGACTGGTCAACGATAACCAGTTGGGCTTCATCGCCACGGCCAACAGCGGCGAGACATTCAACATCGTCTCCACCCTCGATTTGAACAACGACGGCGTGGGCGCGGGCAATTCGGACCGCCCGCTCTTCATCGGGCGCAACACGGGACGCACGCCGCATCAATACAATGTTGACCTGCGCTATTCTCGCTTCGTCCACATCACGGAAAGATTCAACGTCGAAGCGTTCGGCGAATTCATCAACATCTTCAACATCAACAGCATCTTTCAGGTCAACGGGGCCGTCGCCACAGATGCCGCAGGCAACCTGACGGCCCCGCTCCCTGATTTCACGAAGAGGAACCCGAGCGCACTCGACAGCCGTCTCTTCCAACTCGGCTTCAAGTTCAACTTCTGAAGCCTCCGGGTCAGTACCGCCTGCTTAAGCCGGGCGGGTCACAAGATTGCGGATTGGCGATGTTGGATTGCGGATTTGAATACTCTTGCTTCTTTAATCCGCAATCCGAAATCTGCATTCCGCAATCGGCCCACCCGCCCGGCTTAAGCAGGCGGTACTGACCTCAGTGGCGCTTAAAACATCAGAGCTTTCAACCAGTGGCAGCAGAAGAAACTTTACAGGCGAAAGACAATCAGGCTGAGGTCGAGCCTGCATCGCAACTGATTCGCGGTGTCGGGTTGGCGGGCGCGACGACCCTCAACATGATTGACATGATCGGCGTCGGGCCGTTCATCACGATCCCGCTCATCATCGCGGCGATGGGTGGTCCGCAGGCTATGCTCGGTTGGATTTTGGGCGCGGTGCTGGTGATGTGCGACGGGTTGGTGTGGGCGGAACTCGGCGCGGCCATGCCGGGTTCGGGCGGCCCGTATCGCTATCTCAACGAAATCTATGGAAAGAAAAAACTGGGCCGCCTGATGTCTTTTCTTTTCATCTGGCAACTGACCTTCAGCGCGCCGCTCTCGATTGCTTCGGGTTGTCTGGGCTTTGCGCTCTACGCGACATATGCTTTCCCCGGTCTGGGATTGCGGCTGCTGGGAAGTCCAGATGGTAGTGTTGAGGTGACGCTCGGCACCTTCGTCGCCATCGGGACGTGTCTGCTCGCGGTCGTTTTACTCTACCGCAAGATTACGATTATCGAGCGGCTCTCTCATCTGCTCTGGGTCGGCGTCATGCTGACGATTGCCTGGATTATCGTTTCCGGCATCTGGCATTTTAACCCCGCCATCGCTTTCGATTTTCCCCCGGACGCCTTCACCTTAAGGCCGGAGTTCTTCACTGGACTCGGCGCGGCGCTGCTCATTTCCGTTTATGATTACTGGGGTTATTACAACGTCTGTTTCATCGGCGGTGAAGTGCGCGATCCGGGCCGCACGATTCCGCGCGCGGTGCTTCTTTCGATTCTCTTCGTCGCCATCATTTACATCGTGATGAACATCTCCATCCTGGGCGTCATTCCCTGGCGAGAGTTCGGCGCGACGGCGACTTCGGACGCGCGCCGTTACGTCATCTCTGCTTTCATGGAACGGCTCTACGGTCACTGGGCCGGGCTGCTGGCGACCGCGCTGATTATGTGGACGGCCTTCGCCTCCGTCTTCTCCCTGCTGCTCGGTTACTCGCGCGTCCCTTATGCTGCGGCGCTGGATGGCAACTATTTTCGCTTTTTCGCACGCGTCCACCCGAAGCATCGCTTCCCTTATGTCTCGCTGCTCATCATGGGAGGCATCGCCGCGCTCTTCTGTTTCCTGCGACTGGCGGATGTCATCGCGGCGCTGGTGGTGATTCGCATCATCATCCAATTCCTGGCCCAGATTGTCGGGGTCATAGTCCTGCGCGCGCGTCGTCCAGATTTACCGAGACCGTTCAGGATGTGGCTCTATCCCGTGCCCGCCGTCGTAGCCTTTGGCGGTTTCGTCTACGTGCTCTTCGCGCGCAAGGGTTTTCTTAAAGAGATACGCTATGCGGCGGTGCTCATCATCGTGGGCCTCTTGATTTACTTTGTGCGCTCGCGCGCTCGCGGCGAATGGCCTTTCGGCAACCCGGCAGGGTGAAGCATAAAGCCATTCGAGAATCAGTTATTGCTTGAATAGTAGAACAATGTGAGTTGAGTGAGGATGAAAACAGCGTTCACCACCGCAGACACAGAGGACTCAGAGGACGCACAGAGAAAAGAAGTCAAGCCTCTGTGCTGACTCTGTGCGCTCTGTGTCTGCGGTGGTGAATCTCAATGTCGCACGCACTCAAGATTGAATTGAACCACTATCATTACTTCCCATTCTATGCCATCTTAAACTTTCCGAGGTTATCTATGCGTCCATCGCTCAAACGTCTCATCACGCTCGCTTGCCTGTTGGCCCTCGTGACGGCTTCGATAAGCTTGATTCGAACATCATCAACGGCGCAGGTTCGCAGCATCTACAGCACGGGCGCGGGCGGGTTGGGCCAACTGCTCCGTCGCCTTCAAACTACCGCAAGCGCGATGCACACGGGCGCGCATCCTGACGACGAGGATTCCGCATTGATCGCGCGTCTCGCGCGTGGAGACCAGGCGCGCGTCGCTTATCTCGCGCTCAATCGGGGCGAGGGCGGGCAGAACATCATCAGTTCCGACCTCTTCGAGAAACTCGGCGTCATTCGCACGGAGGAACTGTTGCAGGCGCGTCGTCTTGACGGCGGCGATCAATTCTTCACGCGCACCTTCGATTATGGTTTTACCAAGACGAGAGATGAGGCCGCGAAAAAGTGGGGCGAGCAAAACGTGCTCGGCGATATGGTGCGAATCATACGCATGTATCGCCCGCAGGTCATCATCTCGCGCTTCACGGGCACACCCGCCGACGGTCACGGTCATCATCAACTCGCGGGCTATCTGACGCCGCTCGCGTTTCATGCCGCCGCAGACCCTCAACAGTTTCCCGAACAACTCGCGGAGGGCCTGCGACCCTGGCAGGCGCGCAAGCTCTACGTCAGCCAGAGTTTTGGGAATAATCCGAACAACAAGCCGACTCTGGAGATAGAGACTGGCCGCTACGATTACCTGCTCGGGCGCACCTACTTCGAGATTGCTATGGAAGGCCGCAGCCAGCACAAATCACAGGAGCAGGGATTGATTGAACTGCATGGTCCACACCCGTCGGGCGTGCGTCTTGTAGAAAGCCTCGTCAAGAGCAGCGAGCCGGAGCAGAGCCTCTTTGATGGAATAGATACTTCCCTGACGGGCATCGCCAAACTTTCCGGGTTGCGTGATGAAGCCATCAACGGCGAACTCTCGAAAATGCAAAAGGCAGCCGCCCGCGCGCTCGCGGAGTTTGATGTCATGGCCCCGCAGAAAATCATCAAGCCGCTGGCGGAAGGTTTGGAAGCCACGCGCAAGGCTCGTGAAAAGCTGGCCGCGACGACGGACGACGCGAACGCTAAAGCCGACGCCGATTTTTTGCTGGACCAGAAAGAGAAAGAGTTCGCGGATGCCTTGCAGCGCGCCAGCGGAGTGACCGTTGAAGCACTCGCGGATGCTGAAACCGTCGCGCCCGGCGAATCTGTGCAGGTCGCCTTGAAGGTCTTTGTGCCAGATGCTTCGAACGTGCAGGGCGTTGAGATGAAGCTTCGCGCACCCGCAGGCTGGCGCGTAGAGACTGGCACCACTCCACCAGCAGCGAGCGGTCCCTTCTCCATCTTCAGACGCGAGACCGCGCAGCAGTCGGCGTTTTTTCGTCTCAACGTCCCGCCGGATGCGTCACTCACACAACCTTACTGGCTCACACAACCGCGCACGGGCGATATTTTTCAATGGCCCAACGACGCGCCCAAGGGTCTCCCCTTCGCGCCGCCGCAGGCTCTCGGCGAAGTTAAAATGGAGATTGGAGGCGTCCCCGTTGTGATCACCAGAGCGATTCAGTATCGCTATGCGGACCCCGTGCGCGGCGAGATTAGACGTGATTTGAACGTCGTCCCCGCGCTCTCCGTCGCGCTCGATTCACACCTCGTGGTCGTTCCCGTTTCGCTGAAGAATCAGACGAGACGCATCGCCGTGCGTCTCACAAACAATTCGCAGCAAGCCATCAACGGGCAGGTGCATCTGCGTCTGCCCGCCGGATGGACCGCACAGCCCGCCGAAGCGCCCTTCGAGATTAAAGAGAAGAACGCGCGCACGGCTGTGGTTTTTAACGTCACGGTTCCGGCGCGCACGAAAGAAGGCTCATTCCAGATTGATGCGTCAGCGACGGCTGGAGGTCAGACTTTCAACCGCGAGATGCGCGCCATAGAATTTCCACACATCCAGACGCACAGGATATACACGCTGGCGTCGGCGACGGCGCGCGTCTTTGATCTTCAAGTCGCGCCCGTGCGCGTCGGCTATATCATGGGCAGCGGCGATCAGGTTCCTGAAGCTATCAGGCAGATGGGCTTGACGGTCACTTTGCTCTCTGAAGACGAACTTTCGACCGGCGACCTCTCGCGTTACGACGTGATCGTAGCTGGCATCTATGCGAGCAAAGTGAGGCCGGATTTTGTCGCTAACAATGCGCGGCTTCTGGATTACGTGCGCGGTGGCGGCACTCTCATCGTGCAATATCAGAGGACCGATTACGTGGAAAAGAATCTCGCGCCCTTGCCCGCGAAAATCGGCCCGCGTGTGACGGATGAGAACGCGACGGTGACGATTCTCCAGCCGAGACATCCGGCCTTTAATTATCCGAACAAGATTACTTCGGACGACTGGAAAAACTGGCGACAGGAGCGCAGTCTGTACAACATGACGGAGTTTGACCCGCGATACGTGCCGCTTCTGGAAGCGCATGATGAGGGCGAGGCTGCCCAGAACGGCGGCGAAGTTTTTCTGGAATTGGGTCGCGGCAGGTACGTCTACACCTCATACGCATGGTTCCGCCAGCTACCCGAAGGCGTGCCCGGAGCGTACAGGCTCTTCGCCAATTTATTGAGCCTCGCCAAAGCGCCGAAGACGAGCACGAGCGAACGTCCCGCGACGAGATAAGAGTCATCTCGCGGGAAGATTTTCGGTCCTTATAGCGGCTTGCAATTGCATGTGACCAAGTGGGCAAGCATCCATGTCAGTACCGCCTGCGGTAGCGGGCGGGTTTTGTCAATGCTGAGCACCCGCCCGCTACCGCAGGCGGTACTGACATGGGTCACATCCAGTCGCAAACGGCTATAGAGAGAATTTATGTGATGACAAAGAGACCAACTCAGACGAGCGAAGATGAGATTAAGAGACGCGCTGAGCGGGAATCTTTTCCTGCGCCAGCATACTCCGCCAATGTCTTGACGGATGTTTTTGAAGATGCCAAAAGACTCTTCCTCGATTTCATGCTCGAAGTGGATTACGCGCACGCTCTGATGCTGGCCGAGCAAGGCATCATCACCACGGACGAAGCGCAAGCATTGTTCGCCGCTCTCGACGGCCTCGACCGGGAGAGTATTCGGACCATTAATTATGATGGCAGTTGTGAGGACTTATTCTTCTACATCGAAAGATTGATTACGGATGCCTGCGGTGATGACATCGCGGGCAGGCTTCACACGGCGCGCAGCCGTAATGATATTGACGTGACCATCTACCGCATGCGGCTCAGAAGCGATTCACTCGTCTGCGTGCAGGCCGCGACGGAACTCCGGCGCGAACTGCTCAACATCGCCGAGCGCCATCATGAAACCGTCATCCCCGCTTATACGCATACGCAACCGGCACAGCCGACCACGCTGGCACATTACATGCTGGCGATGGCGGAAGTGCTCGGACGCGACATCAGACGATTACGCAGAGCCTTTGAGAACATCAATCATTCCCCTCTCGGAGCCTGTGCCATTACCACCACGGGCTTTCCGATTGACCGCGAGCGTACCGCTCAACTGCTCGGCTTCGACGCTCCGACCGTCAATTCTTACGCGAGCATCGGTGCGATTGATTATTTCACAGAGATGTTGTCCGCCGTCTCCGTCTTACTGATAAACGTCGGCAGGTTCGTACAGGATTTCTTATTGATGGCGATGCAGGAATTTGACGGCATCAGACTCTCTAACGGGTACGTCCAGACATCCAGCATCATGCCGCAGAAGCGCAACCCTGTGGCGCTCGAACACGTACGCATCCTCGCCAGCAAAGCTTTAGGACAGGCGACGGGCGTCTTCATCAGCGCGCACAATACTCCCTTCGGTGACATCAACGACGTGGAGGATGATTTGCAACCGCTCATCGCCAACACCCTGCGCGACGCGACGCGCTCGCTCTCTCTTTTCGCAGCCGCGCTCTCAACCGCCGTCTTCAACGTCGAAACATTGCGACGCCGCGCCAGCGTCGGATTTATCACCGTCACAGAATTAGCCGACACGCTGGTGCGACGTGATAAATTACCCTTTCGCACCGCTCATCAAATTGTCGCGGGCTGTGTCCAACTGGCACATGAGAGGCAGGCGGAATTATCTTATGAACTTCTACAGTCGGTCGCCACCGAGATGATCGGTCGCCCGGTCAATCTTTCACCCGCAGAGGTGACGAGGGCGCTCGACCCGCAAAACTTCGTCGAAGTGCGCGGGGTGTTGGGTGGCCCCGCCCCGGCGGAGACACGCCGCGCCGCTGCTCTCGAACGAGAGAGAGAGAGAGAAGATGCTCTCTGGTACGCGTCGCGTCACGCGGCGTTGGAGAATTATCCGCAGCGTCTACGGGCCGCTGTTGATTCCTTTATGTCGAAAGCAGTCGAGCCTGTTGTTTCCAACAAAATTAAATCGGCAACAGTGATTCTTAATCAGGCGGACTAAAATGGAGGCAAGCTTGATGAAACGTGCGAGCGGAACTTTTGATGTGAAGCTGGTCCCACAGGAAGCGGAGGAAACGGTCGGAGACCCGACCGTGGGCCGGATGTCAATTGACAAGCAGTTCCGGGGCGATCTAGAAGCGACCAGCAAGGGACAGATGCTGGCCGCGATGACGGATGTCCAGGGCTCTGCCGGTTACGTGGCGATGGAGCGGGTCAGCGGCACGCTGCATGGTCTGAGCGGAACCTTCGCGCTTCAACACAGCGGGACCATGACGCGCGGCGACGCGCAACTCACCATCACCGTCGTGCCCGATTCCGGCACTGGTCAACTCGCCGGTCTCGCTGGCAAAATGAGCATCAACATCGTGGAGGGAAAGCACCTCTACGAGTTCGACTATACGCTCGATTAATCGGGTTGAAATCCAAACGCTCTATCACTCAGGGGGCACGAAGATGGCGACGTTGAGACTGAGCACCATCGCGCTCATGCTGTGCTGCGCGGGGCCATCTGCTACGCCGCCTTTGTGCCGTTACTGCTTGCCCTGACAAAACCCGCTGACGAGCATGTAGAGGCTTAAAACGACGACCGCCATGTAACAAACCGATGAACGGAATCGCTCACATGATGTTGATTCAAGGCTCACGGCAGCATCAAACAATCCATCGAACCTGACGCGCAGTGAGCGGGTCTCTGATCCTTTATGACAACTATTTTCGCGGGCAAATATTTTTCCATCCTGACCGATAGCGATGGCACGGAGTTCGTGCAGGCCGGAGACGAAGTGCTGGTCGTCGCACTGGCGGAGCACGACGAGGTCCTGTTGATTAAAGAACCCTCGCCAGCGTTCGGTGTGCAGACTCTGGTGCTTCCGGGTGGAAGCGTTGAGGAGGATGAGGACTTATCTATAACTGCGAACCGGGAACTGCAAGAGGAGGTCGGTCTACGTGCCGCGCAATTGGACTATCTGGGCGAACTACGCCCGTTCTCGAAATATCTGGCGGTGCGGAGTCATGTGTATCTGGCGCGGCAACTCGCCTCCTCCGCATTGAAGGGTGATGAGAATTATGAGATAGAGGTGAGCCGCGTCTCTCTCCGGGGCTTTGAAGCGATGATTGAAGACAGGCGATTGATGGATGCGCGGGTCATCGCCGCTTTGCACCTTGCGAGAGCTTTCATGAATCTCGAAGCGGGATAAAACGTGCGCGGATGATCGCGCCTGTGTAAGAACGATTTAATTTGTTTCAGGAGGATGATGTATGAATTTCCCAAACAGGTTGAAACATTCAAAACCCGGACTGCATTTTCTACGTTTGATTTTCTCTTTGTTGCTCTTCGTCAATCTTCAACCAACTCAAGCCCAGACTCCGGCCACCGCCACGCTCAACACCAATGAGGCGAAAAGCAACCGCGAGATGGGACTGGCGATGTTGGATGAGATGAAGAAAGTTTTGGAGGAATATTACTACGATGCCAAATATCACGGGATTGATTTAAAAGCGAGATTTGAAGCGGCGAAAAATCGCATCAAAACCCTCAATTACAACTGGCAGGTCTATCGCGTCCTGGCGCAGGTCCTGCTTGACTTCAACGATTCGCACACGCGATTGATACTCCCGCCGCGCACGGATTTTTTTCAATACGGGTTTACCGTTCAGATCATCGGGGATAAATGTTTTATCGTCAGCGTCAAGAAAGGCAGCGACGCCGACAAGAAGGGTCTGCGTGTCGGCGACCAGGTTCTCAACATCGGAAAATTCGCTCCGACGCGCGAGAATTTATGGAAGATTATCTATGTGCTGTACAGGCTCGACCCAGCCAATACGGTTGACTTGAAAATCAAAAATCTGGAGGGAACGGACACGTCCATGACGGTCACGGCCAAGACGATGACCATCAAGGAATACAAGGAAGAACGGAAAAAGCATAAAGACGACGAAGCGGAGAAACCTTTTAAGTGTCAGGAAATCAGCACCGAAGTCATCGCCTGCAAACTTTACACGTTTGTCGTCGAGAAGAGTCAGATTGACAAAATGATGAAGCAGGTCGGCCAACATTCAAAGTTGATTCTGGACCTGCGAGGCAACAGCGGCGGCTATGTCAGCGTCGAGGCATATTTGACGGGCTACCTGTTCGACCACGACGTTAAAGTATCAGACCTCGTGACACGCAAAAAGACTGAAATAGAAATGGCTAAAAGCCGCAATGACAAATCGTTCAAAGGCGAACTGGTAGTTCTGGTTGACAGTAAGTCCGCGTCTGCCGCCGAGTGCGTGGCTCGCGTCGTGCAAATCGAAAGACGCGGGAAAATTATCGGCGACGTGACGATGGGCGCGGTGATGACGAGCGTGACGGCCCCGCTCTTCGGTCACATCAGTTCGATGTCGGATTACGCCACCACCTATACCGGCATGAGCGTGACGATTGCCGATGTGATTATGAAAGACGGCAGCAGAATTGAAGGCGTGGGCGTCATCCCGGACGAAGCCATCGGGCCGACGGGCCTCGGCTTAGCGCACAAGACCGATCCGGTGCTGGCTTACGCTGCCATCAAACTCGGCGCGAAGCTCACCCCCGAACAGGCCGGGCAATTTTATTTCATCAGAGACAAACAGGAAGACGAGGATGACGCCGAGACGGAATCCGACCAGTAGTTTTTCCGGCCTCTCTTAAATGAAGCTTGACGATGTGAAATCGAAAGGAGCCGGGCGATGCCTGAGTGCAAACAGTATGGAGGAATTACAAGGGAAGAGTTGGCCCATCTTCGCGCAGACCTGGCGAAAGAGGGAGTCACTGTTCCGCTCGGTGATGATGTTGAAGTTGAGGGTCCGTTCGGGATCAGGCTTCGAGCCACCTATGATGAAAGCAGGGAGACGCTCAAAGTATGCATCACTAAAAAGCCTTTCTTCATCCCCGAATCGGAGATATGGAAAATCGTTGATACGGGCACCGCGCCCTATGTCGGGCCGTGAGCACCATCGCAGACACAGAGTCAGCACAGAGAAATGAATTTAAACCTCTGTGCTGACTCTGTGCGCTCTGTGTCTGCGGCGGTGAATCTCACTCACCAATTCACTCAATATCAACCTGAACCACTCCTGACCGAATAGCTTCTTTGAACATCCGCTTGGACAACTGTTAAGATTGCTCGATAAATGTATTATCCGGCGTGAAGGAATTTCTACATTCATACAGTTTATCCCGGAGGCAATTCTATCCACATGTACCCCGCTCATTCGCCGTCGGCTGTGGTGGTGGCTCACCCCGGCCACGAAATACGAATTCACGGCTGGCTCGGCTCCATGCGCCCGCGCGTTTTTATACTGACGGACGGTTCCGGTCGTGTTGGAAAATCCAGGCTCAACTTCACCACCGCATACCTGCGGGAGATGAATCTCAAGCCCGGTAGCATCTACGGACGATTGACCGACTCGAAAATCTACACGGCCCTGCTCAATCACAATTTCGCACTCTTTCTCAGGCTGGCAGACGAGATGGCCGAATCATTCGCGCTTGAGGGAATTGAAACCATTGCCGGTGATGCGACGGAGGGCTATCACCCCACTCATGACGTGTGTCGCCTGTTAATCAATACGGCGGTCTTGATGGTCAACAGAAATGATGGCCGCGTCATCAGGAATTTCGATTTTCCGGTCGTCAATCCGCCGGACGTGTGCCCGCCGGAATTGCGTGAGCGCGCGCTCTGGCTCACGCTCGACGAAAATTCTTTCGAGCAAAAAATAGCGGCTGCCAGAAAGTACTACCCGGAACTGGTGGTCGAGATGGCGAGCGCGCTTGATGGAACCGGTGACGGGCCGGTGAAAAATTTTCTCGAACTGAGAGCGACGACGGACGCCGCTGGCGTGGAGAGAGGACTCGATATGTTTCGTGTCGAGTGTCTGCGCCCGGTGGACCAGGAAACGCCGGATGACGTGTGGCTGCGCGAGCGGCCCTTTTATGAACCGCGTGGCGAGAGCGAGGTCGCGGCGGGCCACTTTGATCGAGTGATCCGTTACCGCGAGCATCTACGCCCGCTCGCGTGTGCGCTCCGGGAGCATGCCGAGAGGGGCGCTTGAAAGACTAGAGTGCGAGTCCTGTTGACAAATTTCGTTCTCGCCACGCGCACGGGTTCTGAACTTTACGTGCGCGATTTGGCGGCCAGTTTGCTGAGACGCGGGCACATGCCCATCGCCTACAGCCCAGTGCTTGGCGAAGTCGCGCGGGAACTAAGGGAGATGTCCGTCCAGGTGGTTGATAAGCTGGACCAGCTTGCAAAGCCGCCTGACCTCATACACGGCCAGCATCATGAAGAGACGATGACGGCGCTGCTTCATTTTCCGGGTGTCCCGGCGGTCTTCTTCTCACATGGATGGCAAGAGATACCACCCAGATTTCCGCGCCTGCATCGCTACGTGGCAGTGGACCAGAATTGTTATGAGTGGCTGGTCAAAGACCAGGAGATTCCCGCAGAGCGCGTGCGCGTGATTCTCAACTTTGTTGATTTACAGAGATTCCATCCGCGCCCGCCGCTGCCCTCCAAACCACGCCGCGCGCTCGTCTTCAGTAACTACATGCGCGACGGCGAACATCTGGAACCGATCCGCACAGCCTGCGCGCGGGCCGGAATCAAACTCGACATCGTAGGCCAGGGCGCGGGCCATCCTGCCGCGCGGCCCGAAGCGATACTGGGCCAGTATGATCTCGTCTTCGCCAAGGCACGCTGCGCGCTGGAAGCCCTCGCCGTCGGCGCGGCTGTCGTGCTCTGTGATACGACCGGAGTTGGACCAATGGTCACGACGGACGGCTTTGACCATCTGCGTCAATATAACTTCGGCATCCGCACCCTGCGGAATAAATTCCAGACGGAAGTGCTGGCAAGAGAGATTGCGCGCTACGATGCGACGGATGCGAGCGCCGTCTCACAAAAAATTCGTGAGACCGCGAGTCTTGAGAAAACGACCGATGAGATTATCGCGCTTTATAGCGAAGTCCGGGCCGCACATGCCGTAACTACCGGAGAGGATGTGTTGGCGGAAGGACGCGCGGCGGCGGCCTATGTGCGTTTGATGACGACGCATGCGAAGCAAGAGCGCGCAGCCCTCATCGAAAAGTATGAGAACACGACGACCATTCGACTATCGAAGCGCTTGATGCGAATACCGCTGCTCGGCGCTCTCGCCCGTTCGATGGCGCGCAAGGCTGTAAGCGCAACATTAAGCTGAAGAGTCAAAGATGCTCTCATGAGCGTAGCGGTTCAGTTTAATCTTGAGTGAATTGGACATTGTGATTCACCACCGCAGACACAGAGGACACAGAGTCAGCACAGCGAAATGAATTTAAACCTCTATGCGTCCGC
>DASYML010000058.1:0-7340 GCA_036009045.1 Pyrinomonadaceae bacterium
CTCCCCCTGGCTGTGGCCGTCACGACCGGCACAGGGGCGCTGGCGCTCTTTGGCTCCTGCGCGAAGGCCGTGCCGATAAGTAGTAGCGATAATAAGAAAGCGAGAGAAAGTTTGGATGCTGTATTTTTCATGATGTTTCTCCTGTAAAAGGTTTCCATCTAGTAACGCGGGATTTAAAGAGAAACCGAATCACGGTTAAAAAATTTGTGCGGGCCTGTCATCCGGAAATATTTGCTACACTGGAGGCGGGTCCGGCCATTCTCGCGCGGCGAGGTCGAAGATTGCCGGAAATTTATGCTGCACGTCGCGGGCGCGTGCTCTCTCTCTTTCTCTCGGAGGGTCAAACGGACAGATGGCGATGATGGACCAGAATCAATCAGGCGAGGTTGAAACTTCGACGCCCGGCAGCCCGCATCGAATTCGCGCGGCACGCAGGCTGTGGCGTGCGCAGACAGTCTACCTGACGGCGCTCGCGGCCTTCGCGGTGCTCGCGGTCTTCGCGCATGTGTATGCCTACTTCGGCTGGGACAGGGTCGCGGAACTCTGGCTCCAACACCTGCCTTTGCCCGGCATAGCGATGCTGATGAAGTTCGTCTCCCTCTTCGGCAACGGAGTCACGCCGTGGGCGCTGACCATCATCACGGTGCTCATCTTTCTGGTCGTGGGCCATCGCAGCGAGGCGGCGGGACTCACCCTCAGCGCGGGCGGCGGCGAACTCATGAACTATCTCATCAAGGTTCTCATCGCGCGCCCGCGTCCGACTGCGGAATTGGTCCAGGTCTCCGTCAACCTGCGCACGGAGAGTTTCCCTTCCGGGCACGTCACGTTCTACATGTGTTACTTCGGCTTTCTCTTCTTCGCAGCTTATGCGCTCCTGCCGCGCGGGTCGCACGCGCGTCGGCTGGCGCTCTTTGTGACGGCCCTCCCCGTCACGCTCGTCGGATTCTCGCGCGTCTACCTGGGCGCGCACTGGCCCAGCGACGTGCTCGGCGCATACCTCTTCGGCGGCCTCTGGCTCGCGCTTTCCCTGGACCTCTACCGCCGCTGGAAACGCAACGCGACCATGCACCCGGAGGCATTGACCCATTGACTCATTGATTCATTAATTCATTGATTCATTGGTCCATGTCTTCAATGAACGGATGAGCCGATGAATCAATGAATCAATTTCTTCAAGTTCATGTTGCGGATGAGGCGGTGTAGATAGTTGGGGTGGACGCCGAGGAGTTTGGCGGCCTCCGTGTAATTGCCGCTGGCCTGTTCGACGGCTTTGAGGATGAGTTGCTTTTTCACTTCGGCGACCGCTTCGTGGTAGCTGCCTGAGGGGCCGCTCGCAGGCCCGTCCGTTTCGAGCATGGATTCGGGCAAGTCTTCGGGCAGGATGTGCGGGGTCGTGCCGAGGACGACCGCGCGCTCGATGGCGTTTTCCAGTTCGCGCACGTTGCCGGGCCAATCGTAGGCGTTGAGGCGCTTACGCGCATCCGTGGAGATGCCGAGCACGCGGCGATTGCATTTCTGCGCGTACTTCTCCGCGAAGTAGCTTGCCAGGAGTGGGATGTCTTCGCGTCTCTCTCTGAGAGGCGGGAGGACGAGCGAGACGACGTTGAGACGATAATAAAGGTCTTGGCGAAACTGCCCGGCGGCGATGGCTTCTTCGAGGTCTCTGTTGGTGGCGGCGATGATGCGTATGTCCGCTTTGATGGTGCGCGTGCCGCCGACGCGCTCGAACTCTCTCTCTTGCAGGACGCGCAGGAGTTTGGCCTGAAGCAGCGGCGACATCTCTCCGACTTCGTCCAGAAAGAGCGTGCCGCCCTCAGACGCTTCCAGCTTGCCCTTCTTCTGCGCGATGGCTCCGGTGAAGGCTCCCTTCTCATGACCGAAGAGTTCGCTTTCGAGCAGCGTCTCGGTGAGCGCGGCGCAGTTGACGGCGATGAAAGGCTTGCTCGCGCGCGGGCTGTTCTGGTGAATGGCGCGGGCGGCGAGTTCCTTGCCCGTGCCGGACTCGCCCAGAATCAAAACCGTCGAGTTGGTCGGCGCGACGCGCTTGATGAACTGGTAGACCTCGCGTATGCGCGGGCTTTCTCCGATCATGTTGTGCTCAAGCTGTATGTCGGCGCGGAGTCTCAGATTCTCGCTCTCAAGCCATTCGATGTGACGCGCGTTTTCGAGCGCCGCCGCCGTGACGCCCGCTATCGCCGTCACGATTTGCAGATGGTCCTCCGCGAAACGCGCGAGCGGGTCGCTGGTGTAAAGATAGATTGCGCCGAGCACGCGTTCATAGAGGGCGATGGGCACGCAGAGCAAGGAATTGACGTGCGTGGAGATGACGCTCTCCGCAGGGGCAAACTCCGCGCTCTCCTGCACGTCGTTGCACAGGATGGTGACGCCTTCACAGAGCACGCGCTGGACGACGGTGCGGCTCACGCGAACGGTGCTGTCCGGTCCCGCGCGCCTGTCCAGACCATAGACGGAAGTGAAGCCTTCGACTCCTTCGTTGTTCAGCAGGATGGCTCCGCGCTGAGCCGGGACGACCTCGAAAATCTGTTCGAGCAAGACTTGCTGAAGCGCATCTAGCCCGCGTATGGAGTTGATGGTCGTGCTGACTTTCATCAGCGCGTTCAAATCCCGCGCCATCAACCGAAACGCTTCATCCGCGCGAAACTCCTGTGTCTTGCCGACGGCGATGACCGTCTGCTCGTCATACTGGACGGCGGAATTCGTCGTCGCGCCCTCGCCCTCGTCCGTCAGAAAGAGAAAGATGGAATCGCCGATTTTAATCTGGTCGCCGTGCGCGAGGACGCGCTCTTTGATGGGCACGTCGTTGACGAACGTGCTGTTGAGGCTCTCCAGGTCCGTCAGCTTGAAACGCTCCGCCTCTCGCTTGATGAGAGAATGACGGCGCGAGACGGAGCGATCCGGGATACAGAACGTGTTGGAAGTTTCCCGACCGATGGAGACCTCCTCACTTTCAAGATTGAAGAGCGTCCCCTTGAGAGGCCCTGCGATGGCTGCGAGTCTAGGTTTCATACCATCTCTGGAAGCATCATGTTGATGAAGTCAATAATAGGACCAACGGAATCTATCGAAGACACCATTCTGCGCTTCTTCGCGCGAAAGGTGAAGAGGGTAATTCAAAAAAAGCTCTCGCCCTATCCGTTCGGATAATGACTCTATCCGAACGGATAGACTCAAAGCCTCACGCGCCATCCCGCAGGCTCTTCAGCCAAACTCCATCTTTAATCGCTAAACCGCATCATCTTAAACCTTTGCCGCGAGTTGAGGCGGGTCTCGCCGCGTTCGCGGGCGCACTGGCACGGCGCTCGCAATGATAGAGCGCAGACGACAGTTGATTGAAAGTAGAGAGAGTAAATCCGGCGGGTCAGGGATGTGAAGCAGGCGGCCCAAGCCCCCAGGGCCGCCTCCCCCGGAGATATTTTAAGGGTCTCGAAATTAGACCCTTGCCCCGAGTGGGCCGAAGGAGAAAAGATGACAAAGCAAGCTCTTAAAGGCGTCACGATGTTGGTCCTGATAATCAGTATCGCGTTTATCACGGCGGTCATTTCCGCCAACGCGCAAGCGCCCGGCAGCCTCACACCGGCGAAGCACAACAGCGAAACTCAAACCGTCAACATCCCCGCGAGCTTGCAGTAAACAGCCCACTCGGAATTGCCCGGATTGCCCAGGGGCGCGCAAGCAAGACCCTCAACGCCCGACCAGTTTTTAAACTCACGAAGGAGAATGAAATGTACAAGAAAGCCTCAACCCTGACGACCCTCATGCTCTCGATGCTATTGTTTGTTATCTCGACCCAGGCCCAGACGACCAATCGTCGAACCGCTCCTAATCCGAATTTAGATAGAGGCGCTGAGCAGTGCAGAATATCGGGCCTCAGTTGCGACCCCCCCGTGCCGATCAGTGTGGGACGAGGAGAGGATGGCAATCCATGCAGCGCGTCGGATCAATGCGGAACGGACCGCAATCCTGGTCCGATCCCCTCGACCGATGATTCATTCATTGACCTCTGGATAGGCATCGCCGTATTCAATTTTTAAGCAAGTCCCCCGAACGGCCTTCCTCAAAGGCCCCTCCCTCACACGCCCGGCAGAAGCGGCAACCCGACTCCCCACGGGTTGCCGCTTCTGTCTTAAAGGCCCACGCTCCCGCCCCCTCAGCCCTCTCCGATTCCCTCTCGACTATTTCGGCAGCAAGCGCCAGTTGTTCGTCGGCTCAGTGGGAATCGTCTTGTGGCGTTCGACCCAATCAACAATCAATTCGCGGACCTCTTCGCTGGACCTGTAAACGACGGGCGCGTTCTTGTACATAGCATAGCCGCCCCCGCCGTTGACGCGATAGTTGTTGGTCACGAGACGCAGCTTTTGCGTGGGGCTGAGCGGCTGGCCGCGCCACCGCAGATTTTGAATGCGTTGGCCCAAGGGCTGTGAGATGTCCAGGTCGTAGGTCACGCCCTCCGCGATGTCGAAGTTATAGCCGGGAATTTTCTCGTCCACCAGATCCGTCAAAGCCTTGTTCGGCACATACGCTTGAAAGTACTTCGCGGAATGTTCGAGCGCATCCTTCAACTGCTGCCCCGTCACCAAGAGCGTCACCAGTGTATTCTCAAACTCGTACAGCCCCGCGATGTCTCGCACAGTGACTGGCCCCTTCGGTATCCGCGCCTGCGGGTTGAAGCTGGCCGTCAGAGAAACGTCCGCGCGCCCCGCCTCCAACTGCACGCGCTGAATCAGGTCCAGAATAGCGGTATCACGAAAACGCGCCTCCATCGCCGTCAACTCCGCGACCGACCCGCCTATCTGGCGACCCAGCCAACTTTGTGTCTCGCGATCATAAGGCTCCGCTAGTTTCGTAATCTCCTCATCCGTCTTCACGCTCTCGTCAACGGGAATGGTCCGCGCCCCCTTCGCCACGACGCGCCAGCGACCGTCGTTCTTGCCAGCATCCCCCGGCTGCTCAAGATAGACATCCACGCGCGCGACCCTGCGCGCCCACTTGTCCGCCTGCGTCAGCAGCACGCCGTTGATATACATCGAAGGGACTTCCCTGTGCGTGTGGCCCATCAGGATAACGTCCACGCCCTCGACTTCTCTGGCGATTTTCACCGCCGCGTTTTCATTCGGAGCCTGTCCGGGCGTCATCTCTCCCGTGCTCAAATCCTCTTCGAGTCCCATGTGCATCGCCACGACGACCAGATCAACGCGCTCTTTCTCGCGCAGAATTCTGGTCCATTTTTTCGCTTCGGAGACGGTCTCGCGGAATTCAAGCCCGGCGAAGTTCTCAGGATTTTCCCAACTGGGAATGCCGGGCGTCGTGAGGCCCAGGATGCCTACGCGCACGCCGCTGATGACTTTGATGAGATAAGGATCGTAGGCCGTCCGGTCCGTTCCCTTGCGATAGGTGTTGGCGGAGAGCCAGGGAAACTTCGCCTCGCCGCGCGCCTTCTCCAAGACCGGCAGGCCGAAATTATACTCGTGATTGCCGACCGTCATCGCGTCGTACTTCAACGCGTTCATAGAGAGCATCATCGGGTCCGGCGGGCGATTATTCTTCTTGTTGTGATAGTAGATGAGCGGCGTTCCCTGAATCGTATCGCCCGAATCCAGAAGCAGGAGGTCCGGCCTCTCCCTGCGCACCCCCTTGATGATAGTCGCGGCCTTCGCCAGACCGCGCGCGTCCGGTTTGTTCGAGTAGTAATCTATCGGATTGATATTGCCGTGCAGGTCCGTCGTCGCCAGGATAGTCACCTGCGCCCGTGTGATTGGCCCGGTTATTGGCCCAGCCGCGCTGCCGCCCTTCGTCTGGACCAGTAATGCGAGCGACATCAACAAGCTCGGTATTAAGACAAGAGAAGAAGCTCTTTTAATTTTCATTTGAGTGGGAGAATAACATATCGCCGCGAGGGGCTGTGAGAGGATGTCTGAAAGCGGAAGGAACAATGAGTTTTATCCCCGTAGGAGATACATATGAGAGCCGTGGGCAGCGCCCAGGGTGATTGGCCCAATAAGGGAAGCCGACCCTGAAAGAGTCGCATATGTAATGTTGAGTGCGACCCTTTCAGGGTCGGCTATCTATTCACGATAGCGCACCGTGGGCGATGCCCACTGCTCTCACATGCGGCCCCTTCAGGGCCAGGAAGGCGTTTGAGACATCCTCTGAAATTGATAAAAGAGCGTCACCGAAATTCATGCGACGACGTAGACCTCGACGGCGGTCGCGCCAGCTACGAATCCCTCATAGACCTTCGTGCCCTTCGCGCGTGCAAAGGCCGCCTTATCCACATTCTCAAAGTAGGTGCGCCCGCGCTGCACGATGACGTAAGTCGGTCCGGTCCTCTCCTCAAGTTTGAACTTCGCGTCGGAGAGCGTGCGCGAGTGTAAATCCGCGCGCCCGTACTTCTGTAGATAATAGCGCGCGACGGCGGGCGTCTCGTGCGCGATGGTCGCGCCCTGCGGCGCTGTCTCGCAGACGAAGCGTAAAGCCTCGCGCAGGCCGTCGTCATAAAATTCGTCGTGCGGGAAGAAGTAGCCGGTGCGCCCGCCGCCGAGCCTGTTGACGTAGGCGGCGTAATGAGGCCCACTGGCGTAAGCGGTCCACGCGGGCAGCGCGATGAAGAAGAGCAGCAGGACGGCGGTCGCAAAGTTCCTCACATGCTCCGTGCTCTGGCGTTGCAAAAGAGCGTTGGTCCAGTTAACCAGCGACGTGATGCCGACCGCCGCAAGCATGTAGACGAACGGCATCAGCGAGAGCGTATAGCGCAGCCACTTCGCGCCGAACAGAGAGTAAGGGACGATCCAGAGGATGAACATCAGGAGCAGAAACCCCCGGCCCGGATGCCGCCATCGCCTGAAGCTTTCAAACAGTCCGACGACGAACGCGATGATGACCGGGAGGGGTACTTTGATGGCTAGAAAGAGCGCGTAGAAATAAAGGGGCGTGCCCCGGAAGGGCGTGCTCGACCCGTTATTCTTGTAGAGGTGTTGGCCCATCAGGTAGCCCGTGTGCGTGATGAGTTGCTCGCTGCTGTAAGCCTGCAAATAGTGCCAGGTCTGCGGCAGGAGGACAGCCGGGTTGGCGATGAGAAAGAAGAGTCCGACGAGGATGTAAAAGAGACCGGGCGTTGTTCCGCGCGGCGCTCCCGCTTCACGCTCGCGCACGCGATACAGATGATGGAAGAGCATGTTCAGCCCGAAATAGTGCGGGAAATATTTCGAGGCCATCATCAATCCGAAGGATGCGCCGCTCAGTGCGTAGTAACGTCGTTTGCGCTGCGACTCGAAGGCGCTGGTCTGCTTGGCGCGCAGGTAAAAGTAGAAGGCGAAGAGCAT
>DASYML010000059.1:0-4656 GCA_036009045.1 Pyrinomonadaceae bacterium
TGCTCTGGCGCAAATTCTGCGCCGACTTCAATGTGCCCGTCGAAACCCTCCCCAGCCAACTCACCACAGAACAGAGAGAAGCCTGGGACAAGGCCAAACAGCACAACTTAAAGCAGTGATGAGTGGTGAGTGATGAGTCAAAGCATAACTCTCATCACTCATCACTCATCACTTTCAGAGCATGGTGGAGTTTCTTCCTGGCCTCAAAGGAAATATAATTTGGCACTGGTCCTGTTAATTATCAAATGAGGTTTTAAGACGATGCCGATGACTGCCAGGGCAACCTCGCTCGCCGAAGCGATAGACGATCTCACGGTCGAGGGAGCGCCGGAACTGACCGAACATTTAAACAGCAATGACCTGCGCTGTTACGCCTGCGGGCATCGCTGCCTGATTAAAGAGGGCAAGCGCGGCATCTGCAAAGTACGCTATAACGAGGGCGGGCGTCTGCTCGTCCCACAGGGCTACGTCGCCCATGTCGCCTGCGACCCGACCGAGAAGAAGCCTTTCTTCCACGCCCTCCCAGGCTCCGACACCCTCACCTTCGGCATGCTCGGCTGCGACCTGCACTGCGGCTACTGTCAGAACTGGCTCACGTCGCAGGCTCTGCGCGATGATGCGGCGGGAGTGGCCCCGAAGGTGGTGACGGCGGAGAGATTGGTGGCGATGGCGAAGGCTTATGGCGCGCAGATGGTCGGGACCAGTTATAACGAGCCTTTGATTACGGCGGAGTGGGCGGTGGAAGTTTTCAGGAAGGCGAAGCGAGAGGGATTGAAGACGGCGTTTATCTCCAACGGCAACGCGACGCCGCAGGTCCTGGATTACATACGGCCCTGGACCGATTGCTACAAGATAGATTTGAAGTCCATGAATGATCGCAACTACAGGCAGTTGGGGGGCGTCGTGGATAATATTCTGGAGACGATTAAAATGGTCCGGGAACGCGGCTTCTGGAGCGAGATCGTGACGCTGGTCATCCCTGGCTTTAATGATTCGGATGATGAACTGAGGCGCGCGGCTGATTTCATCGCAAAGGTTTCACCGAACATCCCCTGGCATGTGACGGCGTTTCACCAGGACTACAATATGACATCGAACGCGAACACGACCGTCGAACAACTCTTGCGTGCCTGCGAGATAGGGCGCATGGCGGGCCTGCGTTATATCTACGCGGGCAACCTGCCGGGCCGCGTCGAGCGCTGGGAGAATACTTACTGCCACGCTTGCGATGAACTCTTGATAGAACGCTATGGTTACACTATCCGGCAAATGTTAGTGACACGCGAAGGCAAGTGCCCGCAATGTGCTGCCACGATTCCAGGCGTCTGGTCCTAGAACAAGGGATGAAGTAGGAAGGATGAAGATTAAGCGGAAGGCGGAAGGATGAGAGCGTGACTATTTAGCTTGAATAATCACGCTCTCATCCTTCCGCCTTCCTACTTCCGACTTGCTTTTACTTGGGGGCAGCAGCGATGCAATCCTTCTTGGATTTGCTGGCTGCGGCGCTGGCTTCTTTCCTCTCCTTGCCCTTCTTGCCAGAGGCGTCCTTCTTGGCCGCCGCGTAGTCTTCATTGCACTTCTTGATGGCGGCCTTGTGCTCCGCGCTGTGCTTGGTCTTACCCTTCGCCATCGCGGCGGGCGCGCCGAGGCAGAGCGCCATGACGAGCGACAAGCCCGTATGAGTCAGTATGCGTTTCATCGTCTTCTCCTTAAGGATTTCAGTTTGATGGGCGCGTTCGAGGAGTAGACGCGCGCGTTTGTACCCTGCCTGATTTGCAAAACTGAGGCCAGACACGGCGCGCGGCACAGGTCGCCCGAAACGCGCACGGAGTCTCAAGCAAAGGACGCTTCGGGCACGTAGATGCGGCCACGGGCAACGCCTCGCACCTGTGGCGTTCTGGCAGCGAGCGACAATTTAGCCACGCAAAAGGGCTGGACGGGAGCCGCCGGACGCGCGCCCTCTCTTCAATTTTGATGAGCAGCTATTGACTTGCTGGCACGGATTGGAATATTGTCACGCCGCCTGAGAGAGGCTTTGAAGGCCGGTTCGGCACGAAGCTTTAAGAGGTCTCAGTTTCTTTCCCGCATGGCCTTCGATACATCCCTGCCGCTCGCGATGATCTCATCGCAGTACTATCTTCTGAAGGAGAAATTCGCATGCTTCACATCAGAAATAAAGGTCCATTATTCAGTCCGCTCAATCTCTGCAAGCGGATGGCCGTGGCGCTCGCGTGCCTGGCCCTCTGCGCGTGCGCCATGTGCGCCAGCGCGCAGGCGCAAAAGAGCCGGGCCGCGACTATCAAAGTCAACAATAGCGCGGGCGCTGACGAAGCGACGCCGCCGCTCGAATTCAAGGGCGTGAGCCTGGGGATGAGTACGGACGAAGTGCGCCAGAAATTCGGCGAGCCGAAAGATAAGGATGAGAATCAGGACTTCTTCATCTTTAACGAGAAGCAGACGGCGCAAGTCCTCTACAACAAAGAGCACAAGGTCGTGACCATCTCCGCAGACTTTATGGGCGGCAACGACGCGCCCACGCCCAAGTCCCTCTTCGGCGCGGACATCGAAGCCAAACCCGACGGCTCTATGTACAAGATGGTGCGTTACGCGAAGGCAGGCTGCTGGGTCTCCTACAACCGCACCGCCGGAGAAGCCTTTTTAGTCACCGTCACGATACAGAAGAACTAAGAAGAAGAGACTAGAGGCTAGAGGTTAGAGGCTAGTTAAAAACATCTCTGCTTTAACTAGCCTCTGGTCCCCGGCCTCTGGTCGCTCTTCAAAAGTTTGAAGAGCGGCGGTCGGTTCCGTCCCGTGTGCCGTAGGTGGGCGCGTACTCTTCGTCGTTTTCGGCTGCCTTGAGGGCGCGCTTGAGTTCGGCTATGTCGCGGCAGACGGTTTCAAATTCCGACGGGTCGAAGGGTTCGTATTCGCCCGCGAGCGCGAGCGCATAGTTAATCCTGCCGAGCGAGTTATCAACTTCCCGCATCGCCAGTTCACCCTTAGCGATGGCCTCCGCGACGAGGTCGCGCGCCGCGACGAAGTTCGCTTCCTTCTCGCAAATCAGGATCATGTCCGAGCCAGCCTGGATGGCGCGCAGGCTGCCTTCCGCGACGGAGAGAGTCTGGACCACCGCGCCCATCTCCATATCATCCGTAATCACCAGCCCGTCATAGCGCAGAGCGCGTCGCAAGAGGCGCAGGACGACGTTACTGCTGATCGTTGCCGGAAGATTGTGGAAGCTTTCGAGCGCGGGCAGTTCGCCCGTCCGGCGAAACCATGCCTGCACGAATTCCGAGGCTTCTGGAAAGGCCGCGTGGCTGACCATCAGGGCGTGCAGGCGTTCGCCCGGACGATGAAACATCAAATCCATAAAGGGCACGAGGTCGTTGCCCAGTATATCGGCCCAGGAATGCTCCACCACGGGCAGCCTGCGATGAGAGTCAACCTTCGAGCCTCCGAGGCCCGGAAAATGTTTGGCGCAGCCGACGATACGCTCCCCCTGCAAGCCGTCAAGATACGCGCCCGCGAGCATCGAGACCTTAGAAGGGTCAGTGCCGAAGGTCCTCGCGCGCAGCCCGTTATTCTCGTTGTCGCCTGAGAGGTCCAGGACTGGCGCGAAGTTCATGTTAAAGCCCAGCAGGCGCAGCACACGCGCCGTCAGTTGCCCGAATTTCTGGGCCAACTCGGAACGCCCCGCTTCGCGCACGGCCTTCGCGGATGGCATCGGCTCGCAAATGTCGCGGAACCTATCAACGAGACCGCCTTCCTGGTCCACGCCGATAATCACAGGATGGCCCACGGCATCGCGTATCTGCGCCGTCAGACGCGCGACCTGTTCGGCTGACTCGACGTTGCGACCGAAGAGGATGACGCCTCCCGGCTGGACCTCTCCGAGCATGTCGCGCATGCGCCGGTCCAATAATGTGTCCGGCAGGCCGATGAAGAGCAAACGTCCGGCCTTGCGCCTGATGGAATCCTTGTCAATGTGTCGGCTGTCTTCGACGGTCTGCATCTTTAGTTTAACCCGCTACCCTCTCAAAACGCGCGCCGCGCGACCGGCATTATTCTCCACTGCGTTTCAAGGCCGCAGGGGGAATGCCAACCCGCACGCGAGCATCACCTCAGCATCTATTCTTTTGGGAGAGTCGCGCTTCAAGCGCACTCCTTTGAGCTTAGCGGGTCGCAGTTCCGTTTGCAAGAAGACTGCGGTTTGCGATTCCGCGTCCGAAGGATAAGCCACAGAGCACACAGAGCACTCAGAGAAAGAGAGAGGAATGATGAAAGGAATACTGGGCGATGATGAACTCACACCAGTGCTTGACAAAATTGACCTTTGCCGCTTCGCCTTCGCCGCTTCGTGCTTTCCCTTCTGTGCGCTCTGTAATCACTGTGGCTAATATTTCCGAGGAAGCATTTCGGTCTCTGAGCGCGAGCGTGATAATGTTGTGGCGGCGGTCTTACTATTGAGGAGTGAATCATGTTCAATGTCGAAGAGAAAGTCGGATTCAACAAAAGTACACACCTGCGGCTCAAACTGTCCTCTGCTGTGGACACAGGCTCATTCTGCTGGACATCAAAGGCTCTCTTTCTCCTGAAACAGACCGGATGAGCGCGGCATCATGATTGGTATGAGGATTGCTGCTTGTACGGGTACGA
>DASYML010000060.1:0-62509 GCA_036009045.1 Pyrinomonadaceae bacterium
TTTGTTAGCGACCTGTTTCATCAAGATAACTATTTTCATAAAAATTGATTCATTAATTCATTGACTCATCGGCTCATTGGTCCATTTATTAAATGAATCAATGAGCCGATGAGTCAATGAGTCAATCGCCTCTCATTCCTCGTACTTCTTAAAGAGCAGCGCGGCGTTCGTGCCGCCGAATCCGAAGCTGTTGGAGAGCGCGTAGCGGACATCCAGTTGGCGCGGTTCGTTGGGCACATAATCGAGGTCACATTCCGGGTCCGGGTTGACGTAGTTGACGGTCGGCAGGACGGTCTTGCGATAAATCGAGAGCACGGAAAAGACGCCTTCTATGCCGCCCGCCGCGCCGAGCAGGTGTCCGGTCATGGATTTCGTGGAACTGACCGCCAGCTTATAAGCCTGCTCGCCGAAGGTCTCCTTGATTGCCAGCGTCTCAAACTTATCGTTGTAAGGCGTGGACGTGCCGTGCGCGTTGATGTAGTCAACCTCAGCGGGTTGAACATCCGCGTCCTGCATCGTCTTCCGCATCGCGCGTATCGCGCCTGAGCCGGTCTCGTCCGGCATCGTCAGGTGAAAGGCGTCTGCGGTCATCGCATAGCCGACGACTTCGCCATAGATACGCGCGCCGCGTTTTTTCGCGGACTCCAACTCTTCCAGAATCATGATGCCCGCGCCCTCGCCTATCACGAAGCCGTCGCGGTCTCTCTCAAACGGGCGCGAGGCATGCAGCGGGTCATCGTTGCGCGTCGAGAGGGCGCGCATCGCTGCAAAGCCAGCCACGCTCATAGGAGTGATGGCGGATTCCGCGCCGCCGCAGATCATCGCGTCGGCAAAGCCGTACTGGATGAGACGGAAGCTATCGCCGATGGCGTGCGCGCCAGCCGCGCAGGCCGTCGCGGTCGCGGAGTTTGGCCCCTTCGCGCCGAAGCGTATGGAGACCTGCCCCGCCGCTAGATTGACGATGGCTGAGACGATGAAGAAGGGCGAGACGCGGTTCGGGCCTTCGTTCAAGAGCTTCGAGTGTTCGCGTTCGATGGCCCAGAAATCTCCGATGCCGCTACTGATGTAAGTTCCGACCTGCTCGGCATTTTCGTCCGTGATGGCGAGGCCGCTATCACGCATCGCCTCGTCTGCGGCGGCGATGGCGTAATGAATAAAAGCGCCCATCTTGCGCGCTTCTTTCTTCTCGATAAAGTTGAGCGGGTCGAAATTCTTGACCTCCGCCGCAAACTTGACGTTGAATTTTTCGGTGTCGAATTTCTTGATATAGTCTACGCCGCTCTGCCCGTGCATCAGCGCAGACCACGTCTCTTCGACCGTATTCCCGACGGGCGTCACAAGGCCGAGACCTGTCACTACGACGCGACGTTTCAAGATCAATACTCCTTTGAAGGCAGTGACAAGTGACGAGTGACAGGCAAGAGAAAGCTTTTAACTTGTCACTTGTCACTCGTCACTTGTCACTGCTCTTAATTACTTTTTGTGTTGGTCTATATAATTGTAAGCATCGCGGACGCTTTGAATTTTCTCGGCGTCTTCGTCTGGAATCTCGATGCCGAACTCCTCCTCAAAACGCATGACCAGTTCGACTGTGTCGAGCGAATCCGCCCCCAGATCATCTATGAAACGCGCGTTCGGCGTGACCTCGTTTTCGTCCACGCCCAGTTCGTCAACGATGATTTGCTTCACTTTATTCTCGATCTCTTGATCGGCCATGAGTCCTGCTCCTCTGTCTATTAAATGTGGAAAAACTTAAAAGCAAGCGTGCGGACGCCGCACCCTCTGGAGGCTCTCAAAGCCTCTCCATGCGCCCGGCACGCTCGCTCGATTTCATAACTTCCAAGAGCCTCAAGCTCGTCGCTTCGAGGCTCGCTTGGTCCTCAACATGGAGGGTCAGCGCTTCGCTTGCCGTGTGTCTGACCAGGGCCGTCAGCACTTTGCCCGGACCGATTTCGACAAACGTTCCGACATGATCTCTCAACACCAGATGCGAGACGGCGTTCTTCCATTTGACCGGCGACGAGACCTGTTTGATGAGCCACTTGCAGGCCGTCTCACCATCCTCTACATGAACCGGATTATCAACGTCCGTGACCAGCAGCGGAGTTTCCAGCCGTGCGAATTTGACGGCTCTCAAATCCTTCGCCAGCAATTCTTCAACAGGCTGCATCATTTTGCAATGAAAGGGAGCGCTCACGTTCAGCTTCATCGCGCGCCTCACGTTGGGGCAATCCTCCTGTAACAAACGCATGGCCCTTTCGACAGCCTCCGTGTGGCCCGAAATCACGACCTGATGCGGCGCATTGATATTCGCGGGACTACAGATTGCGCCCTCATGATTTTCGACCGCCTGGCGACAAGCCTTCCTCACAGCGGCTTCTATATTTCCCTTGCCGATGATGGCCGCCATCGCGCCGACGCCCACAGGGACCGCCTCCTGCATATACCGTCCACGCTTTCTGACGACGCGCACGGCATCCTCAAAAGAGAGGCTCCCGGCGGCGACCAGCGCGGAGTATTCGCCCAAGCTGTGACCCGCGAGGCAATCGGCCTTCAAAAAATTTTCAGCCCCCATGACCTCTTTTAAAGCGCTGTAGGCCGCCATCGAAACGGTCAGAATCGCCGGTTGCGTGTTCTCCGTTAATTGCAGGTCTTCTACCGGACCGTTGAAACAGAGTTCCGAGAGTTTGAATCCGAGCGCATGGTCGGCCCGCTCAAAAATCTCAGCCGCCGCGCGATAATTCTGCGCGAGGTCCTTGCCCATTCCGACATACTGCGAACCCTGCCCCGGAAAGATGTATGCTAAGTTTGCGTTCATCAATTCGTGCGCGGCTGCAATGAGAAGACACAGGCTTCCCCGTCAGCGCCGACCGCGACCTCTCTCTTTTGCGCTTGATAGCCGTCCGCTTTCACGACGATACGATATTTGCCGGATGTCACATTTTTAAGTTTGACACGGCCCTTCCCGTCTGCTTTGCGAAATATTATCTCACCCTCTTTCGGAATAACAGTCACGCAGGCATACTTGACGGGCCGACCGCTCGCCTCAAGCACCTGGACCATTAAAGAGTTATCGCCGCCACCTTGCGCGGCCACCGCGCTCAACAGCAACAGCGTCAGGATCATCGAACCCAAATATTTAGCACGCATACTTCACTTCTTACCAGCGCAGGAGCACGCCGCCCCACGTCACGCCGCCGCCAAAAGAGGCCAGCAGCACGAGGTCGCCTTCCTTGACGCGCCCCATCTCCACACACTCGTCGAGCGCAATCGGAATCGAAGCCGAAGACGTATTCCCGTGCATCGAGATATTGGAATAGATGCGCGACTCGTCAACGTTGAGTTGGCGTGCGACGGCATCCGTGATGCGCTGGTTGGCCTGATGCGGGATAAAGAGGTCCACGTCAGCCGCGCTCTTACCGGCATCCTCCAACACTTCGCGCGAGATGTCCGCCATCGAACGCACGGCGACCTTAAACAACTCGTTGCCCTTCATCTTGTAGAAATGCTCGCCCGCCTTGATGGTCTCGGCGGTACTGCCGAGCCTCGTCCCGCCGCCCGGCGCGTGCAGATGCTCCGCGAAGCGGCCATCCGAGCGAATCCTCGTAGAGATAATCCCGTGTTCTCCCTCAACCGGACCAAGCAGTGCCGCTCCCGCGCCGTCTCCAAAGATGACGCAGGTCGAGCGGTCAGAGTAGTCCACATACTTCGTCAAAACTTCAGCGCCGATGACCAGCGCGTAACGCGTCTGCCCCGTGCGAATCATTTTGTCAGCGAGCGTCAGGCCGTAGAGAAAGCCTGAGCAGGCCGCGACCAGATCAAAGGCGGCGGCGTTGTGCGCGCCGAGTTCGGCCTGTACCAGACAACCCGTCGAGGGCAGAATCTGATCCGGCGTGACGGTCGCGCAGATGAGCAGGTCAATCTCCGAAGGGTCTATGCGCGCTCGCTCGATGGCCTGACGCGCGGCTTTGACGGCGAAGAGCGAAGTGTACTCATCCGGCGCGGCTTTGCGGCGCTGCTTGATTCCAGTGCGAGAGGTTATCCACTCGTCGGAAGTCTCGACCATGTGTTCCAGTTCGGCATTCGTCAGGATGCCCGCCGGATAGGAATGCCCCGTGCCCAGGATGCCTGTTTTTAGGTTTGCCATCTCTTTACCTCTCGTCAATGGTCTCATGGATAGAGTTAAAAGCTATCAATGAACGACCATTGACTATTCAAGCCTTGCCTTGGACAGCTTCCGCGTATTCATGCGCGCGTGTCTCTGCGATGCCGCTCTCTATGCGCTCGCCCGCGCGATGTTCGGAAAACTCTTTGGCGCTGCGAATGGCGTTGCGAATCGCGCGCGAGTTGGAACTGCCATGCCCGATAAGCACAATCTTGCGTACTCCGAGCAGCGGCGCACCTCCGTACTCCGAATAATCCAACCGTTTTTTGATATTACGAAAGGCGGGCCGGGCGAGCATCGCGCCCGCCTTGGTGACGGCGGAGGCGGTCAACTCGCGCTTAATCATGGAGAGCATCGCGTCCGTCAAGCCCTCTGACAACTTGAGCATGACATTGCCTGTAAAACCGTCCGTCACGATGACATCAACCGCTCCCGTGAAGACATCGCGCCCCTCCACGTTGCCCACGAAATTGAGGCTGCTCAAATCACGCAGGAGCGGAAACGCCTCCTTCGTGAGATCGTTCCCCTTGGCCTCCTCTACACCGATGCTCATGAGGCCCACGGTAGGCTTGTGCCGCCCCAGCACCGCTCGCGCGTAGGCGTCGCCCATGATGGCGAATTGAGCCAGATGATACGCCTTGCATTCGGCGTTCGCGCCGACATCGAGGAGCAGCGTCGGTCTCTCGGCCTTGGTCGGAATCATCGCCGCCAGCGCGGGTCTGTCCACGCCCGGCAGCATCCCTATCACCATCTTGGCCGTGACCATCACCGCGCCCGTGTTGCCAGCGGAGACGAAGCCATCCGCGCGTCCCTCGTTGACGAGTTTGGAGCCGATACGCAGGGAACTTTTTTTCTTACGCCGGACGGAAGTGGCGACGGGTTCATCCATGCCTATGACTTCTTCAGCCTCTACGAACTCGATGCCACGGTCGCCCTGCCCGCGCCAACCACAGCGATGAAGCTCCGGCTCGACCTTCTCTTTCTGGCCGACGAGCACGATGCCGATGCCGAAATCGCGCGCGGCGGCGAGCGCGCCGTCAATCTCCGCGTGCGGCGCGTGGTCCGAACCCATCGCGTCAACCACGACTTTGCCGGTCAGTTGATGGCCCTGCTTCATCAAAGTGCGTGCTAACTGAGACTCACTTTAGACGGACCTTCAGGCCGTTTCTTCGACCTGCACTACTTCGCGGTTCTTGTAGAATCCACATTTTGGACACACGCGATGTGGCATGCGCGGCTCCTGGCAATTCGGGCAGATGGAAGTCTGTGGCGCGCGAAGCGCATCGTGCGCGCGACGCTTGCGTGTCCTGGCTTTTGAATGACGACGTTTTGGATTTGGCATGATAACTCTTTTCTATTTCGGATATTGGATTGCGGATTGTGGAATTGTAGATTCGGTCGCGGAAGCCAGATGCAGAATGAGAACAGTCAAAAGTCGGTTGCTCTTCAATCCGCAATCCCAAATCCGCATTCCGCAATCTAAAATCCCAGGTCCTTCAGCCCGCTCCAGCGCGGGTCTATCTCAACGGTCTCGCAGGCACAGGGCCTGTTATTTTTATTTGCGCCGCAGACCGGGCACAAGCCTTGACATTCTTCGCTGCACAGGGCGCGCGTGGGCAGGGCCAGGAGCACCTGCTCGCGCACCAGTTCATCTATATCAATCGTCGCATCATCAAACACGGCGACGCTCAAATCATCTTCTTGCAACTCGACCGTCTCAGTGGCGCTGTAATCATCCGACGAAATATATTTGACATCGAAGTTGGTCTCGATGGGAATTTCGACGGACTGCAAACAACGGTCGCAATCAACTTCGGCGCGCGCCCTGACCGTCCCGCGCAACTGAACTTCGTGACTCCTTCGATTGACCCGCCCGCGTACTTCGGGCGGCTCAACCAAACGCACATGCTCCTCATCGAGCATCAACTCTTCGGGTTCGTAAACGTGTGCGAAGTTATTGTTATTACTTTCCAGCTTATCCAGTTCAATTCGCATCACTCACCCACCTTGTTTGAAACAACGAAATTTTCAATGAGTACGCAAAAGGTTTTATTATAGCCACACAGCCCTGAGTGTCAAACGCGCCTGAACCTTTTCAAACGCTCAATTCGATTTCCAGAGGCGCAAGGCTAACCTGTCCTATCAATCATGCCTTGCTGAGCGCGTCTTCACGCAATAATTCCGCGAGGCGTTTATCACCACTCGTTATCAGACGTTTGCGGGCGTTCTGCGTGACGACGAACAGCGGCGGGACGGCGGGTACGTCTTCCGGTCGGAGCATCCTTCGCGCCCCGTTGCGATAACGCGGCTCATTACCGCTGGCCGCTCGCGCCGCCTCGAATGATTCACGCGCTCGCTCGGCTTCGCCCCCGCGCAGTTGGACCAGTCCCAAGGTGTAATGAGCCGCCGCGTACTCTTCATCCATCTCAAGGGCTTTACGCAGGTGACGCGCGGCCATGCGGTCGCGGCTCAGTTTGTAATAAACAGAGGCGACGACGTAATGTGCCTCCGCGCATGGACGCGCCGCGAGCGCACGCTTAAAAGACGCGAGCGCATCCGTCCAGCGTTCCGCCGCGACAGAGAGTCTGCCCAGCCCGTAATGTGCCGCGAAGGATGCGCGCCCCATTTGCGCCGCAGACTCAAGCAATTCCCTGGCGCGCTCGGCCTCTCCTTCATCGCCGCAAGCCAGCCCCAGCAACAAACAGATGCCCACATCATCCTGCTTGAACTCAAAAGCCCTCGACAGGTAATCACGCGCGAGCGCCATCTGGCCCTCAAGAAAAAAGTGTTCGCCGATGAACACGAGGAGCGGCAGATTATCCCTTGCGATTAACGTCGCGCGTTCGAGCAGGCGTATCCCGCGCGAGACTTCATCATCCGCCAGCAGACTGATGCCCTCTTTGACAAATTTTGCAAAGGCCGCCTGCTCCGGCCCTCTATATTGCGAGATAATCTTACGGCTGACCTCATCACGCCGGTTGCTCAAGTCCTGTTGCGCCGAATCCTTGTCACAACGCTCCTGCCACAAACGGCGCAAACTCTCCGCGTCAATCGCCCCCGTTTCGGAGAGGAGACTGATTAAGGTCTCAAGCAGGGCGTGGTCGAAATAAGAGTTATGAGCCTGTCTCAACATCAAATCCAGCGCCTGCTCCAACCTCTCCGTGAGGCGCAGCAGCCTGTATTCCAGAGCGGAGACACGCTCAAGCAAGTGGTCTCCCTGTTCAGACGCGCTCTCATCCTCCACCTCGTAACGCGCCGCGCGTGGCTCCACCACGATCATCAAACGCGTCCCGCAACGCGCACAGAACTCCTGCCCCAGCGGATTCCCCGCCAAACACTTCTGACAATAATGTGAAATCTTATTCGGAAGCATAAAAACAGTGACGAGTGACAAGTGACAAGGGACGAGTTAAAAGCCTTCTCTTGCTTGTCACTCATCACTCGTCACTTGTCACTGCTTTCAGTACTCGTAAAATCCGCGCCCGCTCTTTTTGCCGAGCCAGCCCGCGTCCACGTAGCGTTTGAGCAGCGGGCAGGCCCTGTATTTCGGATCGCCCAGGCCGTCATGCAAAACGTTCATGATGGCGAGGCAGACATCCAGACCGATGAAGTCCGCGAGGGCCAGTGGCCCCATAGGGTGATTCATGCCGAGTTTCATGATGCCGTCAATGCTCTCGCGCGTGGCGACTCCTTCGTGGAGGGCGAAGATGGCTTCGTTAATCATCGGCATCAAAACTCGATTCGAGACGAAGCCGGGCGAGTCCTGGCAGTCGAGCGCCGTCTTGCCCATGCGCTCCGTCAATTCCCGGACCCTTTCGTAGGTCTCGTCGGAGGTTGCGAGGCTGCGAATAATCTCCACAAGCTTCATGACCGGGACCGGATTCATGAAGTGCATCCCGATAATTTTGTCCGGCCTCTTCGTGACCGCGCCGAGTTTCGTGATGGAGATGGATGAAGTGTTCGAGGCGAGGATGGCTTCCGGGCTGGCGAGTTCATCCAGAGCACGAAAGACGCTCGCTTTGACTTCCAGATTTTCCGTCACCGCTTCGATGATGAAGGAGGCTTCGCTGAGCGCATCCATCTCCGTGACGGGGCGTATGCGATTGATAATCGCGCGCTTCTCTTCATCCTGAAGCCGCTCTTTGTCAACATCGCGTTGGAGGCTGCGGGCGATGGCCGTCAACCCGCGCTCTAGAAACTCTTCTTTGACATCGCGCAGGATAACGCTGTAACCGGCGCGCGAAGCCACCTGGGCAATCCCGTTGCCCATTGTTCCCGCGCCGATGACGCCGATAGTTTCGCTCACGTTTTTGGACCTTTAATCAATCTATGTCTGCGACCACGTTTGCGGCGGAGGTGGCGGCAGGTATGCCTCATCGCCCCCGCCCATGTAAAAATTCTTGCCCTTCTCGCTCGTCATGAACCAGAGCGTATAGATGCCCAGCGCAGTGCCTATGGGAATCCCCAACAGCGAGGGGATGGCCGCGATGATGCCCGCCATGCGGCCCCAGGGCTTATGCTTGATGAGACCGAACCCGGCGATCAGGTAGAGAGTCCCAATCAAGAGACTGAAGACCATCACGCCGACCATAATGCCGGTGAAGAAGGCCACGGGAAAATTCGCATCACGTCTCAAAGGCGAAGTTTGGGAAAGGAACATCGGCATGATTAACAAACATGAGAGCATGCTCATCAGTTGCATCCCGCCCATGACGAGAAAGAAGATTCCCAGCAGTTTATTGTGTTCCTGTGCTTTCATCTGATGATGCCGCGAGCGTGTCTCCCGCTCGTTCCCTCTTTTGTGATGTCGGAGCCAGCCTGCTTTTCATCTTTCGACGGCCATCGCCACGGCGTTGCCGCCGCCTAAACAGAGGGCCGCCAAACCTCTATGCACGCCGCGCCGCTTCATCTCGTAGAGCATGGTTGTGAGCAGGCGCGAGCCTGACTGCCCGATGGCGTGTCCGAGCGCGACCGCGCCGCCGTTGACGTTAACGCGCTTCGGGTCCAACTTGAGTTCTTTAATGATGGCGACGGCCTGGACCGCGAAAGCCTCGTTGAGTTCGATGAGATCAACTTCGTCGAGCGACCACCCGGCCTTCTTGACGACGCGGCGAATCGCTTCGACGGGAGCCATCATGACCAGTTCGGGTTCGATGCCGCTCGTGGCCTGCGCCGCGATACGCGCCATCGGTTCGATGCCCATCGCGCGTGCCCTCTCAAGCGAAGTCACGACCACTGCGGAAGCTCCGTCATTGACGCCCGGAGCGTTACCAGCCGTCACGCTCCCGCCCTCTTTTTTGAAAGCGGGCTTGAGCTTCGCCAAAACTTCGAGCGAGGTGTCTTCACGCACCGGCTCGTCCGTCTCGAAGATGACGGGGTCGCCCTTCTTCTGCGGAATCTCTATGGGGAGAATTTCGTCCTTGAAGTATCCGGCCTTCGTCGCCGCCGCCGCCTTGCGATGAGAGTTGAGCGCATACTCGTCCTGCTCGGCGCGCGTCACATGATAACGCTCCGCGACGACCTCGCCCGTGTTGCCCATGTGATAATTCTCAAAGGCGCACCAGAGTCCGTCATGAATCATCGCGTCCACCAGTTCGCCGTTGCCGAGGCGATAACCCTCGCGCGCCTTCGGCAGCAGGTACGGCGCGTTGGTCATGGATTCCATCCCGCCCGCGACGACCACCTCCGCGTCTCCGAGTTGAATCCCATGCGCCGCCATCATGACTGACTTGAGACCGGAGCCGCAGACTTTATTGATGGTCACGGCTGAGACGCCGAACGGAATCCCGCCCCTGAGGGCCGCCTGCCGCGCGGGATTCTGGCCCAGCCCAGCCTGTATGACGTTGCCCATGATGACTTCGTCCACATCTTCCGGTTTGACTCCCGCGCGCCTCACGCTCTCGCGCACGACCAACGCGCCGAGGTCCGTCGCGGAAAAACTTTTCAACGCGCCCTGAAACTTCCCCGTCGGCGTGCGCACGGCGCTGATGATGACGGCGTCTCTGATTTCGGACATGTTCTATACCTCTTGAAAGCAAATAGTGAATACAAATTCTGATTCAATGATTGTACTCAATTATTTTACATTTACTATTTACTTTTCACCAGTATGGTGTCAAGCAAGTCTCACAGTAGTGATTGGTCCAGCCTGTTTAGTGGTTCAGTTTAATCTTGAGGGAGGATGAAAGCAGCGTTCACCACCACAGACACAGCGGACACAGAGTCAGCACAGAGAAGAAGATTCAATAACTCTGTGCTGACTCTGTGCGCTCTGTGTCTGCGGTGGTGAATAATGCTGTCCCACTCACTCAAGATCAAATCAACTCACTACCGCAGCCTGCGTTCAATTGATAAGGCACGAGCGCGAGTGTTAGACTCTCCGGCGATATACGATTCCAAAATCATTCGCGTGAACAGGAAATATGCAAGCGCTTATACTCGCGGGCGGTAAGGGCACACGGCTTCGCCCGTTGACGGTTTTCACCCCCAAGCCCATCGTCCCCATCTGCAACCGTCCCTTTCTGCTTTACCAGCTTGACACCCTGCGCCGCGCGGGCATCACTAACATCACGCTCTCGCTCTCCTACCAGCCGCACAAGATTGAACAGCAACTCGGCGACGGTTCGGCTTACGGCGTGAGACTCAAATACACCGTCGAGCCGCAGCCGATGGGCACAGCCGGAGCCTACAAGTTTGCCGAAGAGTTGATACGCGAGCCGACCGTCGTCTTCAACGGAGACATCCTCACGGACCTGGATTTACAGGCCGTGATACGTGAACACCAGAAGCGGCAGGCGCTGGCGACCATCGTCCTCACGCCCGTCGAAAATCCGAGCGCCTACGGCCTGGTTGAAACAGAGTCGGACGGGCGCATACGCAGTTTCCTGGAAAAGCCCAAGGCCGACGAGATTACCGTCAACACGATTAACGCGGGCACGTATGTCCTCGAACCGAGCGTGCTGGACATCATCCCGGCTGGCGAGAATCACTCTTTCGAGTACGGCCTGTTTCCAAACCTGCTGACGCGCGGCGAACCCTTCTTCGCACACATTCCGCAGCGCACCTACTGGCTCGACATAGGCACGCCGCAGCGTTATCTACAGGCGCATCAAGACATGCTCGCGGGCCGCGTCAAGCGTCTTAAGTTAGAGCGGGAGCGTGGACACTTTGATGCCGCGACGACCGCAGAGATTGACAATCTCTCGCTCATCGGCGGGGAATGTTCCATCAAACCCGGCGCGCAGATTATCAACTCCGTGATTGGTCCGGGTTGTTACATAGAGGAGAAGGCGCGCGTCGAAAATTCCATCGTCTGGGCACACACGCGCATCGGCGCGAACGCGCTCGTCTCCAACGCGATTGTCGGACGCGGCTGCCACATCGGGCGCTCTGCCATCGCAGGCGAGGGCGCGGTCCTCGGAGACAAGACTTCGCTGACGGATTACACGCAGACGGGGGGTGCGCCGCGTTGAGCCGCCGCGCCTCTGAGACGCCCATTAAGTTCGGCACGGACGGCTGGCGCGCGATTATCGCGGACGACTTCACCTTCGCCAACCTCGAACGCGTCGCGCAGGCTTACGCGGATTATCTTTCAACACCTGAAACGGCACAGCCTGCCGCGACACTATCCAACAAAACACAACCTGACAAAGCACGAACAGGCGGAGCACAAACGACAGGCTCGCTCGTCATCGTCGGCTACGACCGCCGCTTTCTCTCCGAACAGTTCGCGTTGCGTGCGGCTCAAGTCCTCGCTGGCAACGGCTTCCGCGTCGCCCTCTTCGACGAGGCCGTGCCGACCCCGCTCATCTCCTGGGCCGTGCGCGAGCAGGGCGCGCTGGGAGGCGTCGTCATCACCGCGTCACACAATCCGGCGGAGTTCAATGGCTTCAAGATTAAAGCCCCCTGGGGCGGCAGCGCCTCGCCCGAAATCACTGCGGCGGTCGAAGCATTAATGGACCAGAATCCACCGCGTCGTGAGGAACTATCGGAACATGAATCTTCGGAAAACTCGACGCGCGATATGCTCTTGAGGACAATTGAAAGTTACCGCGCGCAGATTGCCTCTTACATTGATCTGGAGAGACTGCGGAGCGCACCTCATCGCGTCGTGATTGACCCGATGCACGGCTCCGGGGGTCGCTGGGTCGAGAGCTTTCTAGAGGGCGGTCAACTCAACGCCGAGACGATTCGCGCCGCGCGTGACCCGCTCTTCGGCGGAGTTCACCCGGAACCGATTGATCGGAATCTTGGTCCACTTAAAAAACGCGTGACCGAAGCGGGAGCTATTCTGGGCCTGGCGACGGACGGCGACGCGGACCGCCTCGGCGCTGTCAACGAGCGCGGCGAAACCATGACCATGCATGAAGTCGTCCCGCTCCTGCTGCTGCATCTGGCGCGCACGCGCGGGATGAGCGGCGGAGTCGTGCGTACCTTCTCGCAATCCGTCCTCACCAAACGCATCGCCAGCGCGCACAACCTGCCGCTCTACGACACGCCCATCGGGTTCAAGTACATCGCAGATTTAATGCTCAAACAGAACATCCTCCTAGGCGCGGAGGAATCCGGCGGCATAGGCGTGCAGGGTCACATCCCCGAACGCGACGGCGTGCTCAATTGCCTGCTCCTGCTCGAAGCGGTCATCATGTCTGGCAAGCCGCCCTCGCAGATGGTGCGAGAGATGCACAGCGAGTTTGGCGAATTTTACTTTGGTCGGCGCGACATACATGTGGATGTGAAGCGCGGGCAAGACCTTGTCGCGATGCTCGCGTCTGCGCCGCCGACTAACCTCACGGGCTTCCAGGTGAGCGGCGTCGAAACGATGGACGGGACCAAGCTTCTTTTTGAAGACGAATCATGGCTCCTCTTTCGCCAGTCGGGCACGGAACCAGTGCTCCGCATCTACTCCGAGGCCACCTCGACCACCAAGATGGAAGCATTACTGGACCAGGGCGTAACCTTCGCAGAGGAACACACGACGTAGCGAAGGTCTGATTAATGCTATGTGCCCCGGAGGGCATGAATATGATAGCCGGGGGCGATGCTCCCGGCTATCATATTCATGCCCTCCGGGGATATAAGCCTCTATTGACTTTCCACAACGCTGTAAACTGGCAAGACTGGTTCATGCTGCATCCGTTCGCGCACGGGTTCTCAAGCGACAGAAAAACATTGACTCCGAACCGTTCGCGGCATACATTTCAGTCTGCGACAAGACGCATCCCCGACAGCTTTTCGACCTTGAACACGTCTTCCAGCGTGTTTCCACTTGCGGGCTTCAGAGGAGGCAAGCCATGAGCATCGGTTTGATTCTGATTATTATTTTGGTCCTGTTGCTGTTAGGCGCTTTTCCGTCCTGGCCCCACAGCCGAAGCTGGGGTTATGGGCCAAGCGGCGGGCTGGGGCTGATTCTCCTGATCATCATCATACTGGTCCTGCTCGGTCGCATCTGAAAACAAGGATGAAGACGGAAGGATGAAGGATGAAGGGAGAAAATTCAGGTTGAAGAGCCACACTTTCATCCTTTATCCTTCCTACTTCCGACTCGCTTTTGCTTATGCCCGAACTACCGGAAGTCGAACTCGTCGCGCGTGCCCTGAAACATCTGGTCGCTGGCCGGACCATCATCGCGGCGGAGTTGCTGCGCCCCGGTCTCGTCCAAGATTCGACGCCCGCAGAGTTTGCGAAAAGGCTGCGCGGCGCGCGGATAGATTCGGTCGGGCGGCGCGGGAAACACATCCTCATCCGGCTGGCCCCGGCGCTCGTCCTGGTGGTTCACCTGCGGATGACCGGGAGATTTTTGTACCTGCCGATGGAAGCGCCACTGCCGAAACACACGCACGCTGTTTTTTATCTGGATGACGAGAGGCGGCTAATCTTCACGGACCAGCGCCACTTCGGGATGATGAAACTCGCGGACGCCCCCTCGCTCGATTCGATTAAAGAATTACGCCTGCTCGCGCCGGAGCCTTTCTCGGACCAATTTACGCCAGCCTATTTGTACGAAGCTTTATCGCGTTCGCGCCGCACTCTCAAGGAAACATTATTGGACCAGACGAAGGTCACGGGTCTGGGAAACATTTACGCGGCGGAGGCGATGTTCATGGCGCGCGTCAATCCGCTCATCGTCTCCGCAGAGTTTTCGCGTAGACGCGTGGCGCGTCTTCATCGCGCGATTCTCGAAGTGCTTGACGAATCCATCAGTCATGGCAAGACGCTCGACGTTGACCCGGAAAACATGGACGGCAGTTACTTCGGCGGAAGCGACGAGGGCCGCTGGCGTGTCTATGACCGCGAGGGTGAGGCTTGCTCAAACTGTCGCGCGCGAATTCGCCGCATCACACAGGGCGGACGCTCGACCTACTTTTGTCCTCGCTGCCAGAGACGCTAAACTTTCTTGAGTGGCTTGACACTTAATCCGGCCCCTTGACAGCACAGCGGCGTGCGGCGTATAAGCACATTTGTAGAACCCGTGGTGAGTTAAGGCGACTTGCGGCCACGCAAAAGAAACCGCTAAACAGCTCGGCCAGTTCCCTTCAAAAGGAAACGCCCCGCAAAACTTCAAGCTTGTCCCTGAAGTCCCGCGTTGTTTAGCGCGGGACTTATTATTTTGGATTGCGGAATTCGGATTGCGGATTTGAAAACAGTCTTTTCTTAAATCCGCAATCCGAAACCCCCAATCCGCAATCTTAAAGTTGTGTGTTATGGAAAATTTCAGAAACTTAATCGAGGGCGAGGGGATACACGTTTTTGATGGCGCGATGGGGACGATGCTCTATGCGAAGGGCGTCTACATCAATCGCTCTTATGACGAGTTGAATCTCACTAATCCTGATCTGGTGCGAGAGGTCCACGCGGAGTATGTACGCGCGGGGGCTGACGTGATAGAGACCAACACGTTCGGCGCGACGGCTCATAATTTACAACAATACGGTCTCGAAGGAAGCCTGCGCCAGATTAATCTCACTGCTGCCCGCATCGCAAAGGAAGCCGCCTGCGAGAGATGCTATGTGGCAGGCGCGGTCGGGCCGTTGGGTCTGCGCATCGAGCCTTATGGCCCGACCTCTTTTAATGAAGCGAAGGACATGTTCAAGGAACAGGTCTCCGCGCTGCTCGAAGGCGGCGTGGACCTCTTCGTGCTCGAAACCTTCTCGGACGTGTCGGAGATGCGGCAGGCCATACGCGCCGTGCGCGAACTGTGCGACCTGCCCATCATCGCGCAGATGACCATCCTCACAGACGGCAATACCACCTTCGGCACGACGCCTGAGGTCTTCACCCGTCGCCTTGATGAATGGGGCGCGGATGTCATCGGTCTCAACTGCGGAGTCGGCCCCGCCATCGTCTTGAGCGCGGTTGAGAAGATGCGCGGCGTGACTAATAAAAAGTTGTCGGCGCAACCCAACGCGGGCTTGCCGAGAGACGTGCAGGGGAGACAGTTTTACATGTGCTCGCCGGAGTACATGGCGAAGTACGCGAAGCGTTTGATTCAGGCGGGAGTCAAATATATAGGCGGCTGCTGCGGGACCACTCCCGCGCACATACGCCTCATCAACGATGCCGTGCGCGCGGCCTCTCCGCGTAAGCAGCGCGTCGTAGTTGGCGCGGCGTCGGTCCCCGCCACTGTCGAAGAGTTGACGCCCGCCGATATTAAAGTCGTGCCGCCGGAAGAGCGTTCAATCTGGTCCAGTAAAATCGTCAACGGCGATTTCGTGACCTCCGTCGAAGTCCTGCCCCCGAAAGGCTGCGACGCGAAGAAGACTCTCGATTCGATTCGCCTGCTCAAAGAGGCTGGCGTTGATGCTGTCAATATTCCTGACGGCCCGCGCGCGCAGACACGCATGAGCGCACAGGCCACCGCCATCCTCGTCGAACGCGAGATAGGCATCGAGTCCGTCCTGCATTATTGTTGTCGTGACCGCAACCTCTTAGGCATGATGTCGGACCTGCTCGGCGCGGCGGCTCTCGGCTTGCGTAATCTACTGCTCATCACCGGCGACCCGCCGAAGATGGGGCCATACCCTGACGCCACAGCCGTCTTCGACATAGACTCCATCGGTCTCACCAACATGGTCAACAAGCTCAATCACGGCCTCGACCTCGGCAATAATCCGATTGGTCAGCCGACGGCCTTCTGCATCGGCGTCGGCGTCAACCCCGGCGCGATTAATCTCAATGATGAGATTAAACGTTTCGAGTACAAGGTCGAGGCGGGCGCGCAGTACGCCATTACGCAGCCCGTCTTCGACACGGACCAACTGCGCGATTTTCTCAAAAGCATAGAACACGTTCGCATCCCCATCGTCGCGGGCATCTGGCCTCTGGTCTCCTTTCGCAACGCGGAATTTCTGCACAACGAAGTGCCCGGCGTGCGCGTCACACCCTCCATCATGGAACGCATGCGTCTCGCCTCCGAACAGAGCAAGGAGGCCGCCCGTGATGAAGGTCTCAAGATCGCCCGCGAGTCCCTACAGGAAGTGCGTGATTTGATTCAAGGCGTGCAGGTCTCCGCCCCCTTCGGCAACGTCCGCTATGCCCTCGAAGTCTTCGACGCCCTCGAAGACTTCGCCGCCCGCAAACAAGCCAAAGCGACAGTCCAGAGTCCAGAGTCCAGAGTCAGGAGTCAAAAGCTGGCTTGAAGTCTGTGTCCTCTGTGTCTGCGGTGGTGAACGCCTTGCTTTATACACTCAATTGAGAACCGCTCTAAAAGTTAAAAGCCGACTGTGTTTGACTCATGACTCCAGACTCCGAGACTCCTGACTCATTTTTTCAGCAAGTGGCGGAGCGCCCCGTCCAGTTCCGGGTGTTGGAAGACGTAGCCGGATTGTTTGAGGCGCGCGGGTTCGACGCGCTCGCTGGCGAGAAGGGCCGCGTCCGCCATCTCTCCGAAGGCGAGGCGCGCGGCGAAGGCCGGGACGAAGAAGATGGTCGGGAGAGAGAGCACGCGTCCAATTGTCCTGGTAAATTCACCGTTGGTCACTGGCGTTGGCGCGACGACGTTGACAGGCCCGCTCAACGTTTCGTTGACGAGCGCATGTTTGATAACACCTATCGTATCGTCCAGAGTTATCCAACTCATAAACTGTTTGCCGCTTCCTATCTTGCCGCCGACACCCATCTTAAAAGGCGTCAGCATCTTATCCAGCGCGCCGCCCTCTGCGGAGAGGATGACCCCGAAGCGTAGAAACACGACGCGGATTCCGCGCTCAATTGCTGGTCCAGCCGCCGCCTCCCACTCGCGGCAGACCTCCGGCAAAAATCCCACGCCCGGCGCGCTCTCCTCCGTCAACATTTCCCCGCCCCTATCGCCATAAAAGCCAATCGCCGAAGCGCACAGCAAACTCTTCGGCGGTCTTTGAAGTCTGGCGAGCGCCTCGCTCAACACACGCGTCCCCACTACCCTGCTCTCACGAATCCGAGCCTTCTTCTCATCCGTCCATCTACCCTCCGCGATATTCTCCCCCGCCAGGTGGACCAACGCATCCGCGCCCTCCAACCCGCTCACATCATCAATGCCCTTCAAAGGGTCCCAGGCTATTTCCCGCGCGCCCTCCTTCGGCGTCCTCCGCACCAGACTCCACACCTCATGCCCGTCCTTCGTCAACGCCGGAACCAGCGCCGACCCGACCAACCCCGATGCTCCCGTCACAATAACTTTCATCCCTCAAACTCTCCTTCTGATTCCCGCCAGCAGCGCTGCACTTTAACAGACCCCGTCTCTCTCATAATTCATCTGTTACAGAGGAGCACTCCGGCACAGCGTCTATGTCAGTCCCGCCTGCTTAAGCCGGGCGGGTGATGCTGGACTAGAAACCCGCCCGGCTTAAGCAGGCGGGACTGACTTGAGTAACTCTCATTAAAAATTTCCCTTGCCTTTACCGCGAGAAGATGTAAAATGCCCCGCGTCTCATCGGTTGGCCGTCAGGATTTCTTACCCTCAACCCGTCATTGAGCATCAACCAACATATCGCGCGTTTGAGTCGAGCAGTTTACAAACTTACTTTTTTTTCATCCTGCGGCCACACGTTTTAACACGGTCGCCCTCACAGCGTTGATTCCGTCAGTTGACGCCACACGAGCGTCAATCCCGTCAGTTGACGCAGCACCCCTTGGAGCACTCCAACATGCTGCGCGCCACACTCTTTCTGCTTCTCTGCTGTTTGGTTGCCCCATCCTTCCTGCACGAACTGCGTCCCGCAAGCCCTCCATTGGGCCAACTCCGGCGCATCACAGACACTTCCGAATCCACGCTCAATCTCAACCCATCGCTCAGCGGCGACGGCTCGCGCATAGCCTTTGAATCCACCACCGACCTCGCCCTCACAGGCACACGCACGGGCTTTCATGCTCTCCTCGCAGACCTCTCCAACGCTCAGCCATCATTCAAAGAGATGAACGCCACGCGCGCCGTCTCTCCCGCCATCTCTCAGGACGGTTCAAGAATAGCCTACGCCTCGACGGGCAATCCGCTCGGCACAAACAATGATGGAAACACCGAAATATTTTTCTACGACGGCGAGACCCTGCGCCAACTGACGGACACGCTTCCCCTGGATGCCTCTCAACGCCTGACCGACGGAAACTTCAATCCATCCATGACAGACGATGGAAAATTGATAGCCTTCGCCTCCAACCGCGATCTGACACACGCGAGCACAGACAACCACCAGCACATCTTTCTTTATGACACACAGAGACAGACCTTCGCCAGACTCGATAATATTCCTGGACCAAATATGGCGACGAACGCCAGAATCAGCGGCGACGGCTCGCGCGTAGCTTATCTGAGAAGCAAAGACGCGGTTAATGATGAGATGAGTGATGCCCCGCGCGAGCTACTTCTTTATGACCGGACCAGCCAGACGACGCGCGTGGTTGCGAGCGACCTGCACAATCTCTCTGTGACCTACGGACGCGCCATCAGCGACGACGGTGCGCGCATCGTCTACGCCGCCGAAACACAGACGGACCACACCAGCCAGGTCTTTCTTTATGACGCTTCACGCAATCAGGCTCGCCAGCTGACGCATCTCGGCGCACGCGACGCGGATGTTCCTTTGCACCCAACCATCAGCGGCGACGGCTCGCGCATAGCCTTCGCCACACGCCGCAACGTCCCCGGCATTAAATCCGATAACAGCGTCGAACTCTATCTCCTCGACATCCCGACGAATGAATTGACGCAGGTCACGAACGCCCCCGCCGCTGCCAACACAGACATCATCTCATCCTTGAACGACGACGGCTCAATCATCGCCTTCAACTTTCCGCGCGTCCTCAGCGGCCCCGTCTCCTCCAACGAGTTCGCCAACAATTCGGAGATTTACACGGCGCACATCGCCGCGCGTCCGCCCTTCGCCAGCGGCCTGCGAATTTCCAACGCCGCGTCTCTCGGCAAAGAACCCGCCGCGCAGAAAGCGTTTGCCCCCGGCAGCATCGCCATCGCTGAAGGCAACGCGTTTGCTTTCATGGCCCAACAGGCGACGCCAGACTTTCAAGGTGATTTTCCATACGACATCGGCGGCACGACCATGATGGTCAACAACGAGCCCGCCAGGCTCTTTTTCGTCTCACCCGAACAGGTCTACTTTCAAATTCCGCCGCAGACCTTAATTGGTCCAGCCGAATTCGTCGTCACCAACCCCGAAGGATTCCAGACGCGCGGCACATTTGAAATCACGCGCGCCGCGCCGGGAATCTTCACCCTCGACGGCGATGGCAGCGGGGCGGCCATTATTCTCGACGCGTTGACGTTGCAAGCTGGTCCATTCGATCCGACTCAAGGCACTTGCCGCATCATCTTCTTCGCCACGGGCGCGCACGACGGCTCGCAAATCTACGTCGTGCTGAACGGTTACGCCGTCGCCGTCGAATCCGTCCAAACATCAACGGACCTGCCAGGACTCGACGAGATACATCTTCTCTTACCGGCAGACCTGCGCGGCGCGGGCATGGTCCTCATGTCTCTTCGTGTGGACGGGCGCGAGAGTAATCCCGTCCTGCTGACGCTCGCGGGAGAGGCGCGACGCGACATCGTTATTAACGAAGGACTCGCGGACCCGCCCGAAGGACTCGCGGGCGATGCCAATCATGACGGCATACGCAGCGCTTCGCAGGACGAGTTTATAGAGTTGGTCAACACGACGTTGCGCGACATTGATGTGAGCGGCTACCAAATTCTGACACGCACCGATGCCTTCGCGTTTGAGACTGCCCGCCACACTTTCGCGCCCGGCACTATCCTGCCAGCGGGCACGGCCCTCTTAATCTTCGGCGGCGCGAACCACGCGACCTTCAACCCGCACGACCCGGTCTTCGGCGGGGCGCAGGTCTTCACCGCTTCGACGGGCGGGCTGTCCCTCATCAACGCGGGCGGCATCGTCACCTTGCGGGAATCCACGGGCGCAATCATGGACCAGTTATCTTATGACGGCGCGTCCGGTCTCAAGGGTGATGCCAACCAATCGCTCACTCGCTCACCGGACATGACCGGACATTTCATCCTGCACGGGATGGCCGGAGGCAACGCTGGCAGAGCGTTCAGCCCCGGCACACGCGTGGACGGCGCTCCCTTCGTCAACTCGCAGAGCCTCGCGCACCTTGAAATCACGCCCGCCTCTGCCAGTATCATTACTGGCGCTCAACAACCATTCGTCGCGCGCGCCTTCGATGCCTCTGGAACAGAATTGAGCGGAGTCATCTTTCGCTGGCAATCGAGCGTGAATTCGGTGGCGACGATTGAGCAAAACGGCATCGCCAAGGGCATCTCGGAAGGGACTACGGAAATACGCGCCGTCGCTCGCGGTTTGGAATCCGCTCCCGCGATTCTCTCTGTGCGCCCGCGCGAACCAATCCTGACACGCATCGTCGTCAATCCTTCATCAATCACCGTCAACGTGGGCGGCACGCAGCAATTCACGGCCCGCGCTTTCGATCAGGACGAACAGGAACTCAAAGACGTAACCTTTAATTGGTCCTCAAATTCTCCAAACGTCGCAACGATAGACGAGCACGGACTGGCGACTGCCTTGAGCAACGGGAGCGCGCTCGTCAACGCGACGGCGCGCAATGTCAATGCTTCCGCCACGCTCAACGCGGTCATCCCTCCGATTGTCATTAACGAATTGCTGGCGGACCCGCCGGACGGCGCGGCTGGCGATGCCAATCATGACGGCGTGCGGAGCGGGACCGACGACGAGTTTATAGAGATCGTCAATTCATCAAACACGGCGCAGGACATTTCCGGCTGGACCATTCGGACGAAATCATTCAACAGCGGCGCGAATGAAATCTCGCGTCACACTTTCGCCAGAGGCACGACGCTGCCCGCCTTCGCTGCGATAGTCATTTTCGGCGGCGGAACTTTCGATGCTCAAGCCCCCGTCTTCGGCGGCGCGCAAGTCTTCAAAGCCTCCGGCAATAATCTTTCTCTGACCAACAGCGGTCTTGAGATAATCATACGCGACGCCACGGGCGGCTTCGTCACGCGCTTCGCCTACGGCACACCCTCAGATGATTTCGGCGGAGATTCCGTCAATCAATCCATCACACGCTTTCCCGACACCGGCGGCCCATTCGTCCGCCACTCAGCGGCCTCTGGACCAACTGGAAAACTTTATTCACCCGGTACAAAAGTTGACGGTTCCTTCTTCGCACCCCGCGCCGGTCAACTACAGAGTGTCACGCTCACACGCGCCGCGAGCAGTATCTTTGTGGGCCTATCAACTGAATTCGTCGCGCAGGCTCTGGACCAGTTTAATCGCCCTTTGCCGAACGTCTCGTTCACGTTCGCCTCTACCAATACAGGCGTCGCGGACGTGGGTGTGGTCAATACGGATGCTGGCGCGGGCAGGGCCAACGCGACCATCAACGGGCGCCGCGCTGGGCTGGTTCAGATTACCGCGACCGCGACTCTGGACCAGCAAACGGTCACGAGCGAGGCGGTAAATCTGACGATTGAACCCGCTCCGCCGAAGATTTCACGCGTCGAACTCTCGCCCCTCTCTGCTAGCGTCAATCGCGGCAGAACACTACAGTTCACCGCCACCGCGCTGGACCAAAATAATCAGGTTGTGGCGGGAGCAGTCTTCGTTTGGACCAGCAGCGACCCGCAGGTGGCAAGCGTCAATGCAAACGGTCTGGCGAGCGGCACCGGCTTCGGGACCGCGACAATGACGGCGAGCATTGCGGACGGCGCGGGCGGGCTTGTGACGGCGACGGCCACACTCAATGTAGAGATGCCGCTCTTGATTAACGAACTGCTCGCGGACGTGCCGCCCGACAATGCCGCGACGAGCGGCGTCATCGAAGGGGATGCGAACCGCGACGGGACTAGAAATTCTGACGACGACGAATTCATAGAACTGCTCAACAACTCGAACGCCGCGCTCGACATCTCCGGCGTACGCATTTTCGATTCAGGCCAGACGACTCCTCGCTTCACATTCCCTGCGAACACCACGCTCGCGGCTGGACGCGCGCTGCTCATCTTCGGCGGCGGCTCGCCTCCAATCAATGATCCCGCCTTCGGGGGCGCGCAGGTTTTGACCGTGGCCGACTCCGCCACGCCATCCGGCACGCTCAGTCTCAACGATGGAGGTGATGCTATCTCCGTAAAACTCCTCGTCGGCACTAATGATGTCAACATCGCTTCGCTGGCATACGGCGCGGGTGGTCCAATTATCGCTCCGTCAGACCAATCTCTGACGCGCGCGCCGGATGCCGAAATCAATTCGCAGGGAGGCAGCTTCACAACTCACACGACCGCCATCAATGCGGCTGGCCGCGTCTACAGCCCCGGCACTCGCAGCGACGGGATGCCCTTCGGCTCGCCTCCCATCACACGCATCGAAATCACACCCACGGCGGCGACTATCAACGTCGGCGCGACACAGTCCTTCAACGCACGCGCGTTCAGCGATTCGAGCGGCACGGAAAAGGAAATCATGCCCGTCTCTTTCATCTGGGATTCGGATGACACCGGCAGAGCAGACCTATCGCCCGCGACCGGAGTCAAGACTACTGCGCGCGGTCTCGTTGCGGGTGGTCCAAAAATTCGCGCACGCGCGGGAGGCCAGGAGGCTTCGGCAACGTTGACTATCAAAGCGGTCGTCGCCAGCATCGAATTGACGCCGGAAGACGCGACCGTGACCGAGGGCAATTCGCAAACCTTCACGGCGACGGCGCGCGATGCCGGGGGTCAGTTGATACCAGACATCGCTTTCGCTTTGAGCCTGCGCGACCAGTCCCCCTTCAACGCGGCTACCGTTATCAACTCGACGGAAAACTCCCTGACCGTGCGCGGCGACAATGCCGGGACCGCGACCGTCTCTGCCGTTTATACACAACATGGCGGCACAACCTTTGAGGATACCTCCACGCTCAGGATTAACCCCGCGCCGCAGAGGGTGACGCGGGTCTTAGTCTCTCCCGCAAACATCTCTCTCAATCGTGGCGGGACGCAGCAATTCACAGCCGCAGCGTTTGATGAACACGATCAAGTCTTGACGAACGTGAAGTTTGACTGGACCACTAATGATGCGTCATTGGCGAGCGTTGATGTGGACGGTCTCGCGCGCGGAGCCGGAGTCGGCATAGCCACACTCACAGCCACGACCTCCGACAATCGGGGCGGGATGGTTTCGGGTCAGGCGAACATCAACGTTCAAGTGCCGCTCATCATCAACGAGATACTGGCCGACCCGCCCGGAAGCGTCGCGGCGGACCTCTACGGAGACGCCAACCGCGACGGCGTGCGCGATTCGGACGATGATGAGTTCGTAGAGTTAATCAATCACTCCGCTGCGCCCGTTGACATCTCCGGCCTGCGCTTAACGGATGCGACGAGCACTCGTTACACTTTTCCGGCCAACACGACGCTCGCGCCCGAACAGGCCGTAGTCATCTTCGGCGGTGGCTCGCCGCCCGCGAATGAAACGGCCTTCGGCGGCGCTTTTGTTGTCAAGGCCAGCACGCTGAGCCTCAATAACAGCGGCGATACGGTGATGCTCAAGCTGCCCGTCAACGGCAATGATGTCATCATCGCCGCGCAAGTCTACGGCGCTGAGGGGGGCTTGGACCAATCGCTGACACGCGCGCCCGACGTGACCGGCGGGTTCTTGAAACACACGCTCGCGCAGGGTTCGGACGGGCGATTATTCTCGCCCGGCACGAGGACAAATGGGACGCCCTTCAATTCGCCCGTCATCACGCGCATAGAAGTCTCGCCCTCATCAAAAGCAATTGACATCGGCGCACAGCAATCTTTCGAGGGCCATGCTTACGCTAATCTCAACGGCGCGGAAGCAGAGATACACAACGTCTCTTTCATCTGGGATTCGATGAACACGAACAGGGCGACCCTCTTTCCGAACACGGGAGCGAACACGACTGCCAGCGCCGTCTCTGACGGCAGCACCGAGATTCGAGCACGCGCGGGCGGCTTGCAGGGTTCCGCCACGCTGACCATCAATCCGCCTCCTCCCGTCATCACGCGCATCGAAGTCGCGCCCGCATCCGCCACCGTCGGGGCGGGCGCGACACAACAATTCACCGCGCAGGCTTTTGATAAGAACAATCAACTCGTCAACGGCGCGACCTTCGATTGGTCATCGAGCGAGACCAGCGTCGCCAGCGTCAATCAGGATGGACTGGCGACAGCCCTCAACGCGGGGACAACGCTGGTCAAGGCGTCCGCTGGCAATGTGCAGAGCAACCCCGTTGCCCTGACCGTCACAGCGGCGCAGAGTCCATCACCGGGACAGGTCATCATCAACGAAGCGCTCGTCTCCTTCGCCAACTCCACCACGCAGACGCGCCATGATTTTCTTGAACTCTACAACAGGACGAATCAGACGCTGGACCTCAGCGGGCTGGTCATCTCTTTTCGTCCGAGTGGTTCAAGCAATACTCCCGCCACAGTGACACTGCCCGGCGCGCACGGGAGCGGCATGACGCTCATTCAGCCCAACGGATATTTTCTGATAGTCAACGGTGCGGAGACCTTCGGCGTGATGTCGGACTACAACGCGAACAACTTCGATTTGAACAACACCACGGGAGGAATCAAGATAGAGATTGAGGGCGTCAAGCTGGACGGTCTCTCTTATCAGGGAGGCAGTGCCGCCCCCGCCGCTCCATTTAACTCTTACGGCGAAGGCCCCGCCTGCCTCTTCACGAGCGGCACAACCAACGACCTCTTACGCAGCCCGAACGCCACCGACTCAGACAACAACGCCAGCGATTTCAAGCGCAACGGGACCGCCACCGGCGTCAGTCCAAGGGCGGCTAATCCGATTCTTCCATGAAAGGTAAATTGTGTGTCATGTAAAGGGAATTCACCACAGAGATACAGAGGACACAGAGATAGCACAGAGAGTTGAATCATCACATAAATGAAGTGACAGCCAAGATTATTGGGGCAGCCATTGAGGTGCACAGGTCGCTTGGACCTGGCTTGCTGGAATCGGCTTATAGTCAGTGTTTAGGTCGTGAGTTAAATGTGCGTGGCGTATTGTTTGAACGCGAAAAGCCTCTGCCAGTGGAATACAAAGGCATTCGATTGGAGTGTGGCTACAGAATTGATCTTCTTGTCGCCGATTCAGTAGTGGTGGAGGTTAAAGCTGTCGAAAATCTTGCGCCTATTCATGAAGCACAGCTTTTAACCTATCTCAAACTTGGCGGCTGGCCTGTCGGTTTACTCATCAACTTTAACGTTGCCGTTTTGAAAAATGGTCTACGTCGCAAGATGCTTTAACTCTGTGCGTCCTCTGTGTCCTCTGTGTCTGCGGTGGTGAATTCCCCTGGCTGAGGTCCAACTTGAAAAAAGCACAGACGCATTCCTGATTATTTATCAAGTCTTATCACTTATCTCACTACCCCCGCCAGCGGGCTTGAGGCGCTGGCATAGAGGCGCTTCGGCATGCGTCCGGCGAGATAGGCGTGGCGTCCGGCGGCTATGCCGAGACGCATCGCCGTCGCCATCCGCGCGGGGTCCTGTGATTCCGCGATGGCGGTGTTCATCAGGACGGCGTCCGCTCCGAGTTCCATTGCAATCGCGGCATCGCTCGCCGTCCCGACTCCGGCATCAACGATGATGGTCGCGTTGGGAAGTTGTTCGCGCATGATGCGCAGGTTCGCGGGGTTCTGCACGCCGAGGCCGGAGCCTATCGGCGCGGCCAGCGGCATCACCGCAGGACAACCCGCGTCCAACAATTTCTTCGCCATGATTAAGTCATCCGTGAAGTAGGGCAGGACGCTAAAGCCTTCCTTGACGAGAACGCGCGCCGCTTCCAGGGTCCCTTCATTGTCAGGAAAGAGCGTGGTCTGGTCGCCTATCACTTCGAGTTTGATAAGCTCTGTGCCGAGCGCTTCGCGTGCCAGGCGCGCGGTGCGTATGGCCTCATCCGCCGTGTAGCAGCCTGCAGTGTTGGGCAGGATAACGAGCGCTGGGTCAAGGTGGTCCAGAAATGATTCCGTGCTCCGGTCGAGCGGGACGCGCCGCACGGCGACCGTCACCATCTCCGCGCCCGAAGCCGCGTGCGCCGCCTTCATCTCATCGAAGCTACGGTATTTCCCCGTCCCTATAATCAGCCTCGACTTAAAGGCGCGTCCCGCAATCTCAAATTTTTCAGTCTCGTTCTCAATCGAAGAAACAGCCACGGTAGACATCTATATTCACTCCAACATCTTTCACGATTTGACATGACTTTAACACTAAAATAGTGACGAGTGACAAGTCACGAGTGCCGAGTTAAAGACAAAAGATGAGAGGCAAGCTTGTCTCTCATCATCACTCATCGCTTCTTTTTCTTGCTTATCACTCGTCACTTGTCACTCGTCACTGCTTTAATAGCTTCCTCCGCCGACGAAATGGACTATCTCCAGTTGGTCGCCTTCGGAGAGTTGGGTGCGGGGCCAGTCTGCGCGGCGCACGACTTCGCGGTTGAATTCGATGGCGAGTCGTTCGGGGGCGAGCGAGAGATGCTCTACGAGGTCGCTGAGAGACAGGCTATCGGGCACGTCGCGTGTCTCGCCGTTGATGTTGATGCGCAAGGCTCTTTTTCTCTCTTCCCTCTCCTGCAAAAAGTTTTTAAGCGGGCTGAATAATGCGACGCAGTTCCGCTTCGCAGCCGTGCGAGGAGGCGCGTATCAGAATGGCCGCACGCCCGTTGGTGAAACGCGGGAGACCTGCGAAAAGAATGGCGACTCCATCCTGGTCCGTCCGGGCCGAACAGACGAGGGGTTTGAAGGCCGTCCCCAGAACTTTCAAGACGACATCCGCATCCGGGACGGCATCCCTGCTTTCAACAGACCCGCTGCTCACGCGTATGCGGAAGGTGACGAAATCACCGCCGCGCAGGTCTCTCTCTTCAAGCAGGTCCAGATGTAATTCGTTGTAAGCGGCGACGGCGCGCGTGACATCCACTGGCGTGGAAGGCTTCGCGCCGGAGATTAAAGGCCCTGTTGGCGCGGGCGGCTCGGCTGCTGCTTCCACGCTGGGCGCAGGCACGGGCGCGGGCTGGACGGGCATGAGAGGTTCGCTCAACAGAGGTTCGCTCAAACTCTGCGGGGGAGGCTCACTCACATTCTGCGGCTCGCTCAACTCCTGCGGCTCGTTCGGGGCAGCGCGTGCGACGGGCGATTCGTGTGGTTCAAGGGGGGGCGCGGGCCTGGCTTCGACCGGCTCGCGCTGGTTCATGCGCTTGAGGTCTTCGATGCGGCCGGCGTGAATCGCGGCGCAGATCAACTTGTGCTGGCGATGTAACCTTTCCGCGAGCGTGGCTTCGTCGAAGCCTTCGGCGATGAGGTCGTGATAAAGGGAACGCTTGCTGGCGAGAATCGCCCCGCCGACGTAGACGAGCGAGAGTATGAGCGGAGAGTCCAGACCCTTGTCTTCAGTCTGCACATGATAGACGGTCCCATCGTGCTCGACATCTGTGTTGAATCCTGTAATCACTGTGCTTCTGAATCCGCAAAAGCCTTCACTGTTCTTGAAAATGCCGAACTGAAAACTGGTCTTCGGTGAGGCCCGATTTGAACAGTAGCATAAGCATTTTGAGGCGGTCAATCTCCTTTGCGGACGCGGGTTTTGCGGCTCTGGAAGGATGCTTGACAGCTATTAGCGAATGGTCTACGATGACCTTGTACAATGATTCTCAATCTCTGAACGAGGTCGGCTGGCACGCTTCCGAAAGGTTAAGCGTGTTGGCCCTTTGGATGGAAGCTGGCGGGAGGCGTCTGTGCCTGATACGAAATTTGCTCTGAGTGCTTATCTGCCGATTCTGCTGATGTTCGTCTTCGCGGCGGGCTTTGCCGTGACCAACGTCCTGCTCTCGCAACTGGTCGGCCAGCGCAAACGCACGCGCACCAAGCTGATGCCCTACGAGTGCGGTAAAGACCCCGTCGGCTCCGCCAGAGAACGCTTCTCGGTCAAGTTCTACTTGATCGCCATGATCTTTATCCTGTTCGATATAGAAGTCATTTTCCTGGTTCCCTGGGCCGTCGTCTTCAAGACGCTCGCCAGCCCCGAATTCGGTATGAGCACGCTGGTCTATGTCGAGATGATGACTTTCGTCGCGCTGCTGCTGGTCGGGTATATCTACGTGTTGAAGAAGGGCGCGTTTGACTGGGGCGAACGCGCGCGCCGTGAAGCTGAAGCGGAGGCACGCGCCCTGTCTGACATGCAAGAGCATCAGGCCGCCGCCCCGCCGCCCGCGCGCCGCGCGGCTTAAGGCTGCCTGGGGGCTGCTTAGTTGGCCGGTTGAATCAAGAGGTAGTTTTATGGGTCTCGAAAATATCATCGCCGAAGCGTTGCCGGAAGTCTTGACGACGCGGCTCGACTCGCTCATCAACTGGGCGCGTAAGTCTTCACTGTGGCCCGCGACGTTCGGTCTGGCTTGCTGCGCCATAGAGATGATGAACGCGACTTCCGCGCGCAACGACCTCGCGCGTTTCGGTTCCGAAGTGTTTCGCGCCAGCCCGCGACAGGCTGACGTGATGATCGTGTCGGGCCGCGTCTCGCGCAAGATGGCCCCCGTGCTGCGGCGTATCTACGACCAGATGCCGGAACCGAAGTGGGTTATCTCGATGGGCGCGTGCGCGACCTCCGGCGGCGTTTTCGATAACTATGCCATCGTCCAGGGTGTGGACAAGATCGTGCCGGTGGACGTGTACATTCCGGGCTGCCCGCCGCGTCCTGAGATGCTGATTCACGCGGTGATGATGTTGCAGGATAAGGTGATGAAAGAATCCGTGCGCGACCGTAAGGATGTCAACGTGGAGGAGGCGCGCGAAGCCGTCCCGCCGGGCACGCTCCCAGGCTCCGGTATCTCAGCCACCAACGAGGCCGCCGCGCAACAACAATCGCGCCCGTACACCATCGCCTCCAGGCACGAGCGCCGTCGTTCGTCTTAGACAGTTTACAGTTTTGAGTTTTGAGTTTTCAGTAAAGATAACTTGCTTCTTTCTGAAAACTGAAAACTCAAAACTGTAAACTCAAAACTGAAGCTTATGTCTAAAGAGCCAGAGAGCCAGCAGGGTCCTGAGCAGGCCGCGACAACAGAGAGCAGTACCCCGACGCCGTCCCCCCTGGTGGCGGCGTTGCAGCATGAGAATGCCGTGTGGGTCGCGGATGTCATAGAAGCCTTTGGCGAGTTGACGGTCATCGTGCCGCGCGAGCATATCGTCAACGCGTGCCGGTTTCTTAAGACCGCGACGGGCTGGGAGTTCAACATGCTTGCGGACATCTGCGGCGTAGATAGAGGGCCAGAGGAGGAGCCTCGCTTCGAGGTCAACTATCATCTCTTCTCCACCACCAGGCATCATCGCGTGCGCTTGAAAGTCGTCTTGAATGAGACAGACGCGCACGTTGAGAGCGTGACCGGCGTGTGGCGCACGGCCAACTGGCACGAGCGCGAAACCTTTGACATGTTCGGAGTGATTTTTGACGGACACCCGGACCTCCGGCGCATTCTCCTGCCGGATGATTGGGAGGGCCATGCGCTCCGCAAAGATTTTCCGTTGCGCGGCTATGAGCCGTACAGCCTGACGTGATTTTGGAATTGGGATTGCGGATTGGAAAGACAAGCCCTGAAATCTTCTTAAATCCGCCATCCGCAATATAAAAGATGAGTTCAACCGTAAACATTCCGCCGCAGTTTGAAGTTATAGATCGTCCGCTGGACACGCAGATGACGATCTCTTTCGGGCCGCAGCATCCTTCGACGCACGGCGTCCTGCGTCTGGAAATGGTGCTCGACGGCGAGATGATTGTCAGGGCGACGCCCGACATAGGCTATCTGCACACGGGGATGGAGAAGCTCTTCGAGTACAAGAAATGGCAACAGGGCATCGTTATCACTGACCGCATGGATTACCTGAACCCGCTCGGCAATAACCTGTGCTACGTAATGGCGGTCGAAAAATTGCTGGGCATAGAGATACCGGAACGCGCGCAAACCATCCGCGTCCTGATGTGCGAGTTGCAACGCATCGCCTCGCACATGGTGTGGCTCGGCACGCACGCGCTGGACATCGGCGCGATGACGGTTTTCTTCTACTGCTTCCGCGAACGCGAAAAGATTCTGAACCTCATCGAAGCCGCTTCGGGCGGACGCATGACGCCCTCGTATTTTCGCATCGGCGGATTGATGATGGACTTGCCAGCGGGCTTCGAGCGTCGTCTCAAACAGTTCATCGCGGGCTTTCCGGGTTCCGTCAAAGAATTTCACACGCTGCTTTCGGGCAACACGATTTTTCAGAAACGCACGCAGGGCGTCGGCTATATCTCCGCAGAGGACGCGATTGACTGGGGCCTGACGGGGCCTGTCCTGCGCGGCAGCGGCATCGAGATAGACGTGCGGCGGACCAACCCTTATTCGAGTTATGAGACTTACGATTTCGATATTCCGACGGAGCAGGGCTGCGATGTCTGGGCGCGCTACATGGTCCGCATGCGCGAACTCAATGAGTCTTTGAAGATTGTCGAGCAGGCTCTGGCGAGATTGCGGCCTGGTCCAATTAAAGCTGACGCGCCGAAGGTGGTCCTCCCGGACCGCGAGGCTATGAAGACGCACATGGACGCGCTCATCCATCATTTCCTGATCGTGGCCGAAGGCTTTGATGTCCCGGCGGGCGAAATCTATCACCCGATTGAAGGCTCGAAGGGCGAACTCGGCTGCTACGTCAAATCCGACGGTGGGCCAAAGCCCGCGCGCGTTCATTTTCGTGGGCCAAGTTTTATTAATCTCTCGGCCCTCCCCCAGATGGCCGAAGGCGAGATGGTCGCGGACGTAGTCGCCATCATCGGCTCTCTGGACATCGTGCTCGGTGAAATTGACAGGTAAAGAAGTGATGAGTGATGAGTGATGAGTATTGAGAGACAGGCTCTTACTCATCACTCATCGCTCATCACTCATCACTTGAATTATGAGTCAGCAATTTACGCCAAACAATGCTTTGCCGCAGGAGGCGAAGGTTCCGCAGGAGGTGGCGACATTTTCTCCTGAAGTCGAGGCGGAGATGGACCGTCATCTCGCCAAGTACCCGGAGGGGCGCAAGCGTTCCGCGATTCTGCCCTTGATGTTTATAGTGCAGCGCGAGCGCGGCGGCTATCTGGACCCGCCGGGCGTGGCCTATCTGGCTGACCGTCTGGGCGTGCGTATCACAGACATCTGGGAGGTCGCGACCTTCTATTCGATGATTAACACGGAGCCAGTCGGGAAGTATCACATACAGATTTGCAAGACGCTCTCTTGCAAGATTATGGGCGCGGACAAGATTTCCGATTATTGCAAACAGAAACTCGGCATCGTGCCGGGCGAGATGACTGCGGACGGTCGCTTCTCGCTCTCGCTCGTCGAATGCCTGGGCTCATGCGGGACCGCCCCCATGTTTCAGATTAACTTTGATTACCACGAGAACCTGACCACCGAGAAGGTAGACGAGATTCTGGCATCGTTGCCATGAAAGCAGTGATGAGTGAAAAGTGACGAGTGATAAGTTAAAAACTTCTTACTCGTCACTTTTCACTCGTCACTCGTCACTGTCTTAATTATGCGTATTGAAGCCATCGGATGTGAACCGTTATTGCTGGCGCGTTTCAAGCTTGAAAACTCGCATCGTCTGGGCGTGTACAGGGCGCACGGCGGGTATGAGGCATTGAAGAAGGCCGTCGAGACGATGACGCCGGATGAAGTCATCGCGGAGGTCAAGAAGTCTGCCTTGCGTGGGCGCGGGGGCGCTGGATTTCCGACGGGGATGAAGTGGAGTTTCGTGCCGAAGGATTCGCCGAAGCCGAAGTATGTCGTCTGCAATGCTGACGAATCGGAGCCGGGCACGTTCAAGGATCGTTACCTGATGGAGCGCGACCCGCACCTGCTGATAGAGGGGATGCTGCTGGCGGCTTACGCGCTTGGCTCGCAGACCGTCTTCTGTTACACGCGCGGCGAGTATAAATATTTGATTGACATCATGGACGTGGCGATTGAAGAGGCACGCGCGGCAGGGCTAATCGGCCAGAATATTTTCGGGACCAATTTTACTTGCGAAGTCTACACGCACACGGGCGCGGGCGCTTATATCTGCGGCGAAGAGACGGCGCTCCTGAACTCGCTCGAAGGCTTGCGCGGGCATCCGCGCATGAAGCCGCCCTTCCCCGCCGTCGCCGGTCTCTATGCCTGCCCGACGGTCGTCAATAACGTCGAGACCTTCTGCGCGGTGCCCTGGATTATCAACAACGGCGGCGAGGCTTATCAGAAACTCGGCACGGAAAAGAGCGGTGGGACCAAGCTCTGGTCCGTCTCAGGTCACGTCGTTTATCCGGGCGTCTACGAACTGCCGATGGGATACGACATGGAGAAATTCATCTTCGAGGACCTCGGCGGCATTCCGAACGGCAAGAAGTTGAAGGCCGTCATTCCCGGCGGCTCAAGCGTCTATATCATGCCCGCAGAGGACATCATAGGGAAAAACGTTAAGATGGATTACGAGGGCCTTGTCGCGGGCGGCTCTATGGTCGGCAGCGGCGGCTTTATCGTGATGGACGAGACCGTGGATATTTTCGAGTCAACGAAAAACCTGATCGAGTTTTACAAACACGAATCCTGCGGCTGGTGTACGCCCTGTCGTGAGGGCACGGACTGGCTCGCCAAGATTTTCAAGCGCATCGCGCGCGGCGAAGGCCGCCCCGAAGACGCACAGCTTATTCTGGACCTCTGCGACAACATCGAAGGCAAATCTTTCTGCCCGCTCGGAGATGCCGCCGCATGGCCCATTCAATCCGCGATTAAAAAGTTTCCGGAGGATTTCCGGCGGCACTTAGCCCCGCTCGCACAAACCGCAGTCGTAGGGGTTGGGGATTAGGGGTCAGGGGTTAGGGAAAAGAATTCATTCTTTCTCCAACCCCTAACCCCCGTCCCCCATCCCCGGTTTTTAATTATGTCAACAGATTTAATAAAAGTTACGATTAACGAAAAAGAGTTTCAGGTCCAGAAGGGCGCGCGGCTGATTGACGTGTGCCGCGAGAAGGCGTTCAACATTCCTTCCTTCTGCTATTACGCGGACCTGGCCTTGCAGGCTTCCTGTCGCATGTGTCTTGTGCGGATAGAGAAGATGCCGAAGTTGCAGACCTCCTGCACCATCACTTGCACGGATGGGATGGTCGTCACGACCGAGAGCGAAGAGATAGAGAAGGCGCAACGTGCGATGGTGGAATTTCTGCTGGCGAATCACCCGCTCGATTGTCCCGTCTGTGATCGCGGCGGCGAGTGTGAATTGCAGGAGATGGCCTTCGACTGGGGCGGTCTCGAAGAACGCTTCACGGAGCCGAAGAATCACCAGCCCGAAAAATATCTCTCGCCGATGGTCGCCAACGATTCGCAGCGCTGCATTCTCTGCAAACGCTGCACGCGCGTCTGCGACGAATGGATGGGCGAGGATGCGATTGAGGCTGGCGGGCGCGGGGCCAATACAGTGATTGGAACTTACGGCGGCTGGCTCAACTGTTCGCAGTGCGGCAACTGTATAGAAGTCTGCCCTACGGGGACGTTGCTCGACGCGACCTACCGCCACCAGGCGCGCCCCTGGGAGTTGGCCCAGACCGTCTCGACCTGCACTTACTGCTCGGACGGATGCCAGGAATCCGTCGGCTCGCGCGCGGGCGAAGTGATGCGCGTCGTCGCGCGTGATCGTTATGTCAACGGCCACAACGGAGAATTCCTCTGTATCAAGGGCCGCTTCGCGCATACGTTCGTCAATCATGAGGCGCGGTTGCGCACGCCCATGATTCGCTACAAGAAGGGCGGCAAGCTGATACCCGCCACATGGGATGAAGCTATCAGGCACATCGCCGGAAAATTGGACCAGATTGCCGAAGCGCACGGCCCGGACGCGATAGCCATCGTCGGCAGCCCGCGTCTTACTAACGAAGCGCTCTATCTGCTTCACAAGTTTGCGACCGAAGTCGTCGGCACGGAGAATTACACGGCGACGGATGCTTTCAGCCTGCAACCATTCTTCGACAACTTGGGTGGACCTCTCGCCACCCACCAAGACATTCGACACGCCAAAACTATCCTGATCATCGGCGGCGAACCCGAAGAGTTGCAGCCCTTCACAGGCAAACAGATTCGCCAGGCCGTGCGTAACGGCGGGGCCAAACTGCTCATCGTCAACAGCGTACCGATACGCTTGAAACAGCAGGCGTCCGCGTTCGTGCATGTGAGGCCGGGCGCGTTGGATGCCGCCGTGCTGGCAATCGCCAATCAGGCGCACAATAAACTCTCGGCCCAAAAGATGGGCGTTGAAGAGATAGAGCTAATCGAGTTGCGCCGCGCGTTGACCAACACGGAGGGCGATCTCGTCATCATGTTCGGCGGAGAGTTGAGCCTTGAAGCGCAGGCCGTCATCGCGCAGATGCCATACACGTTCGGCACTGAAGGCAGACGCGTGCTGCTGCACCCGCTGCCCCTTTTCAACAACAGCGTGGGCGCGCACGACACAGGCTTGATGAAGGGCAAGCTGGATGCGAAGGCGATGCTCGACGCGGCTGGCGAGCGTGTGCGCGCGATGTACGTCGCGGGCAGTTTCCTACAGGAACAATTGCGCGGGCGCGAAGCGGCGCTCGGCAAACTCGATTTTCTGGTGGTCCAGGAATTATTCGAGACGGAGACGACCGCCTTCGCAGATGTAGTCTTGCCTGCGGCATCCTTCGCGGAGACGGACGGGACATTCACCAACAATGACGGACTCGTGCAGCGCGTGCGCCAGAGTATTCCGCCCGTCCATCAAGCGAAGCAGGATTGGATGATTACCGCGCAACTGGCGAAGGAACTCGGCGTGGACTTCAATTTTCAGATGTCAGCCAGCGCCGCCTTTAGCGAGATGGCATCGAAGATTCCCGCCTATGCCGGACTGCGTTACCCGCTCTTGAAAGACGAATCTCAGCCCGCACAGGCCAGGTACGCGGTCGCGGACAAACGCGATCTGACGACAGAGTTGGAGAGTATCAGGCAAAAGGTCGAGAGCCTTGAAGAGACGGCGTCGAAGATGACGGAGACGCCGGAAGTCGGCCACGAGTTATTCAAAATCGGGACGTTGACGGACAAGCTTCCGCAGATGCACCTGCTCGCGGCGGGCAATCCAGAACCTGAGACCGTCAGGATTTCGCCGCTCTACCAGATAACGATTGACGCGAACCTCCAAGGCAAAGAGGCCGCTGCAACAGGAGACTGAAACAATTTCGGATTGGGGATTGGGGATTTCAGAATAACCTCCAATCGCTTTTCAATCCGCAATCCGAATTCCGCAATTGAATGAATTCCGCAATCGAATTTATGGATTGGAACGATCTCACATTCGTCGGGTTTAAGTTGTTAGGCATCGTCATCGCGTTTACGGTGGTGATGATGATGGTCGCTTACACGGTGCTGGCAGAGCGTCGCGTGCTGGGGTTTATTCAGGGGCGGCTCGGACCGAACCGCGTCGGCTATGGCGGGATGCTTCAGCCGTTCGCGGACCTGCTCAAGTTTATTCTGAAAGAGGACATCGTCCCGGACAAATCAACGAGGTTCGTCTATTTCATCGCGCCGATTATCGTCACCGTCTGCGCGTTCATGACGATCATCGTTTATCCATTTGGGCCAACGGTCAACCTGCCCTTCCTCGGCCCGACGCAACTGGTCGTGACGCACTTTGACGTGGCGCTCCTGTACGTCCTCGGCATCACGTCCGTCGGCGTCTACGGCATCGCGCTCGCCGGTTGGTCCTCCAATAATAAATACAGCCTGATGGGGGGCTTGCGTTCTTCCGCACAGCTTATCTCTTATGAACTGAGCCTGGGTCTCTCGCTCATCGGCGTCATCCTGATTAGCGGGACGCTTGATCTCACGACCATCGTGGAAAAGCAGAGCGATTGGTACGGGATGAAGTGGAACATCGTGCCGCAATTCCTGGGCTTCATCATCTATTTAATCTCTGCCATCGCGGAGACGAACCGCGTGCCGTTCGATTTGCCGGAAGCCGAGACGGAACTCGTCGCGGGGTTTCACACGGAGTATAGCGCGATGAAATTCGCGCTCTTCTTCATGGCCGAGTACGTCAACATGTTCACGGTTTCGATGCTGGCGACGACGCTTTTTCTGGGCGGCTGGAATGTGCCTTTCGCGGAGCAATTGCTCGGTCGCGGCACGATTCTTTTCGGCATCGTCAGCTTCCTAGGCTTTCTCGTCAAGATTATCTTTTTTCTCTTTCTATACATCTGGCTGCGCGGCACGCTCCCGCGCTTTCGTTTCGATCAATTGATGAACTTCGGATGGAAATTTCTCTTACCGCTCGCCATCGTCAACATCATTTTAACGGCGACGCTGGCTTTGCTTGGTTGGATATGAAATAGACCGGACGGAGAGCCAGCCGGAGAAGCCTAACTTTTCTCCGGCACACCTTATCCGTCAACGATTATTGAACCGAATGTTTACTGCTCTACTCTTCATCATCTTCGCCGGGTTGGCCGTAGGTTGCGCCGTCTCGATGGTGGTCCAACGAAATCCGCTCTATAGCGCCATCTCTTTAATCGGCGTCTTTATCGCGCTCGCATCTTTGTACGTGATGCTCGCCGCGCCCTTCATGGCCGCCGTGCAGGTCATCGTCTACGCGGGCGCGATTATGGTCCTCGTCGTCTTCGTCATCATGCTTTTGAACGTCGAGGAGGAAGAGAGACGAAAGGTGCGCCTTCGTTACCTGCTCCCGACCGGCGTCGTCCTGGCCGCAGTGCTGATCGCGGAAGCCTTCTTCATCCTCTATTTCGTGGGGAACGCGGATGCCACCTTGCGCGACCCCGCCGGCTCGAACGTCGGGCTGACGGCTTCCATCGGCACGGGCCTCTTCACCAAATATTTGATGCCGTTCGAGATTACTTCCATCCTTCTCCTGATGGCGATTGTCGGAGCGATGACGCTGGCGCGTCGAGCGGCCCTGCTCTCGCCGGGGGCGCGTGTCATTCCGGGCGCGCAGGTCTTGCCGAGGCATCTCGTCAACCCGCGCGCGGTGGGCGACGCGACGGAGGTCGTCACGCACACGACGGCGCAGGCGGCTGCTTTAATCGGTGAGCAAGAGACAGAAGGCGCAAGCGAGAAAGAGTAACGGAGAAGGCTGAAGGACTACTGAGCAGGCTTATTGATTAAGACGACGAGTAAGACGACTGAACTGACTAAGACGATTGAGGGATTTGTGATATGGGTCCGCATTTATCATGGTATCTGGCGCTCTCCGCAGTGCTGTTCACGATTGGCGTGGTCGGCGTCGTCGTCAAGCGCAACGTCATCTCTATGTTCATGTGCATAGAGTTGATGCTCAACGCCGTCAACCTGACGTTCATCGCCTTCTCCAGTTACTTCCGAGACGTGACGGGCCAACTCTTCGTCTTTATCGTGATGACGGTGGCGGCTGCCGAAGCGGCGGTCGGTCTTGGCATCATCATAGCCATTTTCCGTAACCGCGAATCGCTCGACGTGGACGACGCGAACATTTTGAAATTGTAAAAGCAGGAGTCAGGAGCCAGGGGCCGGAATAAAAACGTTTGCTTGCTTCTTATTCCGGCCCCTGGCTCCTGGCTCCTGACTCCTGACTCTTATGCTCCGCTATATTATTTTCGCGCCGCTGGTGGGCGCTGTCATCAACTGGTTTCTCGGTCGCAGGCTCCGCAACGAAGCCTTCATCGGGACGATCGCGTGTGCGGCGGTCGGCGTCTCGACCGTGGTGGCCTTCATCACGGCCTTTAATATCGGCGGCGGCAATCAATTCGGCGCGCTTCAATCTCCGCCGAACGGGGCCGTCCTGAACCATTTATGGACCTGGATAGAGGTCGGCAAATTTCGCGCGGACTTCGGGCTGGCGATGGACCGCCTGAGCGGTATCTACGCCTGCTTTATCACCTTCGTCGGACTCCTCATACATATCTTCGCCACGGGTTACATGCACGGCGATAAGGGTTTTTATCGTTTCTTCGCATACCTCAATTTGTTCATGTTCTCGATGTTGACGCTGGTCCTGGCGGATAATTTCCTCTTGATGTTCGTCGGGTGGGAGGGCGTCGGCCTCTGCTCTTATCTTTTGATAGGCTATTACACGGACCGCAAAGAGGCTGGCGATGCGGCGAAGAAGGCTTTCATCGCCAACCGCGTCGGAGACTGGGGCGTTGTGCTCGGCATCCTGCTCGTCTTCTTCATGACGGGCACGATCAGCTTTTTCGAGAAGACCGTCAACAACGTGAAAGTGCCCAGCGCCCTCAACATCATCGGCGGCATGGCGGTTGATCCTTTCACCTGGCACGCGCTGGTGGCGGGCGGCGTCACTTCAATCGCCATTCTTTTATTCATCGGCGCGACGGGCAAGAGCGCGCAGATACCTCTCTTCGTCTGGCTGCCGGATGCGATGGCGGGGCCGACGCCCGTCTCCGCGCTGATTCACGCGGCGACGATGGTCACGGCTGGCGTTTACATGATCGTCCGCTGCTCGGCCATCTACACGCACGCGCCGTCCGCGATGTTCATCGTCGCCATCATCGGCGCGGCGACGGCTATCTTCGCCGCGACCATCGGGCTGGCCCAGAATGATATTAAAAAGGTCCTGGCATATTCGACCATCTCTCAACTCGGTTACATGATGCTGGCGTGCGGCGTAGGCGCTTTCGTCGCGGCGATTTTTCACGTCATGACGCACGCCTTCTTCAAAGCCCTGCTCTTTCTAGGTTCAGGCTCCGTCATACACGGCATGCATCATGAACAGGACATGCGGCGGATGGGCGGCTTGAAGAAGTACATGCCCGTCACATACTGGGCGATGTTCGCGGGCTGGCTCGCCATCTGCGGCATCCTTCCCTTCGCGGGCTTCTTCTCGAAAGACGAGATTCTGTGGAAGACCTGGAGCACCACCGCCGCAGGGATTCCTGCGGGAGCGGGTAAAGCCCTGTGGGCCATCGGCGCGTTGACGGCATTGCTGACCGCCGTTTACATGACGCGCCTGATGGCGATGACCTTCTGGGGCAAGGAAAGATTCAACGAAGCTCACGCAGGGGGGCAGGCTGATGAGGCCCACGCGCAGGCTTACGACGAGCACGAAGCCCCTCACGATGCGCGCATGGACTCCGCCGGAGACCGCCCGCATCACGAGGCTGGCGACCAAGTTGGAGCAGACGACGAGCATGACGGGCATGCTATTCATGATGCACGCGACGCACACGATGCAGATGATTTAGATGATGCGCTTAATGTAGACGACGGGGATGACGCGCACGCGCATCAGGGTCCATTCGTGCCGCACGAATCGCCCTGGACGATGACAGTGCCGCTCATCGTGCTGGCGATTCTCTCGACTCTGGGCGGATTGTTGGGAGTCCCTTATGCGCTCAGTTCGCTGGCGGGCGGGCATCCCGAAAACTATTTCGAGCACACGCTTGAGCCGGCCGTCGCGCATGTCACAGAACACGCGGGCGCGGCTGCGGCTGGCGATCATGAGGCGACGAACAACGTGGAATTTCTCTCGCCCAGACCGCAGCCCACAGACGGCGCAGCGCCGTATTCGGTCGGCGAAGGCTCACAGCATGAGCCTGCCGCCGAACGCGTCCCGACAACGGAAGAAATTTCAGAGGAGAGATTGTTCACGCTTATCTCCCTGGCAATCGCTATTCTGGGCATAGGCATCGGCTGTGTCGTGTTTGCTAAGAGGCCGCTCTTGAAGATGCCGCGCCTTCTCGAAGAGAAATATTATATTGATGAGGGTTATAATATTTTCCCTATCAATTTTCTCAAGTGGTTTTCCCGCGAGGGCTTGTGGAAGCTCTTCGATGTCGGCGTCATAGACGGCATCGTGAACGGGTTGGGCCGTGGGATTTCGGAGATCGGTGCGGTCGTGCGTTACCTGCAAATCGGTTTCGTGCGGAGCTATGCCGCTCTCATCCTGCTCGGCGCGCTCGCGGTCATAGCCTTTTTCGCGTATTACGGTCTCCAAACATTTAACAGATAAAGTATGCAGCATTACTGGCTCACGATTCTCATTCTGCTTCCGGTGGTCGGCGCGATTGCGACCGCAGGGCACGCGCTCGCGCCCTACAGGCGAGACACGCATTACCGATGGATCGCGCTCGTCGTCTCTCTCATCACCTTCGCGCTCTCACTGATTCTCCTGACGGGCGAGAGCGGGACGAGCGCTTCGGGTTTTCGTTTCGAGCAGAACGTGCTCTGGATAGGTGCGATTAACGCGCACTATCATCTGGGAGTTGACGGCATCAGCCTGTGGCTGGTCCTTTTAACGACGCTCCTGACGCCCATCGCCATTCTTTCAAGCTGGCGCTCTATAGAAACGCGACAGGTCGCTTACTACGTCTTTCTGCAACTGCTGCTCTCCGCGATGATAGGTGTCTTCGTCGCGCTCGACCTGCTAATTTTCTATCTCTTCTTTGAAGCCTCACTCGTGCCCATGTTCTTCCTGATAGGCATCTGGGGCGGGCAGAAACGCATTTACGCGGCGACCAAGTTTTTCATCTACACGGCGGTCGGCAGCCTCTTGATGCTCGTCGGCATCATCGCGCTTTATTTCATCTACGGCTCTTTCGACTACGTCACTATTCTCAACGCCATGCAGAGCGGGCGCACAGTGCTCGCGGGCAACGTGCAGGGGCTGCTGTTTCTGGCCTTCGCCATCGCCTTTTGTATCAAAGTTCCGCTCTTCCCTTTTCACACCTGGCTGCCGGACGCGCATACGGAAGCGCCCACCGCAGGGTCCGTCATCCTGGCAGGCGTGCTGTTGAAGATGGGCACTTACGGGCTGCTGCGTTTCAACCTCGCGCTCTTTCCCGTGGCGGCGCGCGCCTTCGCTCCATACATCATCACACTGGCCGTGATAGGAATTATTTACGGCGCGCTGGTGGCGATGGTCCAACCTGATGTCAAGCGGTTGGTGGCCTATTCATCCGTCAGCCACATGGGATTCGTCGTGCTCGGTCTCTTCTCTTTCACAGAGTTGGGGATGCAGGGGGCGCTGTATCAGATGCTCAATCACGGCGTCTCGACGGGCGCGCTCTTTCTCTTCGTCGGGATGATTTACGAGCGACGACATACGCGACAGATTGCGGACTTCGGCGGGCTTTCGACTTCGATGCCGTGGTTCTCCGCGCTCTTTGTCTTCGCCTCGCTCTCATCCATCGGCCTGCCCTTCCTCAACGGTTTCGTCGGGGAATTTTTAATCATGCTGGGGACCTGGACTTCGACCAGCATCGGGAGACCGTGGCTGACGACGATGCTGGCGGGGACGGGCGTCATCTGGGCCGCAGTCTATATGCTGTGGATGTTACAGCGCGTCGTCTTCGGGCGGCTCAGGAAGAAAGAGAATGCGCGATTGAGTGATTTGAACGGGCGCGAGATTGGCTTGCTCATTCCGCTCCTTGTCCTGATGCTCCTGATGGGCGTCTACCCGCGCCCATTTCTGGACCGCTCACGCGACAGCGTCAACGCCGTGCGCCTGCTCGTCGCGCCGCAGACCGGAGGCTCTTATGCTGAAGTTCTGGATAGTAAGTAGTAGGACAAGATTAAGTAAGGCGTCAGGTCAGTACCGCCTGTGATAGCGGGTGGGTGGTAACGGCGTACAGCCCCGCCCGCTACCGCAGGCGGTACTGACAAGATTGACCATTGATTGATAAAGATGATGAAGAAGTTTCTGTCGCTCATACTGCTCTCTGTCGTGATGGTCTGCGCTCCTCCTTTGAAGGCGCGAGGGACGCAGCCTGTTCATGAGGGCGAAGAAGAGGTCAGCATCAAGCTCAAGGGGCTTGACGGGCGGAGTTATGACATCAAGGGGATGCGCGGTAATGTCGTGCTGGTCTCCTTCGGCGCGACTTGGTGTCAGCCGTGCGTGGCGGAACTGCGCGCGCTTGAAGAACTAAAGAAGGAATACAGCGCCAAGCCCGTCAAGATTTTCTGGATAAACATACAGGGCGACGACGAAATCTCGGATCAGGGCTTGCGCGAGTATGTCAGGAAACAGAAGTTGACGCTCACGGTTCTGCGTGATACGGCGAAACTCACGTACGCGCAGTTTTCCACGCGCGTGAGAATCCCGCTCGTCATCTTTTTCGATAAATCCGGCCACGTCGCCCAACCCGTCCGCTTCGGGATGGCGACGCCGGAGATGTACAAAACGATGGTGCGTGAAAGACTCGATAAACTTTTGGCGGCGCAGGACGCTGGCAATAGCGCCAGCGTCGAACAGCGATTTGTGGAACGATGAATTTTCCTTTAGCTTTGCAAACTCTCTCGGCGGACGTTAATTTCGTCATCATTCTGCCGGAATTAATCGTCGCGGTGATCGGCGTGATAGTCATGGTGTTGGACGCGTACGCGCGTCCCGCGCAACGCTGGTTGACGGGCGGCTTTTCCCTTGCGGGTCTCGCCCTCGCCGCAGCCGCGACAATCTGGATGTGGGTTTCCTGGTCCAGCGCGGGCACGCCCGTCACCAGCAAAGGGACGTTCAACGGCATGATCGTGTTGGACCAACTGCGCCTCAGCTTTACTCTCATCATCCTCTTCGTCTCCGCGCTCACCATCCTCATTTCGATGGTCTGGATGGAGCGCGAGAAGTTGCCCGCCGGAGAGTTTCACGCGTTGCTGCTGTTCGCCACGAGCGGCATGATGTTGATGGCTTCGGGCGGCGATTTAGTGATTATCTTTTTGGGCCTGGAAATCCTCTCTATCGCTACCTACGTGATGGCCGGATTCCGCCGCTCGGATTTACGCTCGAATGAATCGTCGCTCAAATATTTTATTCTAGGCTCATTCTCTTCGGCCTTCCTGCTCTACGGCATCGCTCTGACCTATGGCGCGACGGCGACGACCAGCGGCCAGCCCGGCACGACCAACATCGCGGAGATAGCTTCACGCCTTGATAATTCTTTATACCCGTCCCTGCTGATGGCGGGTGCGGCCATGATGCTCGTCGGCTTCGGCTTTAAGATAGCCACCGCTCCCTTTCACGTCTGGACGCCCGACGTGTACGAGGGTGCGCCGACGCCGGTCACGGCCTTTATGGCTGCCGGGCCAAAGGCTGCCGGGTTCGCTTCGTTCCTGCGCGTCTTTGTTTTCGGTTTTCCTTTTGTGGTCCTGACCGAGACGACCGCTAAATCCGCCGCTGTGCATACGGCCTGGCTCTATACTCTGATAGCGCTCGCCATGCTCACGATGAGCCTGGGCAATATCGTCGCCATCGTGCAGAACAACGTCAAGCGGATGCTCGCTTATTCATCAATCGCGCACGCGGGCTATGCGCTGGTCGGATTCATCGCGGCGGGCGCGAGCGATGATCTGGACCAGAGAAATAGTGCGCTGGCGGCGGTCGCGTTTTACCTGCTCACTTACGCCGTGATGAACCTGGGAGCCTTCGCCATCGTGACCATCATCGCGCGCGGCAATGATCGCCGCACGGAGGTCGAAGACTATAACGGGATAGGCTTTCGCGCTCCGGTGCTCGCCTTTACGCTCTCGCTCTTCCTACTGAGTCTTTTAGGGATGCCGCTGACCGCCGGGTTCATGGGCAAAATCTTTGTTTTCGGCGCGGCCATCAACGCGGGCTTTGCCACGCAGAATTCCATCTATTATGCTTTAGTGGTAGTCGGCGTGCTGAATACGGCCATCTCCGCTTACTACTATTTGCGCCTTATCATAGTGATGTTCTTCCGCGAGCGGACGACGGAATGGAATGCGCCGCGCGTGCCCGCGAGCATCACAGTGGCGCTCATCATCACCGTCATCGGAGTTTTTTATCTGGGCCTTTTCCCAGGCCGCGTACTCAACGCATTTCAGACGAAGCCTCCGGCGGTGACTGCGGCTTCGCGTTAAGCTAGAGGCCGGAGACCAGAGGCTAGAGGCCAGTTAAAAATTTCTTTGCTGTTACTAGCTTCTAGACTCCAGTCTCTAGCCTCTAGCCTCTGCTTTTATGGTAACACCGAACGCGGCCACCGCGAGTTCCGAGCAACCCGCTTCGGCGAGCGCATACGTCCTGGAGATAAAGGAGACGCTCGGCGAGATGTGGATGCCGCGTCTCTATCTTGAACGCGTGATGGTTTTAAGGACGCGTTCTCATGATCTGGAAGTGACGGCCAAAGGCTCACAGGTCCAGGTGCAGCACACATTGCTAGGCGTCGAGTTGAAGATCGGACGACGCAGGATGTTGTGCCCGGACCTCGCGACGGCCCGTTATCTGGCGGTCTTCGCCCGCGCGGGTTGTCGTGCCGTGGCGGTGCCTTATGACATCACGAAGATTTCAAGGCTCGCCGATGAACTTGAATCATCATGGCATCGCATGTTACTTCTTGTGGAGCACCGGGCCGCTGCGCGGAGTGCGAATTTCCGTTCACGCATACGCAGCCTGTTGCTTGGAGAGGTGCAAAAGGAGATGGCGTTGGCCGGAGCGGGCACGGCTATCCCGAAATTTAACCAGAACACAAAACAGCGGCGCGATTGAGAGTTAAGAGAGAGCGCCGCGCAAATTTATCTTATGTCACAAGAGATAGAAGAAGAACAATTGACGATGCAGATAGATAATTTAATGGACGCGCCGGAGCCGCTTCCCTTTCCCTTCAACCAGCGCACGTTCTGCCGCTACCAGCCCATCGAGAAGCGCATCGAAGAGGCGCGCGTGCTTGTCATAGACAACCTGCTGCGTCACGAGGGCGATCTTTCGGAGGTGGCTTTCCGCGAGTGGGGCGACAACGTGACGAGAAACCTGCACCGCGAAAGGACCATCGCGGCGCTCGCCCTGGAAAATATTCTCAACAACGTCGAGCGGCTGGTCCGGCGTCCTGAAACAAGGGTCGTGCATGTTTCCGAAATCGCGCACGCGGCGGCGGAGTTTCATCCAGACGCCATCGTGTCGAGCGGCACGCTGACGGACTTCGATTATTATCATCCGAGCATCATCGAAAACTTTAGCCGGTTTATACGCCAGACGAAGATTCCCGTGCTCGCCATCTGCGGCGGCCACCAACTGGTCGGTCTCAGTTTCGGCGTGAAGGTCTTGACGCTCGATAATTGCGAGCAGCATGAGCAGCGTGTTAATAGAAAGACAGAATACCAGTATCGCTTCGTCAGCATCACGGCCCCGGACGATCCTGTTTTTCATGGCATCAACGATAACGAATCCGGCATCTGGCAGGACTACACGACCGAAGGGCGTTACCTGCGCGTCTGGCAGAATCACGGGTTGCAAGTTGACGGCATCCCGGAGGGTTTCGTGCGTCTCGCCAAGGGCATCAACTGCCGCAACCAGATGATGGTCAAACGCACGGAGGGCCAACTCATCTATACGGTGCAGTTTCATCTCGAAAAATCATTTCAGGACCTGAATAACACCTACATGATGCGCGTCAACCCGAACCTCTCAAGAGAGGAGAAGCGGCGCTTGCTGCGCGACGAGGCCAGCAACCGCACGCTCTGGTCGCACCAGCAGGAATCACGCGACGGGCGCATCATCTTCGAGAATTTCCTCCTCGAAGCCCTCAAGCACACGAGAGGCGCGCAATCTTCTGGAGAGTTAGAAACAACCGCGACGCTCAAGTAGAAAAGACGGGAGTTTAACCGTCAGGGTCACATAGAGAAGACCGCGAGGGACGCAAATAATTCTTGCATCCCTCGCGGTCTTATTCGCGGTTAACACCTCAGCTATAATAACGTGAGTTCGATGTAAGGCAGAGCACACCCTTCAACCTGATCCACGTTAGTGGATACATGTGAGAGCCGGGGGCAACGCCCCGGTTCCTGGTCCAAGATAGCATCCGACCCTGCAAGGGTCGCACACTCAATGTTGAGATGCGACCCTTGCAGGGTCGGATTGTGCGGTGGTGAGAGAACCGGGGGCGTTGCTCCCGGCTCTCACAGGTAGCCCTTACAGGGCACAGACCGCTTGTCTGACAGCCTTTTACGTCTAACTCACGTTATTATAGCGGTTTGCGATTGAGTGCAGCTGATGTCAGTACCGCCTGCTTAAACCGAGCGGGTCAGCAAGGTAGCAGAGACCCGCCCGGCTTAAGCAGGCGGGACTGCCATGGACGCTTGTCACAGTAGTCGCACTCAATCGCCAATCGCTATAATTTCATCTTAAGCGATGGGCAGAGAGACTGTCGCGGGGTCAACGGCGGGCACACTCTCCATCGTCCTCTCGATCAAGCGGTCCACGACTGCCGTCAGGTCGTTCGTCTGATGATATATGTCAAGCTGTTCGTCAGCCGAAGTGCCGCGTTCAAGAATCGTGTGAATGTGCTCTATCTCTTTGCGCGAGTCTAATTCGTCAACCACGTCGTCTATAAATTCGAGCAGTTCCAAGATCAGGTCGCGCACGGGGACTTCCTTCTGCTTTCCGAAATCTATCATCTTGCCCTGCAAGCCCCAGCGCACCGCGCGCCACTTGTTCTCCTGAATCAGAGCGCGCCTGTAGAGACGAAAGCCCAGATTCTTGTCAATCAGGAGGTTGAGTTTGGCGACGATGGCTTGAAAGAGCGCGGCGATGGCGATGGTGTCGTCAACGCTCGTCGGAATATCGCAGATGCGAAATTCCAGCGTCGGGAAGAAAGGATGCGGGCGCACGTCCCACCAGATTTTCTTGCCGTTATCTATGCAGCCCGTTTTAACCAGCAGGTCCACGTAACGCTGAAACGACGCGTGCGAATCGTAGTGGTCAGGGATATCCGTGCGCGGGAACTGCTTGAAGACTTCGGAGCGATAGGATTTGAGTCCCGTCTCATGGCCCACCCAGAAGGGCGAAGAGGTCGAGAGCGCCAGGACGTGCGGGAGAAAATAGCGAGCCGCGTTCATGATGTGAATCGCTCGTTCGGGGTCCGCGATGCCGACGTGGACGTGGAGGCCGAAGATGAGAAGGGAGCGCGCGACCGTCTGCAACTCTTCGACGAGCAGAGTGTATCTCTCATCATCAAATATTTTCTGGTCCTGCCAGCGCGAGATCGGATGCGTGCTGGCGGCGACGATTTCCAGCCCGGTCTTGCGCGCGAGGCCGGAGATGATGCCGCGCAGGCGCGTGATGTCGGCGCGCGCTTCCTGTATGTTCTTGCAAATGCCCGTGCCGACCTCGATCATGGACTGAATCATCTCAGGCTTGATCTGTTCGCCGAGCAGCATCTTTCCCTCTTCCAGAAATTCCGAGACGTGCGAGCGCAGTTCTCGCGTCTTCGGGTCCACGATTTGAAACTCTTCTTCAATACCGAGAGTGAATTGCTCAAACATGGCTATCTCTCCTTCACACTCCGCGCGGCGCAATCATCATGAAAAATTCGCGCGCTGTGCCGCGTCGCAAAATCGGTCCACTTATTAATTCAAACTGATTTCAGATAAAACTTTCCGCTTGAACTCCACAACGAATCGCCTATGGCCCGCCAGTCGGGTGTATAGCCGCGCAGTTTCTCGTTCAAGAGATGTCGCCAGGCGTTGAGCGGCGAGGCCCAGGGATTATAAAGATCGAAATGGGCGGCCCACTGGCGCGTCTCGCCGTCAACGTAGAGAACGTGCAAAGAGGCGCGTCCGACACCCGTTTCAATAAAGCCGCCGGACGTGTCTCGATGCCTGGCGAATCTTTGCGTGAAATCTTTGCGCCGCTCCAAAGTTGATTTGAGCACGGGCCAGGGTACGAAATTCATCCCGACGCCGCCCTCGCCGTAAACATTCTCGACGCTGCGCACTGTGCTCCACAGGTCCAATTCGTAAAATCGCCGGGCGAGAATCAAGAGCGCCTGCTGCTTGTCAACGGCCAGAGCGTCAAAGGCGCTCGCATCGCTCGGCTGCCCGTACAATCCTTCGAGCCTGTGGTCAAAGGCTTCGCGCGTGCGCGGCGAAAGCTCTCGCCAGCTTAGCTTCTTCGTCTCGGATTGTACGGATGACGACGCGCTCATGTATGTGGCTCATGGGGTCGGCAATTCCCTCTGCATCAACTGCCGGTCCTCTTCTCGCAAACCGTGAAAGCGGACGCCCACGCCATGCCCCGGATTGCTGTAGACGACTTCGGCGTTGACCACGACCTGCTCCCCGTTGCTGAAAGGCATACGCAAGGTGAGCAACGCGCCTTCGGGCAAGACCGCCTGCGTGTTCATGTAGAGACCGCCGAGGCTGATGTCCTTCGTGCTGGCGACGCCGGTCGCATCCGCGCCGTCAAAAAAGAGGTCCACAATCAGGCGCGAGCGATCATGAAGGCGTCGCTCGTTCTCCGGCAAACTCAGGTCGTCATCAAGCTCTTCAACCACGTCAGTCGCTTCCTTCCTCACACAAAGTTATGCGAGCGATGTTGTATCCAATGCCGCGTCTCTTCATTTTTCGCTGATAATAAAAGTCGGGACCATCCCCCCGCCCGAACTCACGTTGGCGAGTTCCGAAAACGACAGGCGTGTGAAGGCCGAACCGACTTTGCCGTAAAAGAGCAGAGGGTCCAGGTCCACTAATTGTTCCGCGAATAAAACGGTGCCGTCATCCTGAAGCGCGGGGAAGACTTCGCGCGCCGTCGGGACGCGTTCCTGCACGATGTAATCGCCGTCGCCCAGCGCGCTGTGTATGGCATCATCCCAGGCAATCTCATCCGTGTTCCATCCAATGTGGATACCGTGTCCGCCATAGTCATCATTGGGCTTGAGCACGAGACGTTCGCGCCGCTCAGAGATGAACTTGAGAAGGTCCACTTCCTGCCCGGCATAGTGCGTCTTGCCCGCTCGAACCATGCGCGTCCAGGGGACGTGCGCGCGAATGGCGCTGGTCTCTGCGTCCGTGAAGAGAGCGGCGTGGCGCTCGTCCGTGAGGACGGCGAAGAGGGCTTTCTTGTGAATCAGCTTCGAGCGAAAGTTATTGACCATGCAGATGGCGCGCGCGCGATAAGCGTCCAGGAGCGCCGGGCTTTCCTTGATGATAGGGAGATATTCATTGACGAGCAGGCGTTTGTAAACGATGTCTATCTCGAAATCGTTGAAGAGCAGCTTGCTTCCGGTCCATTCAAGTTCATCCGGCGAGCAGATGACGGACGGGCAATTCCGGCTCTCGAAGTATTCCTTGAAAAGCTCAAACTCTTTCTGCGTCGGTCTCCCCTGCAAATCCACGATGGCGATGTGCGGCGCGCGTGCGGGTTTATGGCCCAGAAATTCTTCATACGCGCGCAGGAGCACGTCGAGCATCAGGTGACGACCATAAAGGGGCCGCAGGTTGTATTTCAAAGCCATGCGCTGCATCACCGGAAGCGCGGAGAAAATATCGTAGGCGGCATCCGCGTAGGCTATCCCGGCGGGGCTTTCGCCGTTGAGCTCCACGAAGCTGTAGGCCGTGTCCGTGAGAAATGAATCGAGCCGCGCCGTCGGTGAAACGGCTCGATAGCCCGGATCAATAGAGACCAACTCGCGCTCTATCTCCGTCATCCCCAGTTCATCTAGTAAAGCATCGTTCGCAACCGCAGCGTCTTTGACCTTTTGAATCGCGCTCCAGACCGTCTCGCAAATCTCCGTGACGCGCGCGAAATCCGTCTCCGTGACGAAGTGCGGGCGCAGGTACGGGGAAAGACGGCGACCGCCGAAGATGAGTTTGGCGCGCTCAAGTCCCTGGTCCAACATGGCGCGCGAGGATTCGGCCACATCGCCCTCGGTCAACAATTCATGATAACGCGAAACGGCATCGTGCAGCATATGCTCCCGTACATCATTTCTATCGAAAACTTGAATAAACGAGCTTGGGTTGGGCAGTAGAGTAACACAGAAAGGGGCCAGGAAGGAAAAAGTAAGGAGCCAAAGCGGGCCAGCATATCCCCGCAAGGGAATACATATGATAGCCGGTGGCAACGCCCACGGCTATCATATTCGGCCCTTTCAGGGCGCAGACGGCTATTCAGATAACCTCTGGTCTTGATTTTGTTTTACTTCTGCGGGTTGACGTTTTCGTACTGTAGAGTGATGGAAAGTTTCTGCCGGTTGCGGACGATGCCGAGAGTCACCGTCGCGCCGTGTTGGGTTGGAAAGACGAAGGAACTGGCAGCGTTGACCACCTGCCCGTCCACAGATTCGATGACATCTCCCGTGAGCAGACCCGAACTTGCTGCCGGACTCTCAGGCTTGACGAGGACGACGAGTAGACCGCCGCTTGCCCCGAAACGCGCCGCAGCCTGTGGCGAGAGCGTGAGAGTTTCAGCGCCGTGAACGACCAATGGATCAAGCATCACATGCGTCGCCGCGCCCGTCTCTGCCATGTCCATAGCCCTGATTGGATTCAGCGCCTCGCTCAGAGTAATGTTGACGGCGCGGGGCGCAAGCTCGCCCGGTTGCAGCAAAGTGAACTTGACGGAAGTTCCACCGCCCAACTCGTTCAGCATGAAGGTAAAATCATCCGCGCTCTTGACCAACGCATCGTTGACGCGAAGGATGATGTCTCCCGGATGTAGATTAGCCAGCGCGGCGGGCGTGCCCTTCGTCACCGAAGTCAGGAGAATGCCCTCGCGTTTGTTGAGCACCGACGCGGCGCGAACGGGCTGCCAGCCCATCGCCTTGAAACTATCGAGCGAGAGCGCGGAGACCTCATCGCCGCGCACGCCGAGCCAGGGACGCGGCACGCTCGCGCGTCTCGCCATGACGCGCTCCGCCGCGCGCCGGACCAGCGCCGCAGGCATAATGCGCGCTTCGTTGATGTCGCTCGTCTCAACGATGCCGATGGTCTCGCCCGCTTCGTTGAGCACGATGCCTCCGGCAATTTCCGGTGACAACTTTGCGGCGCGCACTGTCAGCCGCGCGATTCTGCCGCTGGAAACTCGCTTGATCTCCGTCAGCTTGCCCTGAATCTCTCCGACGCGTAGATAGATCGTCCCGTTCGATGGCGGCTGGCCCTGCTCTGTTGCGCGCTGAGGGGCCAACAGGCGCACGCGCTGGCCCACAAAGAGTCCGGCTTCAACGGCCTCTCGCGGGGCGGGCGGCATCTCTCCGCTGACCTGCAAGAGAGATAGGCCCGTCAGCCCGTCAAGACCGACATACCTCGCGGAAAGCCTCTGCCCGTCGCGGCGTACAATCATCAAATCCGCAAGGTCAGTTGATTGGACCTGCGCGGGAGCGATAACAGGACCATTTATTTTGGCTGCGGGCATCTGCGCTGCACCCGGCACGGATGCGGGCAGCGGCGGCAACGGCGGAATCGCTAAAGCGGGCGACCAGACAGGGGTTTCGACTTCCGCCTCGGCCTGCGGCATCCAGGAAATGATAGTGCGCCCGTCTCCGAGCGTCAGCCCGGCGATGAAACTGGTGTGCAAGTCCTTCGTCGCCACGAAGCCGTCATCAAGCGCACTGACGCCGGATGCCTGTGCTTCCGAATGGCGCAGGAGCCTGAGCAGTTTGATGCCGCTCAGACGATGTATGACCGTCACCACTTGTGGCGCGGGCCTGGGTGCGGGTTCGGTTAAGATTGCTGGTCCAGCCGTAGTTTGCGGCAAGGGCGGCGTCTGCGTCCGTGCAGCATCCTGCGCGCGCGCGCCGAGACTGGCGGCGGCGATGAACAGGCTCACAGATAAATGACGTTTGAGGCTCATGTAAAACAAAATGCGTTGGTCGTTTCCCTTTCTAACTTTTCTCGGCGCTTACCAGATACCTTTCGGAGATGAAGCCGGGACGCGCGACGGATTATTTCGCCGGATGAGTTCCTCCGAACCGAAGGTGACAGGTTGCAGCGAGACCGTGCGCGTCGTCCCGCGCCTGTCTTCGAGCGAGACTTTCATCGGTTGATCCGCCACGGGCACCTGCACCGCGACGAGCGAGATGACGGAAGCGGGACGGCTGCTGGAATCCAGAGAGTTATGCTGTGGGCCAACGGCCACGGCATTGGTCGCGGCGGGCATAGCGCGTTCATCGCCCGGCTTCAAACTCCTGTTCGAGCGGTTGCGTGCTCTCAGTTCCGCCGTTAAATTTTTCGACGCGAGCGCCGCGTTCTTCATCACAGCGGGCGTGTTCCCGGACTGGTCCATATTCTCGTTTGAATCTTTCCGCTCGCTCGCGACGGGTCGAGATGCGGACGCGTTAGACGAAGGCTCAGGAGTAGTGGCGGCGATTTGACCGCGCTCGTGTACGCCCGGTCCAGATGGCGCGACCGACTTGAAAATTACTGCGGCGGCGACGAGCACGGCGAAGGAAGCGGCGAGAGCTATCGCGGGCACCCCCGGAGCGGGCAGGAATCCGAAGAGGCCACGACGCCGCGCGTTGTTTGACGCCGCGAGACGCGCGCGTAAGCGATAATCAAAATCGGCGGGCGCGGAAACCATTCCCAGCGAACCCACAAGTTGTCTAAGCGCGGCTCGCTCTTCCTGAAAGTTCCTGCAAAGCTCGCATGCGCGCAAGTGCGCGGCGACTTCATCGCACGGCGACTGGTCCAGTTCGGCTTCTTCAATCTTTCTGCGTATGATCTGGCAATTCATTGACTTCATAGTGCAAAACCCATCACAAATATGCTTTCAGCTTGTCGCGCAGGAATCCGCGCGCGCGGCTGATACGCGATTTGACTGTGCCCTCGCTGGCCCCAAGAATGCTGGCAATCTCCGCGTAGCTCTTGCCCTCCACATCGCGCAGGACCAGCGGCGCGCGATACTTTTCGGGGAGCGTACTGATGGCCCGCGCGACAGCCGTGCGGCGCTCCGCATCCACCAGCGCGACATCCTGTAGGGGGTTGAGGTCCGGGGGATTGAACTCCTGCGGGGGCGCGCCCTCCGACGGTTGGAAAAATCCTGTCAGAGAGACGAGCCTGCGGCGCTTGCGTTTGCGTAATTCGCTAATCGCCAGATTCGTGGCGATGCGATAGATGTATGTCGAAAAAGCATGGCTCGTCTGGTATCTATCCGCCGCGCTATAGACACGCACGAACGTTTCCTGGGCCAGGTCCACAGCGCCGTCGTAGTCGTTCGTCATACGATAAATATAACTCGTAATCTGGTTGCGATAGCGTCCGACCAGTTCCGCGAACGCTGACTCGTCGCCGGTGCGCGTGGCTTCTAAGAGAGCGTGGTCAGAGCGCGGCTCGGACACGACCACCGTCGGTGGTGGTGGTGGCGACATGGCAGCGCTAAAGCCAAGTTCGTCTATGGAAGTCAACGTCCTCATCAAGGCAGGTCAGGCTCTGTCGTCAGCTTATAGCTTTGAGAGCGGATGGCGCAAAAATCATCAGCGACTCTGCGCCGAAGGGCTTTCCCGGTCCAATAAAAACGAACCGGCGCACGCCTCTCAGGAGTGATACACGCACGCCGAGCGGGAGAGTTCCAGAATGTCTGTGAACAAAGAGGAAAGCGCCGCTCCGGTGGTGCAGGAAAACGGCGCTGTTCGGTCGAAAACTCAGGGCTGTGCGGCGGTCGTGGTCTGCGTCTCAGGGTTCTGGAAGAGCGCGTCGTCCATCTTGACGCCGAAGGTCACGGTCAGAATATGTTGTTCCTGCGTTTGCTTGTCATTCTCAAACGTGCGCGTGTTGTAAGGAACGAGCGTGCCCTGCGCGTAACGATAGTCCGCGTACTTCTTCATGTACTTGACGGGCTTTGCGCCGTCAGTGGGCGCTTGCTCGTATTCGAGCCATAGCACATGCAGAGTCTTGGCGCTGATGTAATAGCGCGTGACGCGCTTCTCCTTATCCGTCAGGTCCAGCACGTAGAGGTCAAGGCCCTTCTGCTTCTCCCTGTTGATGAGCGCAACGGTCGAGCCGTTCTCCTTGTAGCGCAACAGCGCGTCCAGGCCGTGCCATTGTTCGGAGAGGAAACTCGCGGTGGCTTCCTGTCGCGGGGTGAAGGCGGAACCGTTAATCAAGCCCCAGGTCCGCCCCTCGCCGTAAATCAGCGAGAAAGCCATCGTCGGCATCTTTTGATCTATCCGAATCTTGTCTTTGCCGGAATTCTCCCCGCGCACGAAACGCCGCTCATAGGTCGTCTCTTCCGTGCGCCCGTCGTCCGCGATACGCGTGAGGCGTCCGCGCTCGACGCCGTTGCGGCGAATCTGCTGTAAAAATTCCCGTCTCCCGTAAATAAAAACGACCGACTCCGCGATTTGATCTGCGGTAGGATTTTTCGCATCGAACTTGGTATCTGTTTTTTTAGCTTCAGTCTTGGTATCAGACTTGGTCTCGGATTTCTCTTGCCCGGAGGTCGGGAGCACTCCGATGCTGGCTATCATCAGGGAAATAACGGCCAGTGATTTAAATGGTCGCCACACGTATAGGGGTCTCCTTCGAGTCTTTTGGAAAATTGCGGGAATGGCTGTCGGGAGAAAGCTTTGCGCCATTCATGTCTTTAAATTGTAACATACGGAAGTTAAAAATCCGCGTCCGGGCCATCTCTCAGCCATCTCTCAAAGGCCACATTTTATGGATGCCAAAAGGGTCTGCGGCGGATGCCCGCGCCGCTATTTGACAAGGCCGCTACGCGCCATGTACAGTTCACGGTTTTGATGGATAAGAGACAATCAACTGTAGACGACCGTGCGCTTTGTGCGCCTCTAGCCGGATGCGTTTGCGCTTCGAGCGGGTCGCCCGTCAAACTCTTTTGCGCGGCAGATTCTTTTACTTGAAAGGACATAAAACAGATGAAAAAAGTTGGCATACTGGTGGGCCGCGAGGTGACATTTCCAGATGCGCTGATTAAGAACGTGAACGAACGCGGTCAGGGCGAGGTCGTCGCGGAGTACGTCAAACTCGGCGGCGTGCGCTATGATTTGAACAAAGAGTATGACCTGATCGTTGACCGCATCTCTCACGAAGTTCCCTTTTATCGCGCGACGTTGAAGCGTTTCGCACTCGAAGGGACGATTGTCATCAACAATCCTTTCTGGTGGTCTGCGGACGACAAATTCTTCAACTTCTCGCTCGCCAGAAAGCTCGGCGTCGCCATCCCGAAGACGGTCCTGCTTCCTCAGAAAGACTATATCAAAGGCATCACGAGCGAGAGCCTGCGTAATCTCGAATTCCCGCTCGACTGGCAGGGCATCGTTGATTACACGGGGCTTCCTGCCTTCCTCAAGCCCTTCGACGGCGGCGGCTGGAAGAACGTTTCGCGCGTCAACTCGCTCGAAGAATTGTGGGCCGAATATGACCTGAGCGGCAAGCTCTGCATGACCTTGCAGGAGGGCATAGACTTCGACCAGTTCGTGCGCTGCTACTGCATCGGCCAGCAAGACGTGATGATTATGCCCTATGACCCGCGCAAGCCGTATCTCTCGGGCGAGCAATACGTCAACGATCCGAACTATCTCTCGCCCGAACTGACCGAGCGCGTCGTCAAAGACGTGCGGACCATCTGCAAAGCCCTCGGCTATGACATCAACACCTGCGAGTTTGCCATCAAGGACGGAGTGCCCTACGCGATTGATTTTATGAATCCTGCGCCGGATGCGGAGTTGGCCTCTGTCGGCGAGTTCTATCATCGGTGGGTCACGGACGCCGTCACGGACCTCGTCTTCAGGCGTCTGGAAGAAGCCCGCGCCGAACACCCGCAGTATCGCTGGGATGCGCTCCTGAACCCACCACCCGCCGCAGAGTCAGCGCGTGCGGCTGTGGCCGCCGTCAGTTCCGCAGCAGAGCAGGCGGCGCGCACGATAGTGCCTGAGCCTGTCCGCGAGTTCGGCTCCGATGTCGTCGCGGGAGCGACGGAGATTGCCAACGACGCGGCCAACGCCGTCTCAGAGATAGTCCAGTCCATCAAGGAATCGCAACCGAAAACCAAGTCAAACAAAAGCGCCGCGAAGAAGAACGACGACCCAGACGCCGAGCGCAAAAACGCGACCCGCAAGCCCGCCGCACCACGCTCGAAGAAAACCACGCCGGAAGCGTAAGAATAGAGGCCAGGGGCTGGAGGCTGGAGGCTAGGAAAAGAGGCTAGTGAAAGACATCTGTCCTTCGCTAGCCTCTAGTCTGCAACCCCAACCTCTTTTACCAGTCTCCAGCCCCTGGCCCCTGCCTTATTACCTTCTCTGGCCCAGTGCTCTATTAGCGAGAGAGATGGAGACCCAGGCGATGATAGAGGAAGAGGCGAGCGCCCATCCGGCGGCGGCAACGGATTCGTCTATAAATGGTCCAATGAGGGAGAGCAGGACGCTGCCGTAGGTGAGGCGCGAGGCGAGACGGCGCGCACGATAGAGATGCTGTAGCCAACCTATGCGTCGCAGTTCTGCGGACAGATACTCGTCATCATCATTGAGCCGCGCGTAATAGTCCGCCTCACGCTGCGCGAAGCGGGCGAGGGCCGCATCCGATGCGATGCGCGCTGAATCGCCGTAGTGATGTATGACGTGGGCCAACTTTCCGTCGCGCAAGGCGACATCCGCTAAGCCTAGCTGGGCACGGTAAGCGCGCGGGTTCGCTTCAAGCGCGCGGCGAAAGAGGCGCGTCGCATAGTCCATCTCGCCAAACTCGAAAAAACTTTCACCGATGCGCGAGAGAAGGGCCGCGTTGTCCGTCGCACGTTGCGCGGACAAACGCAGGCCCGCGCGCGAACGCGCCAGCAGACGCGCATCGCCGAGCGCGCTCGCCTGTGAACGCAGGAATCTGGCGAACTCGTAAATCAAAGCGGCATCGCGCGGCAGGACCAGTAATGAACGCCTGAAAGCCTCCGACGCTTCACGCAAACGCCCCGCCGCGCGCAACTCGTTGGCCGCGCGCCTGAGCAACATCCCGCGCTCTATGTCCACGGCTGAAGTTTCGCCGTCCGCGTCCGCGCTGCGCTGGTGTTTAATCTTCCCTTTGCGAGAAGGTTGCAGGTCGCCCGTTGCGCCTTCGAGCACCGAGGGCGGCGCGAGTTTTAAGAGACCTAGAGTCGTACGCAGGCTGGCGGGGTCCGTCAGGTAGTCGCGCAGTTCGCCGGAGCGCGCATCGAGTTTGTCATCCGGGATGAGATGGAAAAGGCTCTGGACCATCCGGCGATAACTGCTGCCGCCAGAAGCGAAGACGAAGTTGATGCCCTGTCCCATCACTTCGCTGCGATAGCGATAACGCACGCGCCCGCCGCGTCTCAGTGTCCGCACCGCGTCCGTCTCGACACGCTCTATCTCTTCCAGCTTGAGATTGTTCGGCTGCTTCGCCAGGAGGCGTAGAAAGAGTGCGACCAGACCTTTGCGCGTGAGGGCGTGACCGTCAAAGCTGATGCAGTCCGTGAAAGCCAGCAACGGCGTGACTATCCAGGCGAGGATGAGAGAGATGAGAGCGAGCATGTCTTGCTCTACGCGCAAGAGCAGGAGGGCCATGAATGTCAGCAGGCTTCCGGCTGCGAGATAGCCTCCGGGCGAGACGCGCACGCTGGCGAGACGCGCGCGCCGCGCCGGTGGAGCGACGCGTTCGCGCGCCGCCTCAGCCACTGCGCCCGATGCCTGCATGCTTGAATTCTCTTTCACTTTGAGTTCGTCTCGGCGGCCTGCGACGGCCCCAGAGGAATTTCCAGCGAGAAGTTGCCGCGCCCCTGCGCGCCAGGCTCAGTGTAACGCAAGTCCGCGAATTGTACGAGGGATTGACTCAGACAGCCTCCCTGCACGCGCGCGATTGGATAGCGCGCAAAGCCCAGAAAAACTTTCGCGCCTTCATCCCGCGAAGCACGCGCGACCACTTCCGCTTCGCATCCCAAAGGCTTCTCAAACCGCTTGCTGTTGACGACATCCGATGCGCCATTCTTTTCACCAAGCGAGAGATCGAAACGATAGATAGCGCGGTCCGTCTCCGCCACGCACTGCCAGTCCGCAGGATTAGCCAGGGTCGGCATCGCCGCGACGCTCTGCAAAGCCTCGCCATGCTGCGTCGCCAGATTGATGGCCGCATCTTGCGCTCGCGCCAGCGCCAGATTGTGAGCGATGGAGAGTCCGCCCCAGTAAACGACGACGAGCGCGAGCGCGACCACTGCCAGAGAACTGCCCAGGCGTCGCCCGGCTCCCTTGTAATGCGCGAGGGCGAAGGCTGCCAGCCCCGTTAGCCACACGAGACGAAAGGCCAGCGGGTGGGCCAACCTCGTGCGCGTGGACGGCGCGACGAAAAGCAAGGCCGTGACGAGAAGCGCGAGCGCAGCCCACGCGGACGTGCGCCACTTGCCACGCGCCGTCAACAGAAAGGCCGCGCCGCCGAGTAAGAGCCAGAGCCACGGGTCAACGATGAAGACGAGGTCGCCATAAAACCATTGAGCGTTCCAGGGCAGCAAGGGTCGCAGGCCATAATTATTGGTCCAATCCATCAGAGGATGCGTCGCGCTCACAATCAACGAAGCGAAGAGCAGGCCGCGCAGGCGCACGCTTCCCCGCTTATGCCTGAGACGCGAGATGGTTTGGTCTCCGAGGTAAAACAGGAGCGGCACGAGGAGCGCTAGAAAGAGCGTGCCGACGATGGAATGCGTGATGCCCCTGTGATGTTGCAGGTAGGCCCAACGACCGCCGAAGAGCGACAGAATATCCGCGTCCGGCGCATTCGCCGCCAGCACGCAAACGGTCGTCGCAGCCGGAGACCACCGCTCCAATCCAGCCTTCGCAGCAGCCAGCCCGACCAGCGAGTGCGTGAGATTGTCCATTGCAAGAGTCTGGAGTCTGGAGTCTGGAGTCTGGAGTCAAGAAAAAGCAGGTTGACTGTTTTGACTCTTGACTCCAGACTCCAGACTCCAGACTCTTTTATGATAAGAGGTCGCTGGGCGACGATTCGGGCGGAAGTTTGGCGAAGCGGTCCGGGTCTAGCTTTTGCAATTTCTGTGTGGCTTCGCGTGCGACGGATGACATGGGGAGGGGCTTGTCGTCCTTATCTTTGGCGGTGCGCGCCGTGTTGGCGATGTTGAAGAGGATGTCTGCGGCATCCTTCTTCTTGCCCTGCTTTTCATAGACGGAGGCGAGGCGGAAGTTGGCGACATCCGCCGTTACGACCGTGCCGTTCTGCCTCGCTAGTTCGCTGTAGATGGCCGCCGCATCGTCATACTTGGCGTCTGCTTCCCTGGCCTGCGCGAGAGCAAACTTTGCCAGCGTGGCGACTTCCGTATCGCCGCTTTTGGTCAGTTCGTCCAGTTGACTGATGCCCTTATTCCGGTCCAGCGTGATTAAATTGGTGGCGATGAAATAGCGTGCCTTGGTGCGATAAGGATCGCCGTACTTGTCCGCCACCTTCTGAAATTCTTCAACGGCCCTTTGCGCGCGTTCGGTCTCGCTGGTGAAGTTGGGGCCGGTCGCGCCCGTTGCGGGAGGCGTGGCGTTGACGGTCGCAGAGGCTATCTCTATCGCGCGTCCGAGGGCGTGTTCGGCTTCGTCAGCTTTTTTGGCCCGCCAGGTGGAGAGCAGGCCCACCAAGATGGCGAGCACGATGAGCGCCCCGATGCCGTAAAGGATAGCGCGGCCCTTGCCTTCGAGCGCGTCGCCCAGACGGTCCAAGATGCCCATCGTCGTATCACGAAACTTGTCGTGTTTGAGTTCGCGCGCGCGTTTCTTCTTGTATCCAGCCACGTCTTATCCTTTGCAAGGACGCACAGCAAAGTGCGTTCATTAATGTGATGGTGAAGCGAAAATATCACTCTAACGGTCGCTCCGAGAGCTTGTCAAGCAAGCACCGGAAGGATTATTTGACGCTCGCACGGACGCATGTTACGCTCGCGCCTGAAGCGACCAGGCGGTATCAAATCAACTCGCGCGACTACCAACGCGGCGGGCTGTTTTCTTCATCCGAATAAGAGAGCCTGCCTTGAAGACCCGGACCACTCTCCGACTCTGTGCGAGAGGAGCCGTTATTTCCGGTCCAGGATAGCTTAAGACGGAACCGAACTTTTCTGGAACAAACATGTACAGGCGGTGTCTAAACGTTCAACTGTCCGGGAAGCGACACAATGTCAGGTCGCATAGAAGGCTTCCCGCCGCCGGGGGAATCGAGTGAGCGTCGGAGAGCCAATCGCCCTCCGGGGGCATGCGGATTTGGAACAAGTCGCCGGGGCGACCCCGCTTGACTTGCGCGGCGGGGCCGAAGCGCAGTTCATTGAAAGATTAAGGGCGGGCGAAGGAGCGGCCTTTGACCGTCTCGTGAGCGAACGTTCGGGCGACGTTTACGCGCTGCTCTATCGGCTGACGGAAGACGCGGAGGAAGCGCGCGATCTGACGCAGGAGACTTTCCTGCGCGCCTTCCAGAGCATAGACCGCTTTCGCGGCGATGCCGATTTGAAAACATGGCTCTATCGCATCGCCGTCAACCAGGCGCGCAATCGCTGGCGCTGGTGGCGCAGGCGTAAACGCGGCGAGACCATCTCGCTCGACGCTAGCATGGGACAGCGCGAGGAACCGCTCAGCGAGAGCTTACGCGCGAGCGGGCTGAACCCCGAACAGGAAACCCTCGCACGCGAACGCGAAGCGGCGTTGCGTAAGGCGCTTCAGGCGCTCAGCCGCAATTTTCGTGAAGTGCTGGTTTTGCGCGACGTGGAAGGCATGAGCTACGAAGAGATAGCCGTCGCGCTCGACATCAGCATGGGAACTGTTAAATCCAGATTGTCACGCGGGCGCATAGAACTGCGCCGCAAGATAGAAAGTTCTTTGTAATTCAGTTTTGAGTTTACAGTTTTCAGAAAAGGCAAGTTGCTTTTAACTGAAAACTGTAAACTCAAAACTGAAAACTGTTAGAGGCGAATGGTTGACCCGCCCCGGCTTCACCAAAAACTCGGTGCCATTTGGGTCGAAGTGACGAAGACGGTTCTCGCGGTCGGGCGATTAAAACCATCGCGGTCCAAGAAGGTGAGCGATTTTGAAAACGCGGCCAGCAACACCCGTTTAGCTTGTCGCTCATCATCGCAGACAGCCCTGGACCGCTCAACCACGAAGCCGGAGTTGCTTCCTTCAACAACAAGGGAGCAGCCGGGGTCGGCCAGCCATTCGCCTCAAGCGCAGATGTTAGATACTAGATGTCGGATACCAGTCAAACTCACCGACATCTAACATCTGACATCTGACATCTGTACTAATATGTGGTGTGATGAGACACAACAGGCGCTCTCGTTTTACGTTGACGACAGATTAACTGTCCAGGCCCGCGCCGCCTGTGATGAACATTTGCGCCAGTGCCCTTTGTGCCGCGCGCAACTGGCGGAACTGCGCTCTTTGACGCGCGGGCTGGCGAGGCTTGAGCGCCCGCAGCCTCCGCCGGACCTCGCATCATCCATCTCCATGCGGCTCGGCATAGAAGCCGCCGCGCAACAACGCGCGCCGAAACTCCCGCTCGACGTTCGGCTCACCAGATGGTTACGGCCTCGATTGATGCCCTACACGGTCGGCTCATTCGCTTCCGTCCTCCTCTTCTTTGCGATGTTCAATGCCTTGCGCCCGCACATCAGGGCTTTGCGCGAGGCGGCAGCGGCGCACGCCGAAGCAGAGCAGGCTTCGCTGAGAATCATCTACCTGACGGATGAAGCGAACAACTATCCAGACATCACCAAGCCCGTGCCGCAAGACGTGTATGCAGCGGCACGCGCGCCCTTCGCCATCGAATCGCCGAGCCTTAATCCGAGCGGCGCGCTGGCCGCGCTGACTGACGGGCGCTCTCACTGGCATCTGAAGAACGATGACGATATGGTTGTTGTGACGGATGTCTTCAGCAACGGCAGCGCCTCGCTGGCCGGAGTGGTCCAGGCTCCACGCGACCCGCGTATGCTGGATGAATTCCAGAGCGCGTTACGCAAAGACGCGGCCTTCGTGCCCGCCTCCTTCGACCGCCGCCCGGAAACTATGCGCGTCGTCTTCGTCATACAGAAGATTGACGTGACGGATGAAAAATCGCAGAAGTTCTAAAACATCCTCACCCCGTATTTATCTCCCACGCCTGGCCTGACCGATAATTGGACCAGTCA
>DASYML010000061.1:0-35071 GCA_036009045.1 Pyrinomonadaceae bacterium
CAGAGCGCACAGAGGACGCACAGAGTTAAGCATTCAACTCTCTGTGCTGACTCTGTGCCCTCTGTGCCTGCGGTGGTGAACGCTTTGCTCCATATATTCAATTGAGAAGTGCTATAGTTTTTCAAACAACAATGTCAACCAGCCTTTCGGAAAATCAGGAGCAGGGCGCAGCCGCCAGCAGCGAGGCGCAGGGCGCGGAGTTGATTGACGTGCGGCAATTAATGGCCCAATCGTCAATCGAAGAATTGAATCGTCTGGCGGAAGAATACTTCTCCCGTCTGACAGACTGGAATTATCATCTCTCGAAACCCTTCGGCGCGCTGGACGAGACGCCGCAACTGCTCATCAACTTCGCCGTCATCCTTCAGGGTCTCTCGCTCTGTCCGGGGATGACCGTGCTGGAATTCGGCGCGGGCACAGGCTGGGCCTCAAGGTTTCTGAGCCAGTTGGGCTGTCGCGTCATCGCGGTTGACGTGTCCGAGACTGCTTTACGCATCGGCGCGGAATTATTCAAACGCCAGCCCGTCATCGGAGACAAACCCGCTCCGCTGTTTCTCAAATTCGACGGCTATAAATTGGACCTGCCCGGCAAGAGCGTGGACCGCATCATGTGCCTGGACGCTTTTCATCACGTCCCGAATCCGTCGCAGGTCCTTTCAGAGTTGAGCCGCGTGCTCAAGGATGGAGGCATCGCTGGCTTCGCGGAACCTGGGCCGGAGCACTCTAAATCGCCGCAGTCGCAATACGAGATGAAGACCTTCAAGGTCGTCGAGAATGATGTCAACATTCATGAAATCTGGATGGACGCGCAAGCCGCTGGTTTTACGAAGATGAAGCTGGCGCTCTTCAACGTCCCGCCTTTTCATCTTGAGATGGAAGAGTTTGAAGACTTTCTGCAAAACGGTCCGGCGAGCGGGCGCTTCGCGGAAGCCGTCTCAGGCTTTATGCAAAACCAGCGAAACTTTTTTCTCTACAAGGGAGAACCCGCGACAACCGACAGTCGCTTTCGCACCGGACTCAGCGCGTTGATAACCATCACGCCTCAACTCATCTCTGTCAAAGAGGGCGAGACGATTAATGCGTGCGCCGTCGTGACGAACAACAGTCCATCCGTCTGGCTGCCGCGCGGCGCGGGCCTCGGCGCTGTCCATCTGGGCTGTCACGTTTACCTGAGCGACGGCACTCTCTTTCGCCACAGCTATCACTGGGAGGCGCTCACTCCGGGCGAGGGCAGGCCCATTCTCCCGAACGAAACGATAGAGACGGAAGTGGCTATGCCGGCGCTGCCCAAAGGCCAGTACCTTCTTGAATTCGACATGGTCAGCAACGACGTGTGCTGGTTCGCCCTCAACGGCTCGCAGCAGGTGCGCGTCGCCGTAGAGGTTCTTTAGAGCAGGTCTGTTCCACACTCAAATGAAATCAAAACTCAGTAGTGGTTCAATTTGGTCCCGGGTAATGATAAAAGAAGAGTTCACCACAGAGACATAGAGCGCACAGAGTCAGCACAGAGTTATTGAATCTTCTTCTCTGTGCTTACTCTCTGTCCTCTGTGTCTGCGGTGGTGAATCTCACTGTCCAATTCACTCAAGTCTGGAACCACTACTCAAATCTCAGAAAGTTATCAGTATGAAAATTATTTTACAGACATTAATGGTCCTGTCATTAGCCTTGAGCTTCAACGCCTGCTCGTCCAGGAAAACCGCGCAGCCAGCGACACCCGCGAGCGATAGTAGCGCGCAGGCGGAGGGCAGCGCGTCTGCGACGGCGTCGGAGACAGAGCACGCGGGCGCGTTGAGTAACGCGCGTGTTGATGTCAAAACGTTTCGCGGGATTATCGGCAAAAATTCCATCGAGATGAAATTGCAACGCGACGGTGAGAATCTTTCGGGAACATATTTCTATGAAGGCATCGGCCAGAACCTCACGCTCAAAGGCCGCGTTGATTCGCCGAAGGGTACACTCTCGCTGGAGGAATTCGACGCGAGCGGCAAGCAGACGGGAAAGTTTGCGTGCAAGCTGACGGATGAATCGGACCGGGAACCCGCGACCAGAATTGAAGGCCAGTGGTCCAGACCGGACGGCAAACAAGTGACCCCGGTTGACCTCACGGACCAGCACATAGAGTTTACCAAAAACCTGCAAGTCGTCTCCAAAAGCATCAGGGAACGCAAGCCCTCCATCAATGCCTCTTACCCGCAGATTACCGGCAGCAACGATCCCGCCATCACCAGATTCAACCAGCAGGCGGAGGCCATCGTCACGCAGGCCATCAAAGATTTTAAGGAGGGAGAGCCTGACCCGAACAAGAGTGATTTCTCGACCATCTACAACGTTATGCTCGCCACAGACGATCTCATCAGCGTAGAGATTTCACAGGACTCTTACGCTGGCGGCGCGCACCCTGACTCGGCCTATTACACTTTGAACTACGACCTCCGCGCGGGCCGCGAGCTACAACTCAAGGAGATATTCAAAGCGAACGCTGATTACCAGAAAACTATCCGGCAATACGCGCTCAAGGACATCAACGCGCGCGCCAAACGCGAAGCCTTGAAGGAACACATGCCGCCCGACCAGCAGACGGAAGACCTTTTTTCGCCGGACCAATTATCCGAATGGACAGGCTGGGCCATGACGCGCCGTGGTTTTCTCGTCTACTACGATTTCCCACACGCGGTCGCCTTCTTCAGCAAAGAGTTTATCCCCGCCCGCGTCCTCAAAGACGACCTGGACCCACAGAGAACAGTAATCAGTAGCCGGTAGAAAAACTCACAGCAGTTTTTATCTGGGTGCGTCCATTACTGAGGGAAAGAATCTCACGCAAAGGCGCAAAGCAGGCGCAAAGCAGTAAGTCGTACTCAACTGGTAATCGCTCTAGTTGGCTTTTCCTACTGGCTGCTGGCTACAGGCTCTTACACCATTGCGAGGCTGAAGCGTGCGGCGAAGAGGGCGGTCATGAGGGCGAGGAGGGCGATGAAGATGGTGCGAATCGTCTGGTCCAATTTAGGATAGCGACCGGCCTGCGCGAGGACCATAAAGACCGGAAAGATGAGCATCACGTAGCGGTCCACGCCCTGTAAGCTGAGCGATGAGAGCGGCATGATGACCGCCAGCAGGGTGAACAACGCGAGCGCCCATTCCCTGCGTTTGATGAGCACAAAGGCACAGCCGAAGGCGAGCATCGCGGCGGCGAAGTTTAAGAGTTTGAAGTTCCAGGGAATGCCTATCTCTCGAAAATGTTTGACGTAGTCTATGAGCGGACGCCAGAACATTCCCGTCCCGCGATCCCAGTTGAACTGCGCGTCCTTGAAGGCGAAAGCGTTGCCCGTCAAATGATATAGATAAAGCATGTAGGCGAGGAGTCCAGACGGAATCAAGAGCAGTCCGAGGACGTTCCAACTCAAGCCCGCGCGGCGATAACGCTGCCAGTAGAGCAGCGCGAGCACGGGCAGCAGCAGGACTCCGTTAACGCGCGTCGCAGAGGCCAGCGCGCCGAGCATGCCCGCCATCCACCAGGCATCCCGCTTCGCCGCGTAGAAACTCCCGACCGTCAAACAGAGAAAGAGGCTTTCCGTCAACGGCAACGAAAAAAAGTAACTCGTCGGAAAGACCGCTATGTAAAAAATAGTCCGGTCAGCATCCTTTTCATCAAGCCCAAACTCGCGCGCCGTCCGGTGCAGCAATATCAGGCCCAGTAAAAAGAGGATGTTCGAGAGCGCCACGCCGGTCAAAGGATACTCGCCCGTCACGCTCGCCGCCGCGCGCAGGATGATGGGATAGAGCGGAAAGAAGGCCCAGCTATGCTGGCGGTCGGTCATAAATGGACCAGCCTCGTAACCCACCCGCGCGATGTCCTTGTACCAGTTGGCGTCAGCCGATTGGACTATCTCCTGTAGCTTCTGCGAAACATGCCCCCTCTCAAAAGAGATGCGAGGCTCCTGCACCGCGCCGCCGAAAGTCGCCTGGCCCAGCGTGAGATGCGCCGTCAGGGCAAAGATCACCAGCACGATAACGCGCGTCAGCGCAAACGCGAAGAGAGCCGCGCGCGCGCTCCTATCCATCAACGCGCGGCGCAGCAGGGGAGAAACAGAAGCGGGGAGACGAAGACTGTTCATGCGCTCTCATGACTAAAGTCCAAGGCAGTCTACAGCAGGGGGCGGCATTTCGTCTTCTGTTATGATGTTTAATGATGAGTGCGGAAAAATTTCGTCTGATGATGGTGGTGGGCGAGCCGTCCGGGGATGCTCATGCTGCGGCGCTGGTCCAAGCGCTGCGCGAGAGAGCGCCGCGCACGCAACTGGAATTTTTCGGCGCGACCGGCGCGTTGATGCGCGCGGCTGAAGTCGAATCCATCGTCCGCTCTGACGACCTGGCGATTATGGGCATCATGGAAGTGGCGCGAGTGCTGCCCAAGTTCTGGCGCGCGTTCCGCGACCTGAAACGCGCGGCGCTGGAACTCCAGCCGGACGCAGTCATTCTCGTTGACTGGCCCGAATTCAATTTGCGGCTGGCGCGTGCGCTGCACAGGCGCGGGCAACGCATCATCTATTACATCAGCCCGCAACTCTGGGCCTGGCGCTCCTACCGCGTGCGAAACATCCAACGCGACGTAGACCTCTTGCTCGCCATTCTCCCCTTCGAGCCTCAATGGTACGCCGCGCACGGGATAGCGCATGTCGAGTTCGTAGGGCATCCGCTCGCCGGTGAAGTGCGCCCGCGCTATGGGCGCGAGCAGTTCTGCCTTCAGCATAATTTGGACCACTCGCGCCCCGTCATCTCGCTCCTGCCGGGCAGTCGCCGCAAGGAACTCGAACGCATCCTGCCGCCGATGCTTGAAGCGTCGGCGCTCATCTCGCGCACGCGCCCGGACATTCAATTCGTCTTGACCCTCGCGCCCGGCAGGACCCGCGCCGAAGCCGAAGCGCACGTCGCGCGCGCGCGCCAGCAAGGGCTGATGCTTCCAGACACGCTGCTCATCACGCAACACGAAACGCGCGAAGCCCTCGCCGCTTCGGACGCAGCAGCCGTCGCCAGCGGCACGGCCACGCTCGAAGCCGCCATCCTCTCGACGCCGCTCGTCATCGTCTATAAAGAATCAAGCATCAACTGGCACACGCTGGGCCGCCTCATTACGGCGGAGCATTTCGGTCTCGTCAATCTCATCGCGGGCGAGCGTCTCGTCACGGAACTTATGCAGGACCAACTCAACGGCGAGACACTGGCGCAGGAACTACTCGGACTGTTGGACCAGAAACGCAACCAAACCGCGCGTGCTCAACTGCGAGAGGTATCAGCCAAACTCGGCGAGGGCGGCGCATCAAACCGCGCGGCTGAAACCATCTTAAGAGCGGTCCAGCAATTCAAAAATAAAGATGGAGCGCGAAGGGATTAGAGCGGATTGCAGTTGAACGTATGGAAAGAATTATTCACCACCGCAGACACAGAGGGCACAGAGTCAGCACAGAGAAATGCCTTCAATAACTCTGTGCTGACTCTGTGCCCTCTGTGTCTGCGGTGGTGACCGCCTTGTTCCAGACACTCAATTGAGAACCGCTCTAGAGGATGTCTGAAAAGTCAGAGAAAACTATTCAACCTTATCCCCGGAGGGGATACCTATGATAGCCGGGGGCAAGCGTGAGCGTCGCCCCCGGTTACTGGTCCAAGATAAATTGCCGACCCTGAAGGGGTCGCACCTCAACCTTGCATGTGCGACCCCTTCAGGGTCGAGACGTGTTGACGTGGGCGTACCGGGGGCGCTGGCCCCGGCTCTCATAGGTGGCCTTTTCAGGGCACAGACGGCTTTTTAGACATTCGCCAGAATGGATTGCAACCAAAGGCAGTCCTCTTCTTTGCGTGGCTTTAACTCGTCACTCTTTCTCTTTATCTCTATCCATAAGCTCTTTCAACTGGCGGCGCAATTCTTTAATCTCTTCGCGCATTTGGGGGAGGCGGTTGATGTGCGCGTTGAGACGTTTATATTGGTCCAGTGGCTGGACGGGAATGCCCCACCAGACGCCCGGACGAACAATTTTGCCGGGCAGGATGCCAGCCTTCGAGCCGATGATGGCCCCGCTCTGGACGCGCGCATGATCGCCCATCCCGACCTGACCGCCGATGATGGCATCGTCTTCGATGATCGTGCTGCCGGAGATTCCCGTCTGCGCGGCGATGACGACGCGCTCGCCAATCAAGACGTTGTGCGCTATCTGGACCAGGTTATCTATCTTCGTCGCGCGACCGATGCGCGTTTGGCCCAGCGCGCCGCGATCAACGCAGGTGTTGGCCCCTATCTCTACGTCGTCTTCAATGAGGACCGTCCCGACCTGCGGGAATTTGTGTCGAAAATTATTTTCGTCGGGCACGTAACCGAAGCCGTCCGCGCCGACGACGACGCCCGCGTGAAGACGCACGCGCGCGCCCAGCGTCACGCCTTCGTACATCACCACGTTCGGGTAGATGAGGCAATCGGGTCCGATGTTGACGCCGTCGCCGATGACCGTCCCAGCGTGGACCTGCGTGCCCGCGCCGATGCGCGCTCGCTCGCCGATAGTGACGCGCGGGCCGATATAAACGGTCTCGTCAATCAACGCGCTCGGCGCGACGACGGATGAAGGATGAATCGAAGGCTCAAGGCGCGAAGCAGAGTGCAACAGTTCGGCTATCAACGCGAAGGCGAGTTTGGGGCGCGGAGTTTCGATGCAACATTTCTGGTCCAACTTCGCGCCCGGCGGCACGATGAGGCAGGAGGCTTGACTGCGCCGCGCGTCTTCCAACAGTTTGGGGTCTGCGACAAAAGCTATCTCGCCCTCGACGGCGCTCTCAAGGCCCGCGACCCTGCCAATCAACAGGCTGTCATCGCCAAAGACTTGCCCGCCGACATGTCTGGCAAGCTCTGCGACGGTTTTTTGTTTCTCCCCTGGATTCATAAATCGAATAACCCGGCGCTCAGCGAACTTTGATAATCATCAGATGTCCTGCGCCGCATCCTGCGCCGGAAGCGATTCGCTGGCATCAGAAAGGCGCAAGACTTCACGCTCGCGCGTGAAGCCGCGACGCGATGCGCGTATGAAAGCCACCAGATGGTCCACTTGCTCGTCCTTGAGTTGGGCCATCTCAAGCAACGCGCCTTTGAGCGGCAGCCCCTTGCGAAACAGTATTTGATAAGCACGCTTTAAAGCGCTGCGCTGGTCCTGTTTGAAGCCTGCGCGGCGCAGGCCGACCGTGTTGAGTCCACGCACGCGCGGCGGATTGCCGTCCGTCGTGAAAAACGGGAGCACGTCCTGCACGATCTTGGATTTGCCGCCGACCATCGCATAGCGGCCAACTCTGACGAACTGGTGCGCGCCGACGTTGGAAGAGAGAAAGACGTGGTCCTCGACAGTGATGTGACCAGCGAGGGCCACGCCGTTGGCGAAAATATTATCGTCGCCGACGACGCAGTTATGCGCGACGTGTGTGCCGATCATGATGAAGTTACGCGAGCCGACGAGCGTCGCCACGCCCTCGCCGCAGGCACGATGCAGGGTCGCAAATTCGCGTATCAGATTATCGTCGCCGATGATGAGACGGCTCGGCTCGCCCTTGAACTTAAAGTCCTGCGGCTCGCCTCCGATGACCGCGTGCTCGAAGACTCGATTGCGTTGGCCCAACGTCGTGAAGCGTTTGATGACGGCGTGCGCGCCTATCTCGCAGCCCTCGCCAATCTGGACATCCTCTTCTATGACGGCGTATGGACCGATGCTCACGTCGGCGGCAATCAGGGCGCGCGAATTGATGATGGCTGTGGGATGAATATTCATAAAGGAGCGAGGCGCGATATTACATGCGCCCGCGCTCCGTTCGCAACCGAAGGCGTCGGATGCGCGCTGCTCTTCCCGCGCGGGCGCGCGGGAAGAGCGACGCGGCGCGTGCTCTTCTCTGTGCCCGGTAAATGGACCGGGGCTTTCCTTTAGCTCTTCTTACTACTCTTCTTACTACTCTTCCTGCTGCTCTTTACGATACCCTTTGCGCCGCTCTTCTGGCTGCTCTTCCGGCTGCCCTTCGCTGCTTTCGTTGACTGCTGGCGCGTGCCGCCCGTGTCCGTGGCTAAAGCCTTTCTATCGCCATCAGGGTCGGGCGCGTGCTCCTGCCCGGGGGTGGAGTAGAAGATTTCAAAGTAAGGATTTCCGTAATGCTGGTATGCGCCCCAGGTGGTCCTGCCGTTGGAGGTTGACGCAATCTGGATACGCGCGTCTTTAATGGCATGGTGCATCATCTTGGCTTCGCCCTTGACCGGACGGCTGCCGGGATTTTTTAAATCAACTTTAATGCCGAGCAGCCCTGAGTAAAGCGTGAGCGCAAATTCGCGTGCGGCGACATCATCAACGGGCCAGGCCGTGCAGACGAAATTCGCCACGCCGCGCGCGAAGAAGGCTTCTGCGAAACTCGGAGCGAGATCAACCGAGCGGTCCTCCGAGCGGTCTGGAGTGATGCCGGATTCGCAGGCATTGGAAAAGACGAACTTTGGAATCCGGTCAATGCGATTAAGCTCCGTGGCCGAGAGCACTTCTTTCTTCGCCACGTTGAAGACCCAGCCGGACAGCGCAGGGTCTTCGCCCCACCTGTAAACGCAATGACCCGCGAAGTGGAGCACGTCGTACTGGCGCACGAGCAGTTCGCGTAGCACGTTGGTGCGCGTCGCTTCGAGCGGACCGAAGAGCCGCGTCACTTCGACCCGCGTCGTGTCCGTATAGTCCTTGTAAATCGTATTGTAGCTCTCGAAGAGGTCTGCGACCGCGACTCCCTCTTCCTGCGCGCCGGGCAGGTGCGCGTCCGGCGCGGGGTCCGCGATGACCAGTACGTGCAGCACGCGGCGCGGCGGCGGGGGCGGCTCCGGCGGCGGCGCAAATATGGTTCGCAGTTGACGTGTAAACCCACGGCTGGTTCCGAGAAACTGGTTCGGATTAAAGTCGCCTGGGCCATCGTTGTTGGAAGAGTTCTGTAGAGAGGGAGACAACTCCGGCTGCGCGACCATCTCCCAGTGTATGCGAGCCGTCGTCGCATCGAGCACCATCACGAGCGGCGCTGTGTTGTTATAAAGTTGGCGACGCAACTCGTCCGGGATGAGCAGTTCTTCCAGAAAGCGCCCGCGTTCCAACTGCATGGCGGGCTTCTGCTCACCCGCCAGTTCGTCGTTAGCCTGCATGACCACCGTCGGGTCCAGCGTCACCTCGCGTTCCGGGACGGAAGCCGTGTCTGTAATCGCGCCGAAGCGATAAGTCTTTCGCGCCGCATCCAGACCGAGCGTGACGCGCGTCGGGAGTGTTCTTGATTTAGTGTCCCTGCTGAAATTTCCATCGAGTTTCTTCCAACGATTTTTCAGATCGTTCTGTGCTTTTTCGAGTCCATCCTCCTTGATGGTCTTCATCTTCTGTGGAGAAGGCCCGAAGTACTCAATCGCCAGGTCCTCGTCCTCTTTATTCTTTTTTTCTTTTTTGAGCAGGTCGTCCATCTCCGGGATACGGCTCGGATCATATTCGACGAAGGTGATGCGACGGAGGCTGTGGCCGACATCGGAAGCAGACCCCGTGAGGGCACGCCGGATGCCTTCCATCCAGGCCGCGACCGCCTCTGTTAAAGAGAGATTGCCCGCGCCCGTCCCGATTAAGACCGTCGCCAGGTGGCGCTTGTTCAAGCGGCCCAGCGACCAGCACAACTCTCGCGCCAGCACGGTCAACTCCGGCCCGCCAAAACGCCCAGGCTCACCCATCCCCACGATAGCTATGATGCGCTCGGTCGTCGCTCCGCCTTTGCCGTGACGCGCGCGCGGGTCCGGCATCAGGAAGGGTTGGCCCAGCCTGCCGTGAATGATGCCCCGGTTTGTGTACTGCGTCAGAATCAAGTGTGAAATATCATTCTCATTCGGATCGCCGCCGGGCTTATCGCTCTTGAGCGCGGCGCTGATGGCGATGTCCAGTAGTTTCTCTGCGGCTGCCGGTTGGACGCCTATGTAATGGCCGACGGAGATGACATCTACGGGATAGTTTCCAAAATCACCGTCCGCGCCATCTTTTTTACTGGTGCGTGTGCGTTCGTAGTCGAGCGTCTGAATCCCGCCATGAACCAGCCCGATCTCTAGCTGGACCTGATCATTCGTCGTCCGGTTCAACGCATAATTGACGGACACCGCCTGCTCGTCGCTGTGAGAAGAGAGAAAGCCGCGCGTGATGTTCTCTTCGACTTTGCGCTCTTCTGGACTGAGGCGCACGTCAGTCGGCGTTCCCTCCGTCACCTTGCGGTCAGACGGGAGCGGCCCGGTAGAGAATTGCGGGGCCAGCCCGCGACTGCTTCCCATCCGGCGCAGAGAGATGCCCAGTTGGTCCTCCTCCACCTTCTGTTTCTCTAACTGCTTTTTCATCGCCTCCTCTGCAAGCTGCTTGCTCATCGCTTCATTTGTCGCCTGCGTTTCGCCCACTGGCAGACTGCGAGTCTTGGCTCGCGCCAGATCGGAATCGAGAGCGTTGGTCTTGCCGGTTTGCAGCAACTCGTCGAGCGCCCCCAGAATCTCCGAGTTGGTGGACAGGTTGCCGTGGTCGTCCCTGATGTAATAGGTCTGGACGGGCTTCTTTCCCTGAGAGTCCTGGAGCAATCCGAGCAGGTGCGGAACCCGTCCATCGCCGTCCATCGTCACTTCGTAAGAGTCCGTCGAGTCCAGCTTCTGCCAGTTTCCCTTCAAGTCTTTCTTAATGCCAGAGTAAGTCGGCTGGTCAAAGCCCGCGACGTAGACCATGCGCCTGGCGTCAACCACATCGCGCAAAAACTCATGGCTCTGGCGCGCGGTCGTGAGGTGTTGCGGCGGCACGTTGTATCCGCTGTAGGTCGCGGCATCATAGAGCGGCAACATCTCCGGCATAATCTCCGGCGAGGGGAGCATTTGATAGGAGCCGACGAACGAATTGAAAGTCAGGAGCAGGTCCTGCATGTTGTGGCGCAGGTCCAGAACGGAGAGTTTCCTGACCAGGCCCTCTATGCCAGTGATGACCTGTGGGATAGCGAACGAGCCGTAGTTCGGCGTGCCGAGCATGACCAGCCTGCCGCCCGCTGTGCCAGCCGCTCTCTTGGTCGCCGCATCGCCTGCGTCCCACATCTTCTCCCAGCGCTCTCCATATTTTTTGATGAACGTGCGCGCCACGAGACCGCCCATCGAGTGCGCGACGATGTGAACCGCGTTCTCGCCGCCGAACCATTCGTTAATCTTCGCGTTCAAGTCGTCTGCGGCCATGCTGAGGTCTTTGCGCCAGTCGAACCAGAAGGCGTGTGTGTTCCAGTTCTCGGAGAGTGAGAGCAGCAGTTCGCCGTAGTATCGCTTCATGATGCCGCTGGCCGAGACTTTGAACTTTCCGTTGTAGTCGCCGCGCCCGTCATCGTTGAGGCGCAGGCGGTCCAGCCAGCCGCGCATGATGCGAAAAGCGTTGACCCAGGTGATGTCTCCGTTGCCCCCGCTGCTGACGGACAACTCCGCGCCCATGATGCCGTGAATGACGACGACATTCCCTTTCGGCTTGCGGTCCAGGCCGCGCGACATCCTGCGCTTCAAGGCCATGCTATGCATGCGCTGGTATCGCTGCTCGCCCAGATGCGTGCGTAAAGCCTTCTCTTCGTCATACGACGGGTGCATCAGGATATTCGCCAGTTCTTCGGAACCGGACTGCTCAACTTCTGTGATAAAAGCTCTCTCATCAAACATATTGGTCTCCTGCGCTAATCTTGTGAAGTTCATCTGCTACTCATCCGCCTGCTCAATGGTCGCTGCTGGAATCGTCAGTTGGCGCAACGCGACCGGCGCTCTGTAAACTGGCTTTGTGGTCCAATTAAGTGATGATCATCGCGGCTGTCTGGCAGCGCGCGTGAGCGGTCTTGAAGACAAAAGCAAGGCCCATCCTGGCGAGAACTGACCGGAAGGCTGAGTTATTCAAAACTACTGCGGCTTATACTCCTGACCTTTTCTCATGTCAATAAAAAAGGTAATGAGTAAGTTTGGTCTTGAGTGAATCGGACAGTGAGATTCACCACCGCAGACACAAGGGACACAGAGTCAGCACAGAGAAGAAGATTCAATAACTCTGTGCGTCCTCTATGCGCTCTGTGTCTGCGGTGTTGAACTCATCTTTCATACTCGCTCAACTTAAATTGACCCAATACTAAAAAGGTCCGGCAACCGGCCCGCCGCAGCAAGCAACTAAGGGGGTCCGGCGAGAGACAATCGAATGGGGTCAGGTTGTCCGCCGATAGCCCCTTGCCTTTACCCTCCAATGCCACTATCATGTGTCGTTGCAAAGCTTTGCATGTTTAAGTGTGCGAAGCCGAGGCTTTTTCATCGTCATCATTTTTAGTATTCTTGGACCGTCGCGTGGCAAGCGCGGATATTTTAAGAGGAGAATCATCCTTGTTTAGTGACCAGTTTCGCCGGGGCGAATCCGACAAAGGCAGGTTCAGCGGAGTCAAAAGCTCTAAACTACTGTCGAACCTTTCGGATGTGGTGTGGAAAACGTTTCAGGCGGTCAACCAGCGACTGCCCGAAGGCGAGGCGATTCGCCCGCAGTGGGCACCGGGTCCACTCCTCAAATCCTACGAGCGCAGCGCGCCGCCACTCGGCTTTCCGCGCGAGACAGACAGCCTCTGCCCGCGTTGCGTCAAGGAAGTCCGCGAAAGCGTGATTAGCGGCAAGACGGCTTTGGAAACGCTCATGCACACGCATCCGGGCGAAATCAAGGCGCAGATTTTGGAGGAGAAAGGGCAGGTCATCATGCGCAAGACTTGCCCCAAGCACGGCGAGTTCACGGACGTGATGGCGACCGATCCGAAGTTTCTGGCGCGCATCGAATCACTCTTCTTCGGACGCGACTTTCGCGTTGCGGAAGATACGCACGTCCACAAGCACGGCACGTCCAACATACAGTTCGGGCGCGGCGCGGTGCTCACTGTGGACCTCACAAATCGTTGCAACATGATGTGCAACCCCTGCTTCATGGACGCCAATCAGGTCGGCTATGTCCACGAGCCGACGTTCGAGGACACGAAAGCCATCTTAGACCGCGCGGTCTCCTTCAAACCGAAACGGCAGGTCATCATTCTCTTCTCCGGCGGCGAGCCGACGCTTTCGCCTTACTATCTGGACGCCGTCGCCTATGCCAGAAAGATAGGCTTCTACAGAATCCTGGCGGCGACCAACGGCATCCGCTTCGCCGAAGACATAGAATTTTGCAAGGCCGCCAAGGCCGCCGGTCAGCACGGCGTTTATCTACAGTTCGACGGCGTCTCCGAAGAGAAGAACAAGCATCGCGGCGTCGGCAATCTCTTTGATGTCAAACTGCGCGCGATTGAGAATCTGGCGAGCGTCGGCATCAAAGTCACGCTCGTCACCACCATCGTCAACACTATCAACAACGATGGCATCGGACAGATTGTAGAGTTCGCCGCGCAGAATATAGACAAGGTCCAGACGATAGCCTTCCAGCCAGTCTCTTTCACTGGCCGCGATGAGGACGTGCCGGACGCCGTGCGTACCAAACAGCGTTACACGCTCGCGGGGATGGCCCACGATTTAGAGGACCAGTCGGCAGGCCGTCTCAAAGCCTTGCGCGATTGGTTCCCGCTCTCTTCCTATTCTGCCTTCACGAGCGTGATGGATATGTTGCAGGGAGCGGACGCGCCGTGGGGCTGGTCCAGTTGTAACTGTCATCCGAACTGCGGCATCTTCACCCTGATGGTCGTCAATCGCCAGACGGGACAGTTCACCTCGCTCTTCGATTTCTTCGACTACGAGCAGTTCATGAAGGATGTCGCGGTCATCACGGACACGGCGCGCGGCAAGAAACTCTCTTACGCGCAACTGGGGATGGCGATTATGCGTAACTTCGACGCGGCGCGCGCGCCCGAAGGCTTCCCCATTTCGCAGATCATCAATCTCTTCAAGCCGTCTTCGACCAACTCCAACTCTGACCGCAACGACCGCATGAAGACGCAGGTGCAAGCGCAGGCAGACAGCGACCCGAACGACATCTGGCGCGTCCTCTGCGTCGAGGGGATGTGGTTTCAGGACCTCTTCAACTACGATTTCCGCCGCACGGAGATGTGCGTCATTCCTTACGGCACGCAGGAGGGCGAAATTTCCTTCTGCGCCTACAACACTGGTGTCGGCTGGCGGCAGATTATAGAGAACATGCACAAGACGGCCAACCTCGCAGAGTGGTACGAAGAGCATGGACGCCACGCCGTCTACGCCAAGGGCAAGGCAGTGCCTCTGCGGACCACCAAACACACGCTCAGCCTGCCCATCATCAACCAGGTTCTGGCAGAAGATCGTGACGGCGAGCCTGCGGCGAACGTGACGCCCTACCTCATCGAAGAGGAAGAGGCAGCGAGAGTTTAATTGGCCCTTTATTTAATTGGCCCTTTATTTTGTTCCCCGACGCGTAAATCCCTGTCGCAGAGGAGCGGACGCTGAAACGGTTTGCGCCCGCTGCTCTTCAACTTCAAGCCGCAAGGTAGTGAAAGAGCCAGGCCATGAGTTTGTCATGAACTCGTGTGTCTTCCTGGCCGCAACGGCCTCAGTGGCCCGGACTTAATCAAATATCGAAAGGAAATTTCTCATGCACAACCTCGCAAAAATTATGCTGGCCCTGGCCTTCGCCATCGCCTGCGCCGCCGTCGCTTGCGCGCAGGACACGGCACAGCCTGCGGCCTCGCCTGAAACCAACAAGCCCACCGCAGAGGCGAAAGCCGCGAACACGGACACGACCTCGCAGGATAAAGCCACCATCTATTTTTATCGCATCAAACAGTTCGCCGGTTCCGCGCTCGAACCTTCCGTTTACATGGACGACAAAGAGTTGGCGCGGATGGATAACGGTCGTTTCTTCGGCGTCCGCGTCGCGCCCGGCAAGCACACTTTTCGGATGGGCGATAAGCAGACCGGATTTGAAATTGACATGAAAGCGGGCCAGGATTATTACGCGAAAGTGTCGCTCGAAATGGGGATGTGGAAAGGACATGGCCGCCTGACTTTACTGCAACCGGAACAGGGCGCGTTTGAAATCAAGAAGGTCAAACCGCTCGGCGCAGACAAGATTAAAGACCGTACGCTGGTGACGATTTTCGAGGGCCGCGAGAATAAGCAGACGGCGGAAGTTCAAAGCACTAAACATTAATCGCAGAGTAATCGTCCGGCCAAAAGTTTAGAGAGACCGAATCGCTGAAGTCCGCATTATCAAGATGGACCGGATCATGGAAGGCATGTGTGCTCCTCAAAGATTGCGCATGCTTTCCTCATCAATCATCTCTTGGGGAGTCCGAATTATGAAGAAGACGCTTTCCATACTCTTATTAATGCTGCTCGCCAGTACGGCGACATCATTGCCGAGCGCGGCGTCGGCAAGGGAAACAGCGCCAGCGATCCAACAAACTCAGACAGCCGCATCCCCTCTGACTAACAAGGACGTGCAGGACATGGTCAAGTCCGGCCTCGCGCCGCAGATTATCGTCGCCAAGATCAAAGCCTCCGCCACTAATTTCGATACCTCGCCAGCGGCCTTGCAGGAGTTGAAGACGGCGGGCGTGCCCGATGTCGTCATGATGATGATGGTCCAACCCGCTGGCCCATCCGTCAGTTCAAACTCGGACGCGGGCGGCGTCGAAGTTAAAGTCGCGGACGGCACACAACTGGAAGTCGAGTTGGCCTCGAACGTCTCTTCCAACACGGCGAAGGAGGGAGACATAGTTGATTTCACGGTGGTCAGCCCGGTCGTCGTCAACGGCCTCACGATTATAGAGAAGGGCGCTCCGGCCAAGGCCCGCATCGCGGCGGTCAAGAAGGCGGGTTACTGGGGCAAGGCCGGGCGCGTCGGCTGGGCCATGCAGGACGTGCTGGCGGCAGACGGCACGCGCATCCCCTTGCGCATGGAGAGCAAGTTGACTGGCGACAGCAAGGGCGGCACAGTCGCCACCGGCGTCGTCGTCACCTCCATCGTCTTCTTCCCGGCAGCGCCGTTCTGGGGATTCAAGAAGGGCAAGAACGCCGTCTTCCCTGCGGGCAAAAGATTCCCTGCCTTCGTGCATGGCGACGTGACCATCAAGGGCAGGCCCACAAACGAGCCTGCGCCCCAACCCGTCAGCGAGAAGCCAGCGGCACCCGCTCCGGCTGCCAGGCCATAGCAGAACAAGGATGAAGTAGGAAGGCGGAAGGATGAAAGAAAAACCATTCAACTTGCCTAATCCTTCTTTCATCCTTCATACTTCATAGTTCCCACTTGCTTTTGATTACGAGTTATTTTGCCAGCGATGAATCTTTCAAAGAAACTAAATCGTCTCGCGCAGTTCACACGCTTTTTCGTCTTCGGACTGCCCCGTTACGCCGTCGGCTCGATTGACGTGACGAATCGCTGCAACCTGCGTTGCGAGCACTGCTATTTTTTCGCGGAGGACCACACCGGCGAGCAAGAGCTTGCTATCGAAAAGTGGGTCGAGAAACTTGAAGAGATGAAACGCGCGGGACATCCTATGATGCTCTGCACCTGGGTCGGCGGCGAGCCGATGGTCCGCAAAAAACTTATCGAAGCGGGGCGCGGATATTTCAAACACAACACCATCGTCACTAACGGCACGATGGACCTCCCTGATTGGGATAACTGTACCTGGGTCATCTCGATTGACGGGACCGAAGAAGCGTTCGCACGCATGCGCGCGCCCGGCATCTACCAGAAAATCAAACAGAATGTCATCAATCACCCCGAACTCAACATTCAAATCTCCTGCGTCCTGACCAGCATCACCGCCAACTGCATAGAGGATTTAATCAAGGAGTGGGGACCGATCGCGCGCGGCGGCATCATCTTCGATTTTTTCACGCCCGTCACGGGTCTCGACGAAGCGCTCTGGCTCGATTGGCCCACCCGCGACCGACTGATTGATGAATTACTGGCCCTTAAACTCAAGTATCCCGGCGTCATCAACATGATGGATTCGACGCTTGAGTTGATGAAATCGAAGAACGCCAAACGCGTCACGGACAACTGCGAATTTCGTCTCAAGGCTTTCGCCCTTGGCCCCACCGGAGAACCCAAGGGTAAGTGCATGATGGGCGACAACGCAGACTGTGACCGTTGCGGCTGCGTCGTCCCCTTCCACATGGCGACCCTCAGCAATCGCCGCCTCATGCTCAAAGAAAGCATCAAAAAGGCAAGGACGACATAGGAAGACGGAAGGATGAAGTGAAGAGAGTAACTGAAAGGCTCATTGATTCAATAAATCAATGAGCCTTTCAGTTACTGGTCCATTTATCGAATCATTGACGCGGTCAACCAATGATGCGATGAAGCGGTGCATCAATCCTTTTCATCTCTCATCACTCCGCCATCATCTTTTGCCTCATCCTTTATTCTTCCGCCTTCATTCTTGCTCTTCAACGGTCTTTGGATGTCGCGCAGGCGTGCGACCGTTTCGGTGATTCGCCGTGCCAGTTGTTCTATAGTCTCGACGCGCCGACGCGCCGTCTCGCTCAATTCTTCGCGCAGCAGAAGCTGCGCCTGTCCCAGCACCCCCGTCAAAGGATTATTAATTTCGTGTCGCACGCGCGCGACCAGGTCCGCCATCTCCGTCAATCTCGCCTCATACTCCGCGATTAGCGAACGCAACCGCGCCTCCGTCTCCAACTCATTTCCCGCACCCCGCTCATCCATACTCATGTGCCAATTTTTACCTTCCCTCAAAGCCGCGCATCTCTCACCTTCAGCCCGTTCATGAGATGACGCCTTTCCCCGGATTCATTTGCATACGACGACGGCTTTAAAGGTCCATTGTGCTTCGGATAGACACCGGCGAGCAAGCCCAAATTCATCCCGGCTCAACCCATCGCACCTTTCGAGCGCCACGCCTCTAAAGCTCATCTACGCACTCACAGCCACCCTCGCACAGGACACACAGCCAGCGCCGCATCCCCGGTTGACAAGCCACGCACCAATACGTAAATTCAAATGCAACTTGTTGGGAGGTCGTCCAATGGTAGGACTCCAGACTCTGGATCTGGCTATCGGGGTTCGAGTCCCTGCCTCCCAGCCACATAGATACAGCCAGCGACGGGCAGTCTTAAATTAAGGCTGCCCGTTTTGTGTGCCTATACTGGGCCAACTTTCGGGATATGCATCCCTGCTATTTTTACTTTGCGTCTTTGCGCCACCAGCGTGAGACTGTTTCTCGCCAAGGCGCCAAGGTCATAGGCAATTGCAAACCGCTATAAGCACTCTGGGATTGACGCGCCGCGCACACAACCGTCAAAGTCCCTCGATCTTTAAGATTTCCGGCATGGCATGTCGTCTGGCCCAGAAGACAGAGTTCCAGCGACGTTCCAGCAAGTAATACTGACGGCGCATGGCGAGATATTGATGAAAGTTATTGACCATGCTGGAAGCGTACTGGTCTATTAGCCCGTCGTCAGAATCAAGCGAGGCATGGAGCGCCCTGGCCGCGTGAGTCCCTGACGTGAGCGCGTGCCCGATGCCCATTGAAGAAAGAGGGTCAAAGGAAGCTGCGGCGTCACCGGCTGCGATCCATCCTTTGTCGGCTGTCGGGGAGAGAAGCCGTGAGTGGGCCGGGCGGACGTGCAGGGGGAGAGAGAGACGCCCGTCCCTGGTGCGTGCCCTGGTGTGCCCGGTGCTTTCCAGCAAGGCGCTCCACCCCTGTGGTTGCTGCACGCGGCGTTGGCGTATGATGTCCGTATCAGACATGAAAGCTACCGCCATCCGTCTGTCAGGCAGCAGAGATGAATACCACCAGCCGTCAGCACAGCTTTCCACGAGCGTGTCATGAGGCCGGAGTTCTTCGTCTTTGAATTTGTAGAAGCCAATCACGCCCGCCAGACGATCATAGACTTGCTGCCGCGCTCCACATCGCCTCGCCAACATGAACTTCTTACCGCTCGCGTCAACGACAAAGCGGGCGCGCAAATCAATCTCGGCCTCATTCTTCTGCCTGCCTATGATTTGCCATCGTCCATCCACATCGCGCTGACACGACGTAAGACGCGCTTCGGTTAAAAGCGTACCGCCACGTTTCTCGACCTCACCGGCCAGCATGCCGTCAAAGAAACGCCTGTCTAGATGCCAACCCTCGCCGCGCCCTGTAAAGAGGAAGTGGCGCGACATGACTTCGGAGCTTCCCCAGGCCGCACCCGTGCTATAGGCAGGCAGGTGTTGAGCTTCCAGAAACGTCTCCCAGACTCCCAGATAATTCAACAGGGGTTGAACGCCGGGCGGGATTGTTTCGCCTATCCGTACCTGACTGTAATCAGACCTCTCCAAGACAGCGACGCTGAGCGAAGAGTATTTGAGGAGGGTGAGGGCGGCGGCAGTCCCGGCAGGACCACCGCCGATAATGACGACATCGAAGCTAGTCTTCATGATGGTCGCGCATCCGGCTTTGATTGGGAGCGCGGACGGCGCGGCGCGCTTCAGAACTGGCCGCGAAGAAGCCTCTCGCAGTGCGTTGAGGCGGTTGCTCCTTCAAGTACCACATCGGCCAGAAGGTGGAGTTGTCTCCGGTGATGAAATCGGAAACGGGACCGACGGCGATGCTGGAGACATCGAACTTATCGTGGTTGCGCTCGCGCTCGACAAAATTCGGGAAAGCGCCACGGAAGGTTCCCGTATTCCCGTTGAGAATGAAGCCCAGATATGCCCAGGCGGTAATCATCTCGGTAAAGCTGTTGATCCCGCGCGGATAGAAGACCTGCATCCCTGCTGGGACGCCCGCGCTAAACTGAGCTTCGATGGTCATCTCCCCGCTCATCACCCACATCGGACTCTGCGGCGGCCACCAATATGCGTAGTACGTCGGCGGGAGGGGGATGTGATTGGGGTCCTTGTTGGCATCAGGATTGGTAAAATTGACAAGCTGATAAGTACACTGGAAAAAGTCTGCCTGCCAGGGAATAGCCATGCGCTTGGTCAGTTCGCCGGGTTCACAGCCGGGATGCTTGTTGTGCGGGTCGGTTTCATCATAGTTCTGCAAGCTGAGGCCGTGCTTGAAATAATGCGACTCGTCGTAACGATGCCGGATGTGATAGGGCGAAGCATAGAGCGTGGGATTGCGCGTGCTCCAGGTCACTTCGATGCCAGGGGCCATAGGGGAGCCGACACAGTTGCCGATGCTGGTCCGGTCCAGCAGATTAACGCCCGGCAGCGGTTCCGGCTCTTCGTTCGTAAACTTCCCGTTGGCCCATTGGCCCAACAGAAAGTATTGAGTCTGAGTGAGCGTCAGAAACTTATCAACCAAGGTATCGTAGATTGATTTTCCATCGCCGGATAATTGCCAGATCGAGTTGCTGCCTGAATTAAGCGGCATCATCGGAATGCCGCTTTGGTCCGGCCCGCTCATCAACTGGTTTTGCTGGCTCTCGTCAGTCCATTCGGGAGCGCGGAAGTAGCTGAAATAAGCCTCACGATTACTCTTGTTCGCCTCTGAGGCGTCTCTGGTATCGAAGGGCGGCGCGGCGAACATGACCATCGAAGGCACGTTGGCGACCCACATATAATCGAGCGGACGCCTGATGAGAGGCTCTATGTCTCGCTTGTAATTTGCTATGTAATCGGTCTTCCAGGAACCGTCGGCATACATTCCGGGCATCAGGTCTTGATACCTGACGCTGACATCAAACGCGATGTCGTCAAGCGTCACCATATTGACGAGTTCCGGGGCGAACTTGGGCGAGCCGACAATCACCCATGCATCTAAATCATAGGTCTTCTCAGCGCCCTCTTCACTGACAATTAAACGGCACGTCACCGGCCCGTCCGCTATATCATCGTGCCATGTATCTGCTCCGGCGAACGAGGTGATGGCCTGATCGCCGCCTGCGAGACCGAAACCACCCAGTATGAGCAGATTCCCGTCCGTATCCGTGAGCATCTCGCCGAGCGTATCAATTTCATGGCCCGTCTGCGGGGGCGCGGGGAATGAGCCGTGCTTATAATCAGTTGGGACGGTTTGACGAGAGAAGTCAATCTTCTGATTCGTTCCGGTGAGAGTTCTCGGTCCCGGATCAATGATGAGCTTTTGGCGGTCTGGCACGTTCGTGATATCTGAATTACGTATCCCGATCTGGCGCGACGCGTAACTGTTCGAGTTCACGTCGCCCGTCCATGTGCCGAGCATCAGATTGCCTTCCATCTCGCTGAAGTTGTACCAGATGGCCTTCTTATTGGCGAGATGCGCCGTCCATTCAAGGCCGACGATGCCGCTCTCGCCCGCGCTGATTTCAACACCCGGATCGTTCGGGTTCTGGTCGTCATATCTGAAAATTTTGAAGCGTGCTGCCTGCCGCTTGATGCGCCCCGCGCCGTCTTTAAACTGTGTGACAGGCGAGCCGCTGGCGTTCCCCTGTTGATCACACTCAACCGGTAAACCGCCGATTGCTTCCGGTGCAAGGTAAAACTCATCGGGGCTATTGCCGACACGCGCGACACCTATTGAGGGATGGATAGCATAACGATAAGCCATGAGTGACCTCCTGAGTCAGATGAGTGGTGAGCGGAGCAGTGAATGGCAAAAGTCCTCAGACGTGAAGAAGGAATCAGAGACCTGAAAAGGCGTGAAGCTGCCGTCCGGTATGCAGACCCAACTATCGTTTCGGGTGTTCTGCCTTAAAGCAATTTTTAACGGAGGAGTTTAGATTAGTAACGCTTGACTGAACTCGATTCCGCAGTCTGAAATTCCAGAATCATTTATTACGCCGCGAGAAAACGTGAGAACCGATAACGCGCTACGCCATGCTCGACAGTGGCGCTAGAATAATTGCTGCCCGGTTGTTATGTCAACATTAGCTGATGCTGCCTGTCAATGGTTGAGGCTCAGGAGGTCCGATGAGATGATTTTCAATTGCCACTGTTCGGCTAGGTCGTCCAATCCTTTTCTGGTCCAGTGGACGGGGTCCGAGTGGATGGACCAATCATCGTGTGGGAGCAGCGCTTCGAGGTCCAGATAATCTATCTGTGAGCGTTGGAAGAAGCCGCGAAGTTCGGAGTTCATCAAGACTATTTTTGGCGAAGGGTGATTCCAATGGGCGGTCGCGGCGATGAATTTCGCTCCCTGGTCCTGGGAGATGGCGCGCATCAGTCTTAAATTACGCTCGAAATATTGGATTCCCTCGACGGGGTTCTGTGAGGGCTTGAGCGCGGAGGTCTGGCGGGCGATGACCTGGGTGTAGAGGTCTGGCCGGGCGTTAAAGAGAAGATCATATTTTTGTGAAGCGACGCTCGCCAGGTAGGACTTGAAGGCCCACTTCGGGAGGCGGGATTGGAGCGTCCGCAGTCTCTCATCGTACCGGGCAATCGTGGAGCGATAGTCGGGGGTCTCTCCCTCAAGGCCCATCAGCAGCGAGTCATTGACTCCGTCGTAGCTAATCACCAGATCGGGATGAAACTCAAGACCGATGAACGCCAGGTCAATCAGGCTCATGGGCGAAGACGCCATGTCAACTCCAAGATTGATGACCTCTATATGAGAGCCTGTCTGCTCGTAGTGGGAATTAAGTTTCTTCTCTAAGAGCGCGGGCCAGGTCTGGTCGTTAGTCGGACCCTCCCAGGTGGTCGAGCCGCCCAGAGTAATGATTCGTTTCGTGTGTGAAGGCTTTTCAAAGGGGCGTTCCGGCGTGCGAAAGCCGAGCGAGTTATTTGTAATATCGTACTCCACTATTTGCTGTATGCCGTCGCGGTAAACATAGAGTTGGCGCGCGTCGAAAGGTCTCGGAGCGTAAGGTAGAAAGGGATGCGAGGTAAAGCGGCTGCGATCAAAGCTGGTCGAATCTGACTGTGCGTAGATGAAAGAGGGTTGATAGTTATGTATATCTAATTTTCGGATGGCGAAAATAACGCGCAAGCCGATTTCCAGAAAGCAGAGCGTGAAGAGAATGCTGGCACACACAGCCAGACACTTGACCGTGAATGAATAGCGTCTTTGTGGTTCATGCTGACCGGCAGAAGGCGTTGTGTGACCAACCAAGATTTGTCTCCATGAAGAAATCGGACATTCGCTCGAAGCCTTATTCCAGCATAGTAAATCATATCCCGCAACCTCTCCCCGGAGCCTCCCTCTTGCCCCCCGACAAGCCATGATGACAAGAGTCAAGCCGGACAATCTTCACCACTAAACGCCTCATTAACGAGCGAGGATATTTTGTAGTAAACTATCATCGCTCAAAAGATGTGCGGCGAGTTTTGAGACAAACTATTGAGAAGTTTGTCTCTCATCTTCAACCTCTGATTAGTAAACTCAATTGTATGACAGTTGCTCCCATCTCGGTCGTCATCCCGGCTTTGAACGCCGAGCTCTACATCGCGGAAGCCATCGAAAGCGTGCAGGCGCAGACGCTCAAGGTTTCAGAAATCATCGTGGTGGATAACGGCTGCACCGACCGCACGGCACAGATCGCTGAAGAACTGGGAGCCGTCGTCGTAGAAGAAAAGAAGCGCGGGCTTTCAAAGGCGCGCAACGCGGGTATCAGGGTTGCTAACCAGGAATGGATCGCCCTGCTGGATTCTGACGACCTGTGGGACCAGAGAAAGATAGAGTGTCAATGGGAAGCTATTCGGGCGTGCCCGGACGTGGGTATTGTGGCCTGCTATTTCCTAGTCTTTCAAGACGGTTCGATTATCGCGCAAAGCCCGGACGAACTTCTGGGACAAAGGTGGGCCAATTATCACGGTCGAGTGATTATCAATGATAGCTTCAGCTACTTCCCCAAAATCGAGAAGGATTTTTTTCCCAGATTTCTTCCCTCATGTTCTGATGCGCTGCTGCGGCGAGATGTCTTTGCGACCGTCGGCCTCTTTGACGAAGAGGTTCTCTACAACGAAGACTTTGAGTTTTTCCTGCGCGTGCTGGCGCGATTTCCTTTAGCCATCGTCGAGAAAACTTTAATCCGTTGCCGCCGCCACGCGCGCAAACATTCCTTCAATCTCAAGGCGATGAGGGATTCTTTATTCTCGATTGTCAATCACATGCTGGCGCATCCAGATAAATATCCGGCGGGAGCGGCACAGGTCTACAGCGAGAGACTTAAAAAGCATTTCCTTCAGATCGAGCGCGCCAGCGAGGATTACGTCAAGTGAAGAGAAATCAAGCAGACCGCAGAGGGGCCGGAATGAGTTGGCCCCTGACGCTCTTCTGCTTTCCTCTGCGGTCTGACTGTCAACCTCTACTGCTTGTCGAAAAGATTCTGGCAGAACATCTCAAGAGGCTACGCTAAAAGTTAAAAGGCCGGGAGACGAGTCTCCCGGCGTTTTAAGCCTCTTTGTTATTCAAGATATTTTTGGATTATCGAATGAGCGCGGCAATCTCACAGGCCCTCAGTTCGTCCCGCTCCAGAGCGGTTCACGCTGCGATGGTCCAAGGCTTTAATGTACGGTCCAGGCTGTGCCGGGAGCGCCGCCCTGTTTGGCCCATTGCGAGTAGGGGGCCAGCAGGCTCGCCAGTTCGCGCAGGGCTTCCAAGTTATCATTCGTCAATTTGCGCGAGGTCGAACCGAGCCTCACTTCCGTCTTCTGCCCGCTCGTTATCTCTAACAGTTTCTCGTAGGTGATAGTTATCCCCGCTTGCTCAATCGTCGTGTGGTGGCCCGTCTGCGAGGCGAACTGAATCGGCCCTGTGAAGGCCAGCGGCCTCCCGTTGACGCTGAGGCTCAAATCGCGCGCGTGTTGCGCGCTTGACTGCGATGAGGCGAAGAGGAAGTACAGGTCTACGGTTGGCGTTCCCAGTTTAACGTCATGATGATAGAAGGTCGCGTAGATGGTGAAGCCGTCTTCCCCGCCGTCAAAGTTCGGATATTCGAGAACGGTCTTCATACGGCGAGCGTGCTCGTCATACCTGCTCGCGATGTTCGCCGTGTGCTTGTAGGGCGAGCGAACCGAGCGGCAAAACTTTTGTCCGAATCCGAGGCAAGCGCAACTGAGCAGAAGTGTAGCGAGCAGAATCGTTCTGGCAAAATACATTCGGGGGAAATTCCTTCCTTCTCTTTTATTGGGTAATTGAGCGGGTTGATTCAAAGGGCTTCGAGGCCAATATAGGGGGGCCTCAATCCCTTTTTTGCACGCACGGCCTTTGCAAAGCACGACGGCGCGCAGACGATACGCAAATTTCAGAGAGTAGTCAATACACTAATTCGGCTACTCAGACCTTTCAAACGGAACTCTTTATTTCTGTTGACTTCAAGCGAGGAGATTTCAGCGGGGAGGCGACGAATCTTTATCCGTCACAGTCATTCTCGCCTTTTCTGGTCCCTGTTGCAAGAGAATTTTTTATAACCATGCTTTCCCTGATGTTCTGCCTCGTCAGCGTCTCGCCCCGGCAGCCAAAGCCTGCCTGTCAGGTGTGATATTCCAGCCTTCTATGTTCAGCATGGGACGGCTGCCATTGAGGTCCTTTAATTGATAGGACGCGCTGAGTTCCCTGCTCTCACCCGGCATCAACTCGAAATAGTTGTCCTGCCAGAGCACCGGCAGTACCTCCTCCCCGTCGCTCTCCCTCGTAATTTTCAGATGAACGAAGAAGGCCAGCTTGCCGCTCGGATTCGTGATGGAGACGCGCGCAGATTCCTCCGCCCCCCGGCGCGAGACGTGGCCGCTGGCCCTCAACTTGACGGGGCCGAGTTGCTGGAGCGCGGTCATGTCCGCGTAGGAGGTGACGGGCGTGTAGTACCACGTTGACTTGTTCCAGTTGAGCACGTCCGCTCTGGTTGACAGCCAGTAGAAGTTTCTACTGACGGGCACGCCCCCTGAATCCGTCAACGTCAGTTTGAGAAAGTAGGTGCTGGTCAAGCCCTGCACGTCTGGAATCGCAAAGACGCGCTGGCTGCTGTCCGCTGCGGAATCAATCATCGCTTCCCTGGAAAACTTTTCCGCCAGGTTGATGTCATAGACCTTCGCGTTGACCTTCAAATTCTTCAGAGGTTGATAGGTCGAATTGACGACGACGATGGATTTATCATCATCTGCGTATTGAACATGAACCGGCTCGCAGGCTTTTTTGGTCCCGAAATAACCGCCCGCCGGTCGCAGGTAATAATCGTATAGATGCCAGATGAGAGAGGGCCAGGCGTTGTTGAGCATCCACTGGATGACGCCGCTCGACGTGTACTTGTTGCCCCCGAAAGCCTCGAACATCGCGCGCTGTCCCTCGTAGGCCATCAACTGCGATTTCGCGGCGTAGTCTTCCACACTCTTCGCCGGACCATAACGCGCGTTAAGAGCGTTCGTGAAGACCTTGATATTTTTAAACTGCCCGCCGCCCGCATGAAAATTCCAGACCTCATTAATGGGCCATAAATTTTCTTTCGGCAGCATCCGCCGCAGGGATTCGACCGGCGGCACGGCTGGACCCGGACTTATCTCCGTGGCAAAACCGTGCGCGCCGCCATGCTCTTTGTCTTGCAGCCAGTAACCCGGAGGCACCCACTCGTAAGGCCCTTCCATCTTGACTCCGGTCGTGCCCGTCAACTTCGTCTGCTTCGCCGTCGCGGATGAGAGATACGGGTTGGGCCATTGATATTTTTTGAGAGCATCAATGTACATCTGCTCGACCTTCGGCGGCGGCGGGTTGTCGCTGCCGTTGAGCCACACGAAGACGCTCGGATGATTTCGCAAGCGCCTGATCTGGTCCGCCTGCGAGAGGGCCGCGATGCGATAATCTTCGTCATCCCAAGTTGGCCCATCCTTGTAATCATCCCTGTGCTCCCAGTGTTCCCAGTGATCGCAGCAGCACCACCCGGCCATCACCAGGATGCCGTACCTGTCCGCCAGATCGAACAACTCTTCCGACTCAAGCTTGCCTTCCAGGCGAATCGTGTTGAGGTGCATGTCCCTCACGTACCGCATCTCCGCTTCGAGCCGTGCGGGGTCCTGTCGCAGCATCATGTCATTGGCCCAGCCGCCCCCGCGTATGAGAATGCGCTGGCCGTTGATGCTAAAAATCCTGTGGCCCTTCTGGTCCAATTCCGAAGTCACTTCGCGGATTCCGAAGCGCGTCGTCTGGCGGTCGGAGACGCGGCCCTCACTTTCAAACTCAACTTGCAGGTCGTAAAGATTCTGCTCGCCGAGATGCGCGGGCCACCACACGCGCGGGTGCGCGATGTTGAGTTGATGAAACTCTTCGGGCGAGAAAGCCACTGTTCTTTCTTCCAACGGGCCGAGTTTGACGCTCTGCGAAAATTCGAGATTATCTATCCGACCTCGCAGCGTGCCCTCTATGTCCCTGTTCGTAGTGTTGCGAACTTCTGCGTTGACCTTGAGGTGCGCGGTGTCCAGCGATGGCAGGTCGAAGCGTGTGATGACTTGCGGGTAGCGAATGGTGACAGGCCCGCTTGTGGTCAGATACACGTCGCGCCAGATGCCCATATCCTTGTCGGGCGGCGTCGGGTTCCAGTCCACCCAGGTCCAGGCCAGGTCGTCCACACGCGGCGGAAAAACTTCTACGGCCAGCGAGTTTTGCGCGCCCGCGCGGGCCGCCTCCGTGATGTCGAACTCGAAGAGACGAAACGTGCCCGCGACCTCGTCCGCCCTAGCGATCTGTCGCCCGTTGAGCCAGATGTTCGCGCGAAAGTTGATGCCGTCAAAATGGAGCCAGACATTCTGCCCGCCATAATTGGCAGGCAATTGAAACTCCGTGCGATACCACCACGCAGAGCGATAAGGGCTATCGTGCGGCATCTCGCGGTTGGAAAAGATGGTCCCGATGGGGTACGTGCAACCCGGCAGCGAGCGCAGGTTCATCCCGAAGTAAGGGTCTGGATAGACCTTATTCTGGACCAGCGTCGCGACCACGGTCGAAGGCACTCGCGCCGGATACCAGCCTCGCGGCGCGTAAGAGGCGCTGGACAGAGCGTCTCCCTTCTCTTTCACTTGAGCGGAAGATTTAATGGCCCAGTTTTCCCTGAGCGGGAGCCGTGTCTCCCTGCCCGCATCATGAGAGGTTCGCCGCGTCTCTCCGCTGGCGAGCGCACACAACATCATCGTCATCAATCCACAGAGAAGAACCTTCATGAGCCTGTCCCCTTAACATCAGTTTGCTAATTTTGGATGGCGAAAGGCCAGCGTCCCGTATATTTGGACCACCCAAGAAAAAAGAGCGCGCCGAGCGCGAGCGTGCCCAGGCCAAAGAGAATAATGGACCAATCGGAGGTCGCGAAAATGAAAATCCAGCCGACGAGTGCGACGAAGCTCGGAATCGGGTAGAGCCACATGCGATAGGGTCTCTTGATGCGCGGTTCGCGCCTGCGCAGCAGCGTGACGGCGAAAATCTGCCCGATGAATTGGACCAGGATTCTCGTCGTCACCAGCGCGTCAATCACCATCCCCAGCGAAAAAAAGCTACAGACGATGGAGATGACGCCGATGACTATCAACGAGACGTAGGGGAAATTCTTCGTCGAATGCAGTCGGCCAAAGACTTTGAAGAAATAGCCGTCCTGCGCCGCCGCGTAAGGGATGCGCGAATAGCCCAGCAGCAGCGCGAAGACCGAACCGAAGGCCGTCCACAAAACCATCCCCGTAAAGAGGGTGGCTATTTTGGTCCCGTAAATCTTCTGCATGAAGATGGAGACCACGAAGTCCGAATCCGGCTTCGAGTCCGCAGGCACAAAGTCGCGCCAGGGAACGACGCCGATGATGGAGAGATTAATCGCCAGGTAAATCAACGCGACCGCGACGACGCTGATAATAATCGAGCGCGGAATGACGCGGCCAGGATTCCTGACCTCGTCGCCGATATAGCAGATGTCGTAGTAGCCAAGATAATCATAAACGCCGATGCGCGTCGCCGCCCCGAGTCCCCAGAGAAAGCCGAAGCTGAAGTTGAACGCACCCTTCGGAAAGTCGAAGGCGATTCGCGGATTAAAGTTGAGCGCGCCCGTCAGTATCACCGCGCCCGTCGTCAGGAGAGTGCCGACCCACAGGCTGACGGTGATTTTTCCGATGGAAGTGATGCGGCGATACAGGAGCAGTATGTTGACGACGCCGACAGCGGCGGCCACTAAGAGAGTCTGCATCGGCGTGATGCCGCGCCAGATATATCCTGTGTACTTGGCGAAGCCTATATAGCCGGAGGCGATTTCCAGGGGACCGCTGAGGATAAACTGCCAGATGAAGATGAAGGCCATCAGCCGCCCGTAAGTCTCTCGCCCGTAGGCTTCGCGCAGGTACAAGTACGAGCCGCCGGAACCGGGCATCGCCGCGCCGAGTTCGCTCCACACCATGCCGTCCGGAATCACAATCAGGATGGCGATGAGCCACCCGATCATCGCCTGCGGCCCGCCGAGCGCGGTCATCAAGAGCGGAATCGTGATGAACGGCCCGATGCCGATCATGTTCGACATGTTCAAGGCCGTCGCTTGCAGTAACCCGAAGCGCCGGAGCAGTTGAGATTCTGTGGCTTTTTCCGGGACGTGTTCCGAATTCATCATTGGCCCAGAGCGTAGAGATGTTCTGTCGCCAAACTTATAGCCGTTTGCCCCTTGAGATGTCTATTGATTTTTTCGAGGATAGAAAAAGCGAGTGGAGAAGCGAGATATGAAATCTCTAATGTAGAATCGGCTCTGATAATTTGCAGATAGGTGTCTGCCAGGAATTAACAAACCACAGAGACACAGAGCACACAGAGGACGCATAGAGACTTGAATCTTCTTCTCTGTGCTTACTCTGTGTGCTCTGTGTCTCTGTGGTGAATTGCTACTCGCGTTACACTCAACAGACCTTCAGGGAATCAACACGATCTTGCCGTAGGCTCCTGGCTTCATGACGGCCTCGTGTGCGCTCGCGGCATCTGCGAGCGGCATTTCGCGCCCGACGACTGGACGGAGCGTGCCGCTTTCCAGACCCGCGACGAGCGCCGCATGAATGGCAGACAATTCCTGCGGCGAAGCGTTCATCAGGGACATGCCGATGATGCTCGCATCACGTCCCATCATCGCGCGCGGGTTTATCTCAACGGGGCCACGGCTGCCTATGACGACCACGCGCCCCTTCGGCGCGAGCACGTCGAGGTCTTTGCCAAGGTTGACGTTCGCCAGCATTTCCAGGATCACGTCCACGCCCCTGCCTTTCGTCAACGCTCTTAACTGGTCCAGATAATCCGGCGCATGATGGTCCAGGACAAAGTGCGCGCCCTGCTCTCTGACAAGATTGCGGCCCTCGCCCGTGCCTCCCGTCCCGGCTACTGTGAGACCTGCGGCACGCGCTAACTGCGTCGCGGCGACGCCGACTCCGCCGCTCGCCCCGTGGACCAGGATGAATTCTCCGGGCCGAGCCTGGGCGCGAAAGAAGAGAGCGCGATAAGCCGTCGCGTAAGGCACGTTGACCGCCGCGCCCTGTTGAAACGAGACCGCGTCCGGCAAAGGGTGGACCTGCGATTGATCGCAGAGGACCAATTCCGCGTATGACCCGCCGAGCGTGCCCGCGACATACACACGGTCCCCGAGAGCCACACTCTCAACATCTTCTCCGACCGCTTCGACCACACCCGCCGCATCCATTCCGGGCGTGTATGGCAGAGACGGCTTGACCGCGTGCCCGCCCGCGCGTATGTACCCGTCAACCGGATTGACGCCGACCGCGCGCACACGCACCAGGACCTGTCCCGGTCCCGCCTGCGGGTCCGCCACTTCCTCCACACGCAATACAGACGGCCCACCGAACTCATGAACTCTGATGGCTTTCATAGCTCTCCTAACGAGAGGCTAGAGGCTGGAGACTAGCGGCTAGTTAAAAACAGCTTTGCTTTGACCAGCCTCTAGTCTCCAGCCTCTGCTTCATGCTGTTGCGGCGCTGACGTGTTTATCAATCATGCGCGAGATGGCTTCTTTGCTGGTCGCGCCGACGACGCGCTCCTCTTCCTTGCCGCCCTTGAAGAGAATCAAGGTCGGGATGCCCTTGATGCCATATCGCTGAGAGATGGACGGGTTCTCATCAACATTGACTTTAAAGACGCGTGCGTTGCTGGCATATTTTTCGGCCACGGCCTCGACCGTCGGCGTAAGAGCGCGGCAGGGCGCGCACCACTCGGCCCAGAAATCCACCAGCACGGGCGCGTCCGCCTGTAGAACGTCTTTTTCAAAACTGCTATCGCTGACTTCTCTGACATGCTCACTCATACTCTTTATCTCCTTTATGCGTGCATCAACCAATCTTTGGGTTTAGGCGCGAAGCATTTGTGACCGATACAGTTACAAATATTCGCAAAAAATTTATCTGACGTTGAGTTTCACCTGGCGGCCCTGGCCTTTTTTCTGCCTGCGGTCAGACACGGACCCACCTTTTGCAAGACCTGCTCGATGGTAATCTTCGCCAGCACACGTTCGACTGCCGTCTGGACCTCCTCAAAGACATCTTCGAGGACCGTCTCTATGTGCATGCCGACGGGACAACTCATGCTCGGCGGCTGGCGATGCAGAGAGAAGATGCCGCCGCCCTCTACGGCCCTGTAGACTTCGAGCAGCGTAATCTGTCCGGGCTGGCGTGCGAGCCTGGAACCACCCGCCGCGCCCGTCTGCGAACTGACCAACCCGGCGCGAGACAGCGCGCACAGCGTGCGTCTGATGACCACCGGATTTGTATTCACGCTCGTCGCCACGCCGTCCGACTTAACCGGCTCGTCACCGGACCAGGCCAGCACCGTCAAGACATGCACCGCGACCGCGAAACGTGTATTCGTAGACATAAACTATCGCCATCAACCAAAACCAGCCGAACCTCCATTCGTAACTATTATAGTTACAAATGCGAACTTGTCAAGATTTTTTTGTGAGGATGAAAGATTCGCTTTCATTTCCAACTTCTCTTCGGAAAAACTTGCGAGCGCGCGAGAAAGCGTGTGCGCTTTGTTCTCTAAAGAGAGCGAGCCAGCAAAGCTTTCTCATTATTCGACGGTTTGTGTTAGTGGCGAGGCAACGCGAACCCTGGTTTTGCTCATCAACTTTTTCGTTGGGCCAACTTTTTTCGCTGGTCCTAAAAAAAGTTCTTGACAGAAAAGCTATTCGGTCTTATAAATGCGCGTTGCTTTCAGCACGTTTGAAAGCGAAAAAGAAGAGGACGACGATTTCAATGTTAAAGACACTGACAAATAGATCAAACACCCGCAGGCACGCCGCCGCTTGGCAGCCGTGTGTCGCTATGCGGGGTTGTCTCTTGTCCGTCAATGGTCTCAACCATTCGTCCTTTTATCTCGTCGGCGGCCAGGGACAACCAGTGCAGGAACAGGCGAAAACCATCGGCAGCCTGATACCCACGGATAGCCGTCGAATTCAAGTTTAGTTAAGCGGGAGCGGCTTCCCGCTCCCAAATCTCCTAAGAAAATCTAAGAGAATTGTTGGAGCGGGCCAGCTTCCCTGATGAAGCTTAAAAGGCCCGCTCTTTCTTTTTGTTGTTTGACAATTGAAGTACTTTTTGTGAATGGATGAGGGCAGGGATGCCTTCTCTGGATGATGCGGCCTGGTGCTTTGCGAGAGTCCTTTAGGCCGCGCCATCCAACGGGAGAAGTGTGCGCCGAAGTGTGTCTACGGTTAGCCATATCTCTGCCCTCATCTCTTTTGTAGCATAAGAATACTAACTTTGCATGCGTGGCTGAGCAGCAAAAGCACTCGGCTGTAAACCGAGCGCCCCAAGGGCTTCGTAGGTGCAAGTCCTACCGCATGCGTCTGGTCCAAAAATTTACAGGAGGATGGTGTCAACAGCGCAACATAGCGGTCTCCAAAACCGTCGCTCTCAGTTCAAATCTGAGTCCTCCTGCCAATCTCTCTCTGATGGAAGGCTAGGCTAACCGGTAAGTCAGCAGTCCCGAAAACTGCCGCGCGCAAGCGTTTGTGAGTTCGAATCTCACGCCTTCCTTTTCTGATGCTTCACTTTGGAGACGTAGCCTAATCGGTAAGGCAGCAGTCCGCTAAACTGCCGGGAGCCATCCCCTGTGCGTTCAAATCGCACCGTCTCCGCCAAGAATTGATTCATTGGCTGATTGGCTCATTGGTCCAGTTATTCAATGAGCCAATCAGCCAATGAATCAATGAATCAATTCTTTCGGACTCGTAGCTCAGCGGAATGAGAGCGCAACCCTGCGGAGGTTGAGGTCGCACGTTCAAATCGTGCCGGGTCCACCAATTTTTTACGGAGTCGCCAAACTGGTAAGGCCACTGTTTCTGAAACAGTCAATTGCAGGTTCGAGTCCTGCCTCCGTAGCCAATTCACGCCGACGTAGTCCAACTGGAAGAGACGCTTGTTTTAGAAACAGGATGTTGAGAGTTCGAATCTCTCCGTCGGTATCAAATGTTGATGTGCTGGAGTGGCGAAAAGGCAAACGCGCAGCGCTGAGGTTGCTGTGAGCCGGGCGGCTCAGTGTGGGTTCGAGTCCCACCTCCAGTACCAGTTTACTCTCGCCCGCGCGCGTGTAGCCCAACCGGTAGAGGCATCAGACTTAAAATCTGAGCAGTGTGAGTTCAAATCTCTCCACGCGCATAAAAAGTTTCCGCTTTATCTCAAGGGGCGTTTGGCAAGTCCGGTGAAGCCGCCTGATTTTCAATCAGGAGATGCGCGAGTTCAAATCTCGCACGCCCTATCAATTCGACGCCGCGCGGCTGCCAGCGCTTGTCTCTTTCACACATGAAAGATGTCGCGTTGGACCAATTATCGCGCGATGACACTTTTGTGGTGACTATAGCTTAGCCGGACTAAAGCGCCTGTTTGTGGAACAGGAGAGCGAGAGTTCAAATCTCTCTAGTCACCCTCGCTTCAAAGGCGCGTGAGGCCAGCCAGGCCCAGGCCAACTGATTCTCGATCAGTCATTCACCAATTCAAATCCGGTACGCGCCGCCAACATTTTTCACACGCAAATTTTTCACACGGGACCGTGGCCGAGAGGTGAGGCACTTGCTTGTCAAGTAAGCTGATGACGGTTCGAGTCCGTTCGGTCCCGCTCGCTTATTTGGACCAGTAGCTAAGAGGCTTAAGGCAGCGGACTCTTAATCCGAAAATCGTGGGTTCAAATCCCACCTGGTCCATTTATTTCAACGGGGTATGGTGTAACGTTAGCATCCGAGTCCTGGGAACTCGTGGCGTCAGTTCAATTCTGACTACCCCGACCATTCGTTCAAGCATCGTTGGTCCAGTCCGGCACAAGACGCGGCGTTGCCAGCGCCGAGACATCGGTTCAAATCCGATACGATGCTCCAAAACCTTTTTCACGCGGGCGGTTAGCTTAACGGATTCAAAGCGGGTCGCTTCGAACGACTCAGATGCGGGTTCAAGTCCTGTACCGCCCTCTCTCTATCTCACTTCGCGGGAGTGATGTAACCGGCAACATGCGAGTCTTCCAAACTCGGCTTGAGGGTTCGAGTCCCTTCTCCCGCTTCACACACAAAACTTTCCAGACGCCCGTGTAGCTCAGACGGCCAGAGCGCAGCCCCGGTACGGTTGAGGTCACGAGTTCAACTCTCGTCACGGGCTTCAAAATTTTATTCACAGGCATGTGTCGCCAAGTCTGGCCCAAGGCGACGGTTTGCAGAACCGTCATCGCCGGTTCAAATCCGGCCACATGCTCCAATTTTAAAAGTGCGCCGCAAGTCAGTACCGCCTGCGGTAGCGGGCGGGTCGTTGTTGTGTTAATACCCGCCGGCTACCGCAGACGGTACTGACAGAAAACTTCAATCTTAGAGCGGGGCCGCTCGCGCCCGCGAGTTTTCCTCACGCCCGCTCTTTGTCCAAATCCGTCCTCGCCCGATGCGAAGGACCGCTCAGGGTCTCGCGCTTAATTTAATGAAAGGAGGTGCCGAGTCAAATGGCACTAAACGGTAGAGTCTTACTGCTCAATCAAACTTACGAACCGCTCGGCACCGTCGGCGTGGCGCGGGCGATTACGATGGTCTACAAGAACACCGTGGCGGTAGAGGAATGGGACGGGAATCGCGTCCTGCACACGACGCGCGAGGAATATCGCGTGCCGTCCGTCATACGCCGCCACACTTACATCAACGTGCGCAGACGCCGCGAGGCTTCGGGCATGAAGCGCCTGC
>DASYML010000062.1:0-5682 GCA_036009045.1 Pyrinomonadaceae bacterium
CGCCGCAGCGAAGCACGCCCGTCTCAGGCTGGCGTCAACGCCCGGACACCGCCGAACTGGTGCGTCCACACAGCGTCACCGAAAACACCACGCGCCTGCTTGACGATAAAGTTGACCCGAACGCGCGTTAGCAAACTTCTCAGCCTCGACGCGCGCTCGCTCCGCGAGAGAAAATTATTCGGACCCGATGATGGACCAACATAACGTGAGCGAGACGGGCATTGCGCCGGACGTGGGCCAATCGCCGGAGACGGGCCAATCATCGCTCGCCGCGCGCCTGCTTTTAAGAATCGAGCGTCAAGGCCCTCTCACTTTCCGCGACTGGATGGAGGCTGTGCTTTACGATCCGCTTGAGGGTTACTATCAGAAACCTTCGCGCGAGCGTTGGGGCAGGGCGGGCGATTACCGGACCAGCCCTGAGCGCAGCCCGCTCTTCGCCGCGACCTTCGCAAGATATTTCGCCACGCTCTATGAAAATCTGGGCGAGCCAAATTCCTGGACCATCATTGAGGCAGGGGCGGGCGCGTGCCACTTCGCGCGCGGCGTGCTCCAAACCTTGCGGCGCGATTATCAAAAGGTCTTCACAGCGACCCGCTACATCATTGACGAAGCGAGCGAAGATGCGCGCGAGAGGGCGCGCGTCACCCTCGCGCCATTCGCCGGGCAGGTGGAATATTGTCGCCTCTCCGAACTCACATCACCCTTTGAAGCGGGCGTCGTTTTCTCAAACGAACTGGCGGACGCCTTCCCCGTTCATCGTGTCTTGATGCTGGACGGCCATCTCAGGGAATTGCGCGTCGGAGCGGAGCCGCGCACGGGCACCTTCAACTGGATTCCCTCTGAGCCGAGCACCGCGCGTCTCTCTGCATACTTTGAGAGCGCCCGAATCCGGCTCGACGAAGGACAGATGGCGGAAGTGAATCTGGACGCCGAAGACTGGTTGAAGACGGTTGCCAACGCCATCAAACGCGGCTATGTCATCACGGTTGATTACGGCGCTGAAGCGACAGAGTTATACTCCGCGCCGCATCGCAGAGAGGGCACACTACGCGCTTTGAGCCACCACCGCTTCGCCGAAAATGTGCTGGCCCATCCGGGCGAGCAAGACATCACCACGACCGTTGATTGGACCAACTTTAAGCAAGCGGGCCTTGAACATGGCTTGCACACGGTGAGCCTTGAGGGGCAGGACCAATTTTTGCTGCGCGCGGGATTGCTGGACCAATTGGAGAGCATGACCGCACGCGCGCAGAGCGAAGCCGACGCCATGATTCTGCGGACGAGCGCGCGGGAGATGATTTTGCCGGGCGGGATGGGAAGCACTTTTCAGGTGCTGGTGCAAAAGAAGCAAGAGAGATGAGCCAGCAGATAAACGCGGGGCGGATAAAGACAATAGGAGTGGTTCAGTTTGAGTTGAGTGAAGATGAAAGATGGGTTCACCACCGCAGACACAGAGGACACAGAGAAGAAGATTCAAGCCTCTGTGCTATCTCTGTGCGCTCTGTCTCTGCGGTGGTGAATCTCACTGTCCCTGACACTCAATATCAAGCTGAACCACTATCAAACGATGGACGGTTGTTACAAAATGCTTGAGGAGGTCGAGAGATGCCCAAACAACTTTGCTTTGTGCTCATGCCTTTTGGCAAAAAACCGGATGGCGCGGGCGGGATTGTGGACTTCGACGCGGTCTACAGAGACCTCATTCGCCCGGCCATTGAAGAATCCGGCCTGGAGCCTTTGCGCGCGGATGAAGAGATGACCGGCGGGATGATTCATAAGCCCATGTTCGAGCGTCTCATCTTCTGCGACTTTGCCGTGGCGGATTTGACGACCGCCAACGCCAACGTCTTTTATGAACTCGGACTGCGCCACGCGGTGCGTCCTTGGAGTACCGTGCTCTTCTTCGCGGAGGGCGGGCGGCTGCCCTTCGATGTCGCGCCGTTGCGCGCACTACCTTACAAGCTTTCCACGGACGGCGTGCCGAAGGATATAGAGGCGGACAAAAAAGCTCTCATGGCGCGTCTCGCGGAGGCGCAGGCCAAGTCCGTCGAAGACCCCAAGTCGTTGACAGACAGTCCGATTTATCAACTGGTCGAAAACTATCCAGACATAGAACACACGAAGACGGATGTCTTCCGCGAAACCGTGCGTTACTCCAACGAGATTAAGGGGCAGTTGGCAGATGCGCGTAAGCAGGGCGTCGAAGCCTTGCGCGCGGTCGAGCAACAACTCGGCGACATCAGGAAACAGGAGTCCGGCGTCTTGATAGACCTCTTTCTCTCTTATCGCGGGGCCAGCGCCTGGGAAGACATGATCGCGCTGGTGGGAAAGATGTCCAAGCCGCTGGCCGCGACCGTCATGGTTCAGGAACAACTGGCGCTGGCGCTCAATCGCGCGGGGCGCGGCGATGAAGCGGAGCGGGCTTTATTGGACCTGCTTGATAAACGCGGCCCCAGCAGCGAGACCCTCGGCATCCTCGGACGCGTTTACAAAGATCGCTGGGATGCGGCGATCAAGGGCGGCAAAAAAGCGCTCGCGGGCGGCGAGTTGAAAAAGGCTGTTGATGCTTACCTGCGAGGCTTTGAGGCCGACTGGCGCGACGCTTATCCTGGCATCAATGCCGTCACGCTGATGGAATTCAAAGAGCCGCCCGACGAGCGTCGGCTGGCCCTCATACCCGTCGTGACGTACGCGGTGGAGAGACGCATCGCGATGGGCAAGCCGGATTATTGGGACTACGCGACGCTGTTGGAGTTAGCTGTGCTCGGAAGAGACGAGACGGGGGCCGCCGATGCGCTCAGCGATGCCCTGGCCCATGCACGCGAAGGCTGGGAACGCGAAACTACCGCGCGTAACCTGCGGCTCATACGCGACGCTAGAGAGAGGCGCGGGGAGCCTGCCGAGTGGCTCAAGGAGATAGAAGACGCGCTCCTCTCTAAAACATCGTAGTGCCGGAAGGCCGGGATTAGAGTGTATGTCAGTTGAACATATGGAAAGTGAGATTCACCACCGCAGACACAGAGGACATAGAGGACGCACAGAGATAAGCATTCAACTCTCTGTGCTGACTCTGTGCTCTCTGGTGAATAATTCTTTCCATACGTCCAACTGCAATCCGCTCTATGGCGCGCAGTCGCGGTTGCTGTGCGTGATGGTTGAACTGAAGCGTAGTTGATACTCGGCTGAAGTGATGAATGAACAGACCATGCCACGGTAGTTATTCGGTTCGCGGTTATTGAGGACGTTCAACCAGAAGTTATATCCTCCGCGTTCCGGGTCGCGCTTCAAGTAACCGAAGTATTGCATGAGGACGAAGGCCGGATTGTACTCTTTGTTTCTGAACTCCAACATCTCAATCGTGTCTCTGATGACCTGCGCGCGGGTCTTACCGCTTAACGTCATGGCTTGAATCTGCTGCTGCCGCTCTGTCGTGTAGGGAGCCAGCGCGGCGGTGTCGAACAGCTTGTTGACGAAGTCTGTAGGGGGCATGCCGTCTGGATACGCGGCCTTGAACTCCGCGCGCGTGACCCACTCTGCGGCAAAGGCTGCGAGGCTTGCTTCCAGAGCATCGCCCACCACAATCCTGCTGCGGTCTGCGGTGAACTCCGCATATGTGGGCTGACGACCCAGGCTGCCTTTGTAAACGCGATAGATGAAGGACCCCGTCTTCTGAAACTCGTTCTCGATGAAGAAGGCTGCGGAGACGCCTATGCGCCGTTGCTGAAGACAGAGTTGATCCGCGCCGCACCTGGCGATTTCGTTGGTCCAATAACCGAGACCCGCATTGTCAGGTTCACGATTGAGAAAGTCGCTGTAGTGCTCCGCGACAAACGTCTGTGCATCATCAATCGGATTGCCCGCGAAGGCCGCCGGGTCGTTGAGCATCTGCAAGAAGAGACTGGCAAACGGCGAGCCTGCCACGTTGCCCGCGCCCAGCGCGTTGAAGTTGCTCAGCCCGCCACTGTTGGCGAGCAGGATGAGGGTCACGTTGCGCCTCGGAACCTTTAATATCAACGCCGAAAAGGCATCCGGCCAACTGCCGTAATGCCAGATGAGCCGCTCTCCGCCATAGTTCTGCACAAACCAGCCGAGTCCGTAAGGCAATGTTTGTCCGCCGCTATTAATCGGATTGGTCCAGGCCTGTTCCTGAATCTGCGACTGAAGCAGTAGATGACGATCAATCGCGGCATCATAGAGAGCCAGGTCGCGCACGGTTGAGATGAGACCGGCGGAGGCGTTGATGTCATAGCGAGGATAAACGGAAGGAATAATCTGGCCGCGACCGTCAAGCTTGTACGGCTTGGCTAGATGCTGCAAGACGCCGACGTAACGAGCGAGCGCTTCCGGTGTATACATGGCGACGAGATCAGGCGTGGGATATAAAAGGTTCAGGCCGGGCACTGTCTCCGGCATCCCGATTTTATCGAGGACCGCTTGCGCCACCACTTGTTGATACGGGAGACCCATGCAGGACTTAACCACGGGTGTGAGTTCGCCAAAGAGCGAGCCGTTATACTGGTAAGCCTCGCCGGGCGGCGTGCTTTCCGAGGTGTGCGTGAAAACATGGCGAACCGTCACACCGGGTTTCTGAATGACCGCGCTGTATTTGAGAATCGGATCATCAAGATTCAGCCTGCCCTCCTCTACGCACTTCATGAGGAGCATGGAGGTGAACGTTTTGGTGAGCGAAGCGATGAGATAAGGTGTATCAGGCGTCGCGGGAATCGCGCCCGCCATGTCCTGATAGCCGAAACCCTGCGCCCAGACAACCTGCCGGTTACTCACGATGGCCGCTGACAATCCGGGAATCTTGTACTGGACCCGCATCGCATCAAGAGAATTTTGGAATTGCACAAGACGCGCTTCGTCACCCGTAGACAAACCCTGCGCGACGAGTTGTTGAGCGCGCACCTCCGACGGAGTCGAGACGACGATGAGCAGCACAGTCATGCAGAAGGCCAGCGCGATACGCAACCCATGTCTTGACCTAACCCGCTCATGATGCTGTCGAATGTGAGGCGAATAGAGTGCGCGTGTTGATAGCATTAGAATGATTCTCCTTCGATGCACGTCAATTCAAAGCGCTGATCGTTTCTCGGGAGAGAATGATGGGATGCGTCTGAGCGAGGCCCACAATGAAGACTCTTCAAGATGAAGATACATCGTCCACCTTATTAATACGCTAATTCTCATTAAATGTCGCCCTCATTGAGACGGGACGTGATCTGATACCAGGTTGCAGTAGAAGAGGAGATGAGGTAGTCAGTCCCGCCTGCTTAAGCTGGGCGGGTCATGCGCGCCCGGAGAACCCGCCCAGCTTAAGCAGGCGGGACTGACCTCTCTTTCTATTGCAACTTGGTATGAGTTTTAAGGAGACAGGTTGATAGTCATCGAAAATGGAGGATGAAGAGAGCGCCTCACAAATCTTAAAAAAAAATAATGGTCCAGGTATTTTTGATGCGGGTCACTTGCTCTGTTCCTACGACAGCGCAAGAGACGCTGTCAGACAGGGATTTCAGGCAGCCTTCCGACTCCTCAAATAATTGACCTTAAATCATTATGACGGGCGGCCAGAGAGCCTTCATATCAACATGAACTGACTCGCAGACTTAACCTAACGAAGACGAAGACTCTTCAACTTCAGGAGAAAACAATGTATCAGCTATCCCCCCGCGAACGATT
>DASYML010000063.1:0-12154 GCA_036009045.1 Pyrinomonadaceae bacterium
CATTGAGAGCAAAATGGACAAACGAATGTTCATGTGTGTTCTTAAAGAGACGGGTAAAATTTGATTGCCAACGGACGGTTTGAGAGTTTATCTCATCAAAGGCTAAATCAGAAGTAGACAGTAGACAATAGAAAGTAGAAAGTAGTCAGAGGCTGTCTGAACATCCCTTTGTGCCCTGAAAGGGCAACCTGTGAGAGCGGGGGCAAGCTTAAGCGTCGCCCCCGGTCCTCACACATCAAAGGTTTTGACCCTGAAGGGGTCGCACTTCAACATGGGAGGTGCGACCCCTTCAGGGTCGGGTTTTATTGTGGACCAGGAACCGGGGGCGCTGCCCCCGGCTCTCATATTCATCCCCTACGGGGATAAGGTTGAGTTGAAAGATTTTCTCTGCCTTTCTCAGTAGACAATAGAAAAGCATGCGCTGTTTTTATGGTGACTGCTGACTACTATCCACTGTCTACCTTTTTCTTCGCCGCTTGATTCTCTTTGCGTTCACTTTGCGCGTTAGTAGATGAGGCAGCAATTAAGCTGGCCCGTAAAATTGAAGTGACTAAAGGAGAGTCCCATGAAACGAATTTTGAGAGCCGTCGCGCTGTTGGGCGTCTTGATGCTGACCGCCTCGGCGGTCTTCGCGCAGAGCGAGCGCGGGACCATCGTCAATATTCCGTTCGCCTTCAACGTCGGAGAGAAGACGCTTCCGGCTGGTGATTACAGAATCCAGCCGTACAGAAGAGACACGGATAAAGTGTGGTTGATACAGAACCAGGAGCAGCACGCCGGAACTTTCGTCATGACCATTCCCGTGCGGTCCAACACGACCCGCGATGAAGGCCAGATGATCTTCCATCGCTACGGCGAACAGTATTTTCTCTCGCAGGTTTGGACGCCCTGTACGAGCACCGGAGTCGAGTTGCCCGTCTCGCGTCAGGAGCGCGCGGTCGAGGTCGCATCTACCACGGAGCGCCAGACATATGTGCTTACAGCCCACAGAGATTAAACGACGTTCACCATCCCTCGAAACATTGGAGAGCAAGGCTCCGGCAGAAACGTCGGGGCCTTGCGCTTTTTAATCTGCTCAGTAACGTAGAAGAATAGTGTTATCATGGAGGGCATCTAAAATGTGTCTGATGATTTTTCCTGCGCTTGAACGAGCAGGACCATGAATTGAAGAAAGATTTCGTGCGCGGCCATCCGTGGGCGGTCGCGCGGTGTCTATAGGAGGTGTAAGAAATGGCTGGAGGATGGGACGGAGACGCAGTCGCGGGGCAGATGGAAGAGGCTCTGGAGCGGCAACAGGCGGCAGCCGATGACCGCACGCGCAGGGATTACGTTTCACCGGAAGAGCGTGCGCGCCTGGCCCGGCTCGAATCCCTGCGGCTCTCAAAGGCGCGTATGCTGGACCAACTGGGACGCGCCACCAACCCCGCGCACCGCGCCACGCTTGAGCGCGCATTACAGGCCCTGGAAAGCCAGATGAACGAATAACAGTCCGTGCATGAGAGACAGTCAGGGCGGGTTGTCACCAATCGTCTGGCAGGTGCGTGAGAGATTTAAGAGGCTTTCGCTAGAGTGTGCCTGAAAAGTTAGAGCACCCCCTTCAATCTTATCCGCGTCAGTGGATACATATGAGAGCCGGGGCACCGCCCCCGGTGACTGGTCCACAATAGAAACAGACCCTGAAGGGGTCGCACTTCAACATGGCAGGTGCGACCCCTTCAGGGTCGAAACTTTTAATGTGTGAGGACCGGGGGTGACGCTTAAGCTTGCCCCCGGCTCTCACAGGTTGCCCTTTCAGGGCACAGAGGGATGTTCAGACAGCCCCTAATCTCGACTTTATCCATTGTGAAAACAGGGGGCGTAAATAAAAGACTCAGCATCCAGACTATTCGCCAGACTTTTTAAATGCGCCTCATCGCCTTCACGCTCGATGCATGATTTTCAAGTTGGACCGTTCTTTCTAATACTATGAAAAAGATCGCCACACTCATCATCCTGATTATTTGCGCCACGGCCCAGGGGCAGCAACCCGATTACTATAAGCTCAAGGTTGAGGCCGAAAGTCTCTATCAAGAGAAATCATACGCCCGCGCGCTCGAGTTGTACGAGAAGGCCGGGGCCATGAAATTAGCGCCCGCCGAAGCGCGCTGGGTGGAGTTTCGCCGCGCGGACACGCTCTGGCGCGCGGAGGCCGCGAGCAATACTTCGGACACGACGAAACTGGACCAGTCGCGCGAAAGGCTCACGGCCCTGGCCCAGTCGAAGAGCGATGCGGAGCGCGACCGCGTCTCGGCTGAAGCGGAGGAATCGCTCGGAGATTTCTGGTGGACCAGACGCAACGCGCAGAGTTGGGGCGAGGCGTGGCCGCATTATCAGAAAGCCCTCGATTGGTGGGCGGGCGAGCGCGATCTTGAGACGGCGCGCGAACGTTATCTAGAGATCGTCTGGAAGGCGGTCGTCCCGCCCTGGGTTGACGAGCGTTATTATCCGGGTTCCTACGGCAACCTGCCGCCGCTGGAAGTGTTGGAGAACGCCGTCAGGATTTCGCAGAGGCCGGACGATAAGGCGCGCGCACATTTTTATCTGGCTTCGGGGCTGCGCCAGTATGGCGAGTGGGAGCAAAGACAACGCGTGCCGCAGGAATTTGAGGCCGCGCTCCAGGCTGGCAAAAGCAGCGAGTGGTACGACGATGCTCTTTATCAATATGGCGAATGGTTAGCCACGACGGGCCGCATTACGCAGATGAATGATGGTCAATGGCAGCAGCAGCCGGATTACGTCAGGGCGTTGGAGCTTTTCCGCCGCGTCATCACCGAGTACAAAAAGGGCCAGACGCGTTACTACGACGACGCGCAGAGGCAGATAGAGAATATCACCGGCCCGACCCTTGGTCTTTACCTCTCAAACATCTTTCTGCCTGACTCCGAAATCCAGTTCACCCTCTCATGGCGCAACGTCAAGCGTCTTGACCTAGCCGTTTACAAAGTTAATCTCAACCGCGATGTGCGCTTCACGAACAAGGACCAGTCCGGCGGAAATTGGACCAATCAAATTAATCTCGCCGGACTCGAAAAAGTGAAATCCTGGTCCAGGGAAACAAAGGACGACGGGACGCACATGCCGGGACAGGAGACCGTGCGGCTGGACCAGAAATTGCCCGCCGGAGCCTACATTCTGGAAGCCAGAAGCGGCAACGCGAAAGCGCGAGACGTGCTCCTCATCACGGACGCGACGCTCGTGCTCAAGACCAACGCCAGACAGGCGCTCGTCTATTTCTGCCAGGCCATCAGCGGCGCGCCGCTCCCGCGCGCCAACGTCAAATTGTGGCAGAAGGGTTATGACAACAAAACGCAGGAGTGGTTCTGGCGCGAGGCTTCCGGGACGACGAACGAGGACGGCCTCGCCATCTTCGACCTGAGCAGCGATAACAACTACACGGAACTATTCGTCAGCGCCGAGAGCGATGCGAGACAGGCTTTCAGCACCGGCGGTGGTAATCAATACGCGCGCAATCAACAGCCCTGGCGCATCTATGCTTTCACGGACCGGCCCGCCTATCGCCCGCAGGAAACAGTGCAGTGGAAAATTATCGCGCGCAGATTTGAAAATTCGGTCTACGCGACTCCCGCCAATCAGATTATCGAGTATGAAATACAGGACCCGCGCGGGACCAAGGTCTCGGAGGGTAAGGCCACTCTCAACTCTTTCGGCAGCGCGTGGGGGACGCTTGAGTTGACGGATGCGATGCCGCTCGGCGCATACAAGGTCGTCTTCTATGACGAGGGACGCCAGCACGGCATCGGCAACGCGAACCTCTTTCGCCTGGAAGAATATAAGCTGCCGGAGTTCAAGATCAGCGTCCAGACGCCCGAAGTTGACGGAAAAAAGCGTGCCTTCCGTCTCGGTGAAAAAGTCGAAGCGACCATCAACGCGGAATACTACTTCGGCGGCGCGGTGGCGGATGCCAGCGTCGAAGTCCTTGTTTACCAGCGGCCCTTTTATCATGACTGGCATCCGCCCCGCGACTATCCCTGGTACTACACGGACCTCTCGCCCAACCCTTACTCATACTATGGCGCGCAGCCCGGCGACATCATCAAGCGTGAGACGCTCAAGACGAACGCGGCTGGCACAGCGACGCTCGTCTTCGACACTCCGCGTGGTACTAATCAGGACATGGAGTACACCATCGAAGCGCGCGTCACGGATGCCTCGCGCCGGGAGATTACAGGGAGCGATACCGTGCGCGTGACGCACCAGCGCTATTATGTTTACCCGCGCTCCGAACACAATCTCTATCGCCCGAACGATAAGGTCCAGATAAATATCAAATCGCTCGACGCCAACAACCAGCCCGTCGAAGTGATGGGCCAGGTTAAGGTGACGCGCGATTACTATTATGAAATCTGGATTGACCCTGCGGGGCGAGAAGTCAAAGGCGAAGAACTCAATCGCGCACGCGAAGATGCGACAACACGCGGCGGTGTCTTTCCGCCTCTCCCTGTGAAGGGTGGAAAACTTTGGACGCTCAAGTTTCGCGGCTACCAGCATGAAGACATCCTCACGCAGAGTTTGAAGACGGACAAACAGGGCGAGGCCACGCTCAGCTTTACGCCGGGCCGCGAAGGCTACTATCGCGTTAATTGGACCAGCCCGGACACCGGCGGCCCCCTGGTCCAGGCGGAGACGACGGCCTGGGTGACGACGGAGAGGACCACCGAACTCGGCTACCGGCACGGCGGCGTCGAAGTGATTGTTGACAGGGATACTTTCATCGCGGGGCAGCGCGTTCCCGTCATGCTCAACGCGGACATGTCAGACCGCTACGTTCTCTTCAGCATAGAGGGCGATGACCTCTACAGTTATCAACTCGTACATCTCACGGGCACATCGAAGTTGATCGAAGTCCCCGTCGAAGAGAAACACATCCCCAACATCTTTCTGAGCGCCGCGATGGTCAGCGAGCGTCAGCTTTACGTTGACACCAAGCAGGTCATCGTCCCGCCGTCAAAACATTTCCTCAACGTCGAAGTGAAGCCGGACCGCGCGCATTACCAGCCGCAGGACGAGGGCACCCTGACCGTCACCACGCGCGACCGAGAGGGCAGGCCCGTGGCCGCCGAAGTCGCGCTCGGCCTGATAGACGAATCGCTCTTTTACATCCAGCAGGACGTGACACAGGACCTACGGCAATTCTACTTCGGCACGAAGCACGCCGCGCAAACCAGCCTCTACAGCACCTTTCAAATGAAGCCTTACGCGAAACTTTTGGAAGGCGCGGACCGGCAGTTGATTGACAACCTCGTGCTTGAGCAGCAACGCTTCAAGGACGAATCCAGGCGCGATTCGGACTCTCCTTTCACCAGGCTGGAATTGATGGCTAACCTATCGCGCGCGCCGAGCGGATCGCTCCGCTCGGATGGAATTAATGGACCAACCATGTCCAGAGCTTATGATAAGGCCACTGAGAGCGCGGAGTTCGGCAGAAATGCTGTGGACCTCCCGCTCGTCGTCAACAGAACGGACAATTTCTCCATCCTCGCCCCACCTCCCAGGGGTGCGCCTGTCGGTCAGGAACCTGCCGTGCAGGTCCGCAACGATTTTCGCTCGACGGTCATCTGGCAGCCGGATGTCTTGACGAATGAAAGCGGCGTTGCGACCGTCAAAGTGAAATACCCGGATTCGCTGACGACCTGGAAGGCCACCGCACGCGCCGCGACCGCAGGCGATAGCTTCGGCGTCGCCAACGCAGACACCCTCACGCAAAAGCCTCTTATCGTTCGCCTTCAAGCGCCTAGATTCTTCGTCAGCGGCGATTCGGTCATCGTCTCCGCGTTGATAGACAATAACGGCGACCAGGCGATGCGCGTCACTCCCTCGCTCGAAGCGGCGGGCGTGGTCGTCAACGGGTTGATGCTCGAAGGTAAATTGGTCCAGTCAGGACCGTCACCGATTAACGTTCCGGCGAAGGGCGAATCGCGCGTTGATTGGTCCATTAAAGTGTCGCGGCCCGGCGATGTGAAACTCCGCGTCACGGCGCGCGGCGAAAATCAGGCCGATGCGATGGAGCGCGAATTTACGGCTTACGAGCACGGCGTAGAAAAATTCCTCTACAGGTCCGGCAAACTGCGCGGCGATGAGGTGACGATGCGGCTGGACATTCCCGCCGAGCGCAAGCCGGAAACGACGGCCCTCACAGTGCAGGTCGCGCCCAGCATGGCCGTCACCATGCTCGACGCGCTGCCCTACCTCGTTGATTATCCTTACGGCTGCACAGAGCAGACGATGAGCCGTTTTCTTCCCGCCGTCATCACCGCCAAAACGCTCAAGGACATGGGCCTCTCTCCAGAAGCCGCGATGGGGCGCGTCTTCGGCGGCATCGAACCCGCGAGCGCCGCCGCCACACATCCAGATGGCAAGCGTCATCTCAAACAGCTTGATGACATCGTCAGGCAGAGCCTGGACAGGTTGTATTCCATGCAGCACGCGGACGGCGGCTGGGGCTGGTGGAAGGATGATGAGACGGACCGTTTCATGACGGCCTATGTGCTCTGGGGATTGACGCTCGCGCGCAACGCGGGCGTTGAGGTCAAGCCCGATGCAGCGCCTCGTGCCTGGGCCTATCTCAACGATAAACTCGTGGAGGAAGAGAATAATCCTGACATGCAAGCCTGGATGCTCCACGCGATTTCAACCTTCAGCGCTTCCCCGAAAGTTCGCGCCGACGCGACGCTTGAGGTGACGGAATACCAGCGTAAAGCTTTTGATAATCTCTGGACCAATCGTGACAGGTTGAACGCCTACACGCGCTCGCTGCTGGCCCTGAGCGCGCATAACTTCGGCTACACGGACAAGGCGCAGACGCTCATTCGCAATCTCGAAAACGGCGTCAAGATTGATCGCACGCCGGACACTTCAGTGGTCCAGCGCGGCGCGCAGGTCTCTTACGACACGACCATCGCGACCGCGCACTGGGGCGAGGACGGCATCTTTTATCGCTGGTCCGACGGCGGGATAGAGGCCACGTCCTTTGCGCTCCGCGCGCTGCTCGCCATAGACCCGCAGAACAAGTTGATAGAGCCTGTCACCAACTGGCTCGTCAAGAATCGTCGCGGCGCGCAGTGGTCCAATACGCGCGACACGGCCATCACAGTGCTCGCACTCAACGACTATCTGCGGAGCGCGAGCGGCGAGTTGAAACCGGACCTCGAATACGAGTTGAGCGTCAACGGCAACGTTATCGTCAACGAAAAATTGACCGCCGTTGATGCCCTGAGCGCGCCGAGCCGGTTCACCATTGACGCCAAATATATACGCGACGGCGCGAACGAAATTCACATCCTCCGCAAAAGCGGAAACAGCCCGCTCTACTTTGCCGCGCAGGCGAGCTTCTTCAGCCTGGAAGAACCCGTCAGGGCGGCGGGCAACGAAATCTTCGTGCGCCGCGAATACTACAAACTGGTGGGCCATCAGACCTTGCTCAAAGGGTACGCTTACGAGCGGCTGCCCCTGCGCGACGGCGAGACCGTTGAGAGCGGCGACCGCGTCGAAGTGGTCGTCACCATCGAAGCGAAAAACAATTACGAGTACCTGCTGTTTGAAGACTTGAAACCGGCGGGGCTGGAATCCGTGCGCGTACGTAGCGGCGAACCGCTCTCCGCCAGGGAATTAAAATCCGGCGCGGTCCAGCGCAAGTTCGGCGGCGATAGCTCCGGCGCAAATCATCATGCCGCCGGTGCGTCTTCATTACTGGTCCACAATAATGATGCGGATGGCACGGAGGCCGACCGTTACACAGGACGCGATTCGTACGTCTACCAGGAATTGCGCGACCGCAAGATCGCGCTGTTTCTGAGCAAACTGCCGCAGGGCGTGTGGGAGATTCGTTACGACCTGCGCGCGGAAGCGCCCGGAACCTTCCACGCGCTGCCGATGTTGGGCCAGGCCATGTACGTCCCGGAAATACGGTGTAATGATGATGAGGTGAGAATTAAGGTGATTGATAAAAAGTAGATTGAGAGCAGCAGGCGGTACTGACATGAGTGATACTCTGTTGCAAAATGAGGAGCGCTTGAGGGATAAGTTTTCGCCAGCTTATCCCCGAAAGAGCCGACACATCACATGTTGAGGCCGCTTCATCACATAATCGTTGTCTCAAACGGACTCTCGCCTCTTAATCACACGGTTCTCAGCTTCCGTATGACGGCCTTACTCTGAGCCTGAGAGCGCTTGCGCCACAAGTCAGCCCTCGTTTTGCCGGTCCTGTCGTTGCAGCCCGGCGCACAACAGGTTTATGCCCCCGTGGTAAATGTGACATGATCACAAACATGCAAGACTATGTGGATGAGCAATCCGAAGGCGAGCCGTGGTGGAAGAATCGTTGGGTTGAACCGGCGCTGATCGTGTTGGTCTGGAGTCTCATCGCGCTCTTCTTTTGCGGCCAGGTCTATTTCATACTCCATTTAATGGACCATCCGGAACAATGGAAGGGGCCATTCTTCCAGCAGATTTCTTACTGTGTCCTGTGGGCTTTGGCGACTCCCCTGGTGATCTGGCTCGCGCGCCGCTTTCCGGTCGAGCGCTCGACATGGCGACGCCATTTGCCGCTTCACATCCTCGCCTGTTCCGTCCTCAGCTTTCTCCTCATGAGCCTTTATAGCATCACCCTTTTTCTCTGGATCAACTGGGGCGTCAAGCCCTACTCCGTGTTGAATACGCTGAGGTCCGCCATCTTCGACTTCAGCCAGGCGATAGGGATTTACTGTCTCATCGTCCTCATCATTCACGCGCTCAGCTACTATCGTCAATATCAGGCCGAAGTCCTCTCCCGATCACGGCTTCAATCGCAACTCTCGCAGGCCCAATTGCAGGCCCTCAAGATGCAACTGCACCCGCACTTCCTGTTCAATACGCTCCACTCCATCTCCGCGCTCCTCAATGAAGACACGGAAGCCGCGCGCAGCATGATCGCGCGCCTCGGAGATTTCCTGCGTCTCACGCTGGAGAATTCCGGCACGCAGGAAGTGAGTCTGCAAAAGGAGATGGACTTTCTCAAGTGTTACCTGGAAATTGAGCGTATACGTTTTCAGGACCGGCTTACCACGCTGCTGGATGTCGAGCCGCGAGCGCTGGATGTGCAGGTCCCCAATCTCATTCTTCAACCCATCGTCGAGAACGCCATCCGCCACGGCATCGCTCCCAGATCAACTCCCGGACAGATTGAAATTCAAGCGAAACACTTCAACGGCATGCTTCGTATACGAGTCAGAGACAACGGTCCGGGACTATCTGTGAATCCAACACCTAAGAGGACGAACGGGAAAGGTCTCGGACTTGCCAACACGCGGGCACGCCTGGAGCAGCTTTACGGTGCCTCGCATCACTTCGAATTGGTCAATGCTCCTGATGGCGGATTGATAGTGACTTTGGACATCCCGGTAGATTCCGCCGAGACATCCCGCGCTTAATGGACCATTAAATACTCTGAGCCGTGAGGCCGTATGCCGCAATCAAAGACAATCAGAGTGCTACTCGTGGATGACGAGCCTCTCGCGCGCAGGATGATTCGGGAGATGCTCAAGGAAGACGCGGAAGTGGAGATCATAGGCGAGTGCGTCAACGGGCTTGAGGCCATCGAAGCGATTAAGGCTCATTCCCCGGACCTGCTTTTCCTGGACGTGCAGATGCCCGTCATGTGCGGCTTTGAAGTCCTCGAAGCCATCGCCTCCGAGCAGATGCCGCACGTCATCTTCGTCACCGCCTACGATCAATACGCGGTCCGCGCCTTTGATGTCCATGCCGTGGACTATCTATTGAAGCCCTTTGACAGCGAGCGTTTTGTGACGGCCCTCTCGCGTGCCAAGGAGCACATCAGCGGCCAGCGCAACGGCGAATTGGACCAGCACATCCTCGCCCTTTTGGATGAACTTAAAGCCGAGTCGAAATATCTCGAACGTCTCATCGTCAAGAACGGCGGGCGCGTCTCCTTCCTGGACGTTGACGACATAGATTGGATTGAGGCCGAAGGGAACTACGTCTCAATTCACATAGGGAAGAAAGCGCATCTCCTGCGCGAGACCTTCAGCCATCTGGAAGCCCAACTCGACCCGAAAAAATTCCGTCGCATTCATCGCTCGGCCATCGTCCGGCTTGAGCGCATACAGGAATTGCAACCGCTCTTCCATGGCGAGTATCGCGTCATACTCAACTGCGGCGCGCAACTCACTCTCTCGCGCAATTACAGGGACAATCTACAGGCCATCCTGGGCAAACTGATGTGAAGGCCCGGAACGTTTTCGTCAATCAAACGGGCCGCGTCATCACAAATCCAAACCCGCACGTCACATAACCCGTCTCTTCTTCAAAGCGCTTACGTATAAAATAACGTGAGCAAGACATAAGCGGCTCTCCCCGTCGTTATCTGCTTATGTCTTACTCTCTTTAAGTAAGACTTGCGGAAGAGATATTGAAAATGATAGACGCAGCAATCCTGGAGCCTGAGCACAGACGCTCGACGGAGAGAGTTGGCCCAACAGTTTTGAGCGCCACGCGCGAAACCCTCGAATCAGATTGCCACGACGCCTTAAAACTCCTGGCCCAATTGCGCGAGAGCGCGCCGTCAGCGAACCTGCCAATCTTCGCCACGGCGAACGACGTGCGTGAAGTGGTTCGTTTTCTCAACAAGAGGCCGCAGGGCATCACCATCGTCGAGGCCATCAACGCGGACCAGCGACGCATCTTCGAGCCTAGAAAAATCAGCGCGTATGAATTCTGGGGCATCATCTGCCGGATGGGCGAGCGGCTCAGGCTCAGTCCTCTCGGTCAAGAATTGGCCCAAAAATTGGAGCCGGAGACGCGTGTGTATAGAAGAGTCCTGAGCAACAAGAGACTCTACAAGTCAGTCCTCGAATGGTTGTACCAGCAGAGACTGCAACTCGTCACGCATCTGAACGTCGCCGCCTACTGGCAGGATTATCATGCCGAAACGGTGGGCCAGTATGACGACAAAAGCCTGGAGGGCCACGTCGTCTGTTTCTTTCATCTATGCCAGGCCGCCGGGTTGGGGCTTGTCACTCTGGGCAAGCGCGGGCAACTGACCAGGCTGCGCGTCGAGCAAGATGAACTCGAAGAATATCTCATCGAAGGATCGTTTGCAGACTCCGTTGAGCCAGCGATTGAAGATGAACAAACGGCGCGCGATGAACCGTCACTCACGCATACCGGCGCGCGCGCGCGTGGGCAAACTCAAATCGCGGAACACTCATCGCCGGAAAAAATGCGCGTCTTCATTTCAAACGGCAAGCAAACGAAGCTGGTCCCTCAACTGCGCGCGGCGCTTGATCTCGCGGACATAGAATGTCAGGTGTTGGAGAGAGAGACAATCGAGGGGTCACTGCTGCCCGCAGATGTTTTCCGGGCGATGCGCGAGTGCGACGCGGCTTTAATGGTCCTGAATGACGAGGACTTTAAAAGCGAAGAGGGAGGGCGCATCTTACCCGTCGAGAGTCTGCTCATTGAAATCGGCGCGGCCTTTGCTCTCTATGGCCGCCGCGTTTTACTCCTCCATGAAGGTCAACTTCCAGTGCCCGCCAACCTGCTGGGCCTCTGCTGTTATAGATTCGACGGCGACGAACTGACCTGGGCTGAAGGCGTGCAACTGATTAAAGCTTTCAAAGAGTTCAAGCGTGACGGTTCAGAGGTATTCTGAAACGTCGGAGCAAACCATTCAATCTTACCCACGCAGCATCCAACCTTATCCCCGCCAGGGGATAAGGTTGAATAGTTTTCTTCTGAATTTTCAGAACGCCTCTGGATGGGCCAACAATATTTTGAAGCCTTCCGAATCTGTCCCGCCACATCTTGTAACCATTTTAAATTGTTGGACAACGCCCTGCGAATGCTAAACTCGCTTTGGTTTGGCTTTCGCATCAAATCATCTTCGATGAGAGTTGAGGTCCAAAAAAGATATGAGTGATGCCGTCTTGAATAACAGGTCCGACGAAAGGGAAGCATGGCCCGCGCTCCCTCTGGATGAATGGAGGGACACTTGCGCGACGCTGCACATGTGGACGCAGGTCGTCGGCAAAATTCGTCTCGCGCAAACCCCGCTCGTCAATCACTGGTGGAACGTGCCGCTCTACGTCACGTCGCGGGGGCT
>DASYML010000064.1:0-14249 GCA_036009045.1 Pyrinomonadaceae bacterium
CTACAACAAGGAGAAGTTCGCAGACTTTCTCTATCAATCGGCGGCGACGGACAATCTGTGGGACGGCATGTGGGGCTTGATGAGGACCTACGGGGCGCTCGATACGAGAGTCATCGTGACCTTGCCCAACAACCCTTCGCCCTTCGCTTTGCCTGGGCATCCGCTCAAGGACTCTTCCCGCACGGGCGTGTGCCCGAGGAACGTGCCCGACATCAGGGTGAGGGACATCTACGTGGATGCCTATTTGGCCTCTGCTCTGGCCGGGGCCAACGGCATCCAGTACAGCAAGCGTTTCAACTTCTACGACCCGGCGGGCATCGTCTTCGTCGAGACGGGGAACGTGACGCCCATCAAGCAGGGCACGATGAAACTCGAACCGCTCGTCCTGCGCGCCAATGCGGGCGATTGTATCCACCTGCATCTGACGAACAACCTGCCGCAAGCCATGCCCGAATATGATAGCTGGAACACGATGCCGCTCATCATCGCCGGGTTCAACTTCAACCAGGTCAAGACCTCCAACATGGTGAGCCTGCACCCGCAGCTTCTCACCTACGACGTGGGTTCCTCCGACGGAGCCATCATCGGAAAGAATCCCAACACGGCGGTCGCGCCGGGACAGACGAAGGTCTACACCTGGTACGCAGGTAAGATTATCTACAAGAACGCGACCACCGTGAAAGCCACGCCGGTCGAGTTTGGAGCGACCAACCTGCGCGACTACGGAGATGTCATCAAGCATAGCTCGCATGGCCTCATCGGCTCTCTCATCGTTGAGCCGAAGGGCGCGACCTGGGCGATTGATTCCGGCACGACGGCCAATCCGGGGACGACTGCTTCCGCCAACGTTTACAACGCCAACGGATCATTTCTCTTCAGAGAGTTTGTCGTGCAGTACCAGAGCGACCTGACGATGAAGGACGGCTCCGGCAAGGCCATGAGGAACGAGCATAATGAGGACGACCCGGAGGATAGCGGCCAGCAGGGCTTCAACTACAAACGCGAGCCTCTCTGGGCGCGTCTCAATCTGCCGCCGGAGACGGACCTCAAGACGCTGGGCGATCAGGACTTCACCAACACGTTAAGCTCGAACGCAGCGAATCCGGGCTGCGGCAACGCCGCGTGCGGCGACCCTGAGACTCCCTTATTCACGGCGCAGGCTGGCAAGCAGGTGCGCTTCCGCATCCTGGATGCGGCGGACCACCCGCGCCAGCATGGCTTCACGCTCTTCGGCCATCACTGGAACTTCGAGCCGTGGGCCAATAATTCGCTGACCCTGGGCGACAACCCCATGACCTTCGAGATTGGCTCTTACAGCGGCATCGGGCCGACGCGCCACTTGAATATTCTGACGGTGGCGGGCGGACGATTCTCCGTCAAGGGCGATTATCTCTACAGGACGCAGGAGAGCTTCAAGTTCAGCGGCGGCCTGTGGGGTATCTTCCGCGTCACCGCACCATAAGCAGAGGTGACGCGATAACCCTCTGGGCATCTAACGATGCTCTCTTTTCCAGAGGCCGTTGACAGTCATGCCAACGGCCTCTGCGCCATTTGATGGTCCACTCAAACGAGTAACATCGTGAATCATGCTCCCCGCGAGATGTTTCATCCTGAAACATCCCTCGCGCGCGGGCGAGCAAGCCATCATCCGCATCAAGTACTCTCTTGACTTGCTTTTAGCATTGATGAAAGAGTAAGGGCACGACAGTTGCTCCGGGTCATGATGCACACGTTAGCTCATGGCCCTGAGCTTCGGGTTTTCTTATTCGTCTTACAGACCAAGAATGCACCTGGAGATTGGCCCATCCCCTGGTGTTACACCTCTGTCTGAGAGTTTGAGTGTACATCTCTTGGACATCTACGGGGGGCCATCCGGGGCCACGGATAGCCCCCCGTGAGTTTTATTTCTGCGAATAGATATGGCCCGACGACATCAACAAAAAGAGAGAGGTAAGATGAGCACACAGACGAACCGCGCGTCCTTGTTTTTACGAGGGGCACTCTTTCTGCTTTTCATCACGGCCACCGTGGCGAGCGCGCAGACGGGCGAGACGCAGGACAAGCCTTTCTATCCGCTCAAGCAACCGGCAGCCGCCGCCAAAAGCGACGCCGCCCCGGCGAAAGCTCCTGCCAGCATCTCGCAGCAATTTGAAAAGCAGGGCGTGAAGATAGATTTCTCTCTTCAATCAACCCCGGACGGGAACGGCAAAGTTCCGGGGCTGGTCGCCGGTTCCAACGCCCTTGCGACCTTTGGCATCACGGACGCGCGCACGGGCCAGCCGCTCGTCGGGCTGCACCCGAACGCCTGGCTCAACTCGCGCGCAGGTGAGCGCGCGCCGAACGAAACGGAGTGCAAAGATTTGGTTCGCGTCTTTCTCGGCGGGCTGCTCAGCGCGCGGGCCGATATAGACCTCAATAATTATTTGCTCTTGACGCTCAATCACGACGACACGATTGCCTTCATCAACCCGCAAATCTCATTCAACGTGACCAAGCTTGAGAGCCTCGTCACGCTGCCCGGACCCGGCATGGATTGGGCGCTCTCCAAGAGCAAAGACTTTCTGTACGTCACGCTGCCGAAGCAGTCTGCGGTCGCCGTCATCAATACCATCACCAGAAAAATCGTCGGCTTTATCCCGACCGGAGAAAAGACGCAGCCCGCACGCATCGCCCTGCAACCCGATGGCCGCTACGCGTGGGTCGGTCTGGACAACAACGCGACCGTGGTGGCGATAGACACGAAGACAAACAAGCTGGCCGCAACCATCGCCGTCGGCAACGGGCTGCACAACATAGCCTTTACCGGGGACAGCCGCTTCGCTTACGTCACCAACAGCAACGCAGACGCCGTTTCAGCCATTGACACGAAAACGCTCGCCAAAGTAGCCGACATCAGCGTTGGCAAAACGCCCGTCCCCATAGCCTTCAGCGCCGCGAGCAACTTCATCTACACCGCTTCGATGAACGGCGCGACCATCAGCGTGATAGACCCCGCGAGACAGCAGATTATCAAGACGATTCCGACCACGCGCGGCGTCGTGGCCTTGCGCTTTGACCCGACGGGCCGCTATGGCTTCGGCGTCAACCAGCTTGAGAGCAAAGTCTTCGTCATAGATGCCGCGACCAACACCATCGCCGCGACGACAGAGGTGGTGAAAAGCCCGGACCAGGTGGCCTTCACTCCGGGCTACGCCTACATACGCGGCACAGAGACGGAGAAATTCTCGCTCATCAAAATCGGCGACATTCAAAAAGAGAAGCTCGCTCCCGTTGATATACAGGCTGGAAGACGGCCCGCCAGCGATATGCCCGAAGACCTCGGCGTGGCGGACATGATCGCGGCGACGCCCGAAGGCAATTCAGCGATGATCGCCAACGCGCCGGACGGGATGGTTTACTACTACGTCGAAGGCATGATGGCCCCGATGGGCACACTGGACAACTATAAACGACGCCCGCACGCGTTGATGTTGATTGACCGCAGCCTCAACGAAGTCGCGCCCGGCGTCTATGCCGCGCCCGTCAGGTTGACCAGAGCGGGCCGCTTCGATGTGCCGTTTCTGATTGACCAGCCGCGTACGCTCAACTGCTTTCAGGCGGAAATAGGCGACTCGCCCGACGGAGAAAAGCAGAAGGCAGCGACCGCCATCGCCGTCGAGCCTTTGTTCAAGGGCCAGACGTTCAAAACGGGCGAGACCGTCACTCTCAGATTCAAGATTACGGACCACGCGACGCAGAATCCCATCACCGGACTGACGGATGTGCATGTCCTGGTCTTCGAGCCGCCGGGCATCTGGCAACAACGGCAGTGGGCCAAAGAGGTCGGCGCGGGAGTCTACGAAGTGACGCAGAGGTTTCCGCACGAGGGAGGCTTCCGCGTCATGACCAGCATAGAGTCGCGCGGCTTGCGCTTCGCAGACCTCCCGTTCGTTCAAACCAGCGTCGTCAACGAAACATCGCCCGCCCAAAAAAACGGCGGCCAGAAATTGGACCATAAGCCATGAGCAACAAAATCAAAATGAGTAACAAAATCAAAATGGGTCCCGAAACCAGCATGAGTCATAACATCAAGTCGCTGCTCAAGACTCTGTCAGTGCCGCTCAGTTTGATTCTCTTCAACCTGGCGTTGACCTTTTGCGCCCGTCCGACTCCGGCCCAGAACTCGCCGCGCCAGCGTCCTCAAACAAGGAACGCGGCGCGCAAGGCACAATCGCAGTATGTCTGCCCGATGCATCCTGAAGTCGTCTCCAATTCGCCCGGCAGGTGTCGCAAGTGCGGCATGAACCTGAGAGCCGCGAGCGCCGCTAGAGAAGAGCGGCCCGCCCTGAGCGCAGTGAAGATTGATAAGAGCGACGCGGACCATGCGCCGCTCAGCATCCCTGACATCGCCGTTTATGACCAGGATGGAAGGAAGCGAAACTTCTACACGGACCTGGTGAAAGGCAAGACGGTCGCCATCAATTTTATCTTTACGACTTGCAAGACCGTCTGTCCGCCTTTGACGGCGACGTTTCGCAAGGTTCAGCAGGAATTGGGAGAGAGGGCCGGGCGCGAGATAGAGATGATTTCCATCAGCGTTGATCCGGCGACCGACGTGCCGGAAAGGCTTAAGGAATTCTCTGCGAAGTTTAAGGCCGGGCCGGGTTGGACCTTTGTCACCGGCGACAAAATAGAGATAGACAAATTACTCAAGGCGCTCGGCGCGTCCGTTCCAGACGATAAGAATAATCACACCTCTCTCATCCTGATTGGCAATGCCGGGACGGGTTATTGGACCAGAACTTACGGGTTAGCTCCCGCGCAGACGATTCTCAAGGTCATCAACGAAGCGGCGGCGAGTAAGGGCAGCGCGACCGCAAGTTCGGGCCGCGCGGCGAAGGCGACGAACGAAGAGTCCGTCGTCGTCCCGCCTCCGTCCGCAGAGACGGCGAGCCTGACGGACGCGAGCCAGAGAGTCTTAACGAAGAGTCCGGTCGGCGCTTCATCCTCTCCGCCCGTCCAGGAAGATTCGAGCGTCGCGGGCAGGCAGAAGAGGTTGGCGGCGGCGGCGCGCAACTACTTTCCGAACCTCGTCCTCGTCAACCAGGACAACCAGCCGATGCGCTTTTACGACGAGTTGCTCAAGGGCAAGACCGTGCTCATCAACTTCATGTTGACGCACTGCACAGGAGCCTGCTCGCCCATGACGGCCAATCTGGCGAAGGTGCAAAAGTATCTGGGCGAGCGCGTGGGCAAAGAGGTCTTCATGATCTCCATCAGCGTTGACCCTGAGCACGATACGCCCGACGCGCTTAAGAAGTACGCCGAAGGTTTCAAGATACAACCGGGCTGGTACTTCCTCACGGGTACGAAGGAGAACGTCGAGGGCGTGCTCAGCAAACTCGGCGGCTATACGGACGACCCGCAGAAGCACAGCACCGTGCTCATCATCGGTGACGAGGCGACGGGGCAGTGGATGAAAGTGCCCGCGCTGGCGAAGCCTTCGGAGATAGCCGATGCGGTCGCCAAGATACTGGCCGCGAAAAAGGAGACGGGCAGCGAGGCGTCCATCAACCGTTAAAAGGCTCGTGCGCGAAAGCCACGCGCTGCAAACCTCTCGAAGCTTTTGAGACGAAAGAATAATGAAAGCTCGCGTATCTCACATCAAGTTGATTTTGCTGGTCGTCGCCGCGTCGCTGGCCGTCGCATGTCTTATCGTGGGCCAACTTCCTGCGGCGCGGGGGCAGAACGGACTATCGCCGCAGGAGATGCGCGGTAAGCAAATTTTCCTGAAGGGCGAAGGCGGCCAAGGCGGCGAGATCATAGCCTTGCTCGGCGGCGATGACACGGAGTTGCCCGCCACGTCTTTCACCTGCGCCAACTGTCACGGCTTGAAAGGCGAGGGGAAAGAAGAGGGCGGGCTGAGGCCGCCTTCCATCAAATGGGACGCGCTGACAAGCGCGCACACGTCCGCGCTCACGCGGCATCACATCCTGCCATACAACGATGCGACGCTCGCGCGCGCGATTACGAGCGGCGTTGATCCGGGCGGCGAGCGCCTGCATCCGGGGATGCCGCACTACCAGATGACGAAGGAGCAGATGGCGGACCTTCTCGCTTATCTGAAGAAGATGGGCACGGCGACTGACCTTGATGCGGGTCTCAGCGGGGAGACCATCTCGGTCGGTGCGGCGCTGCCCATGACAGGCCCGCTCGCACACATCGGGGAAGATTTAAAGGCTGCGATGACGGCGACCTTCGCCTTGATAAACGCGCAGGGCGGCATCTATGGGCGGCACATCAATCTCGTCGTGGAGGATTCGCGCGGCGAGCCGGAAGAGACTTTGCGGGCGACGCGCAAGCTCATCGAGCAGAGAGGCGTCTTCGCGCTCGTCGGAAGCTTCGAGCCTGGGAATAGTCGTGCGACCAATGACTTTCTGAAACAGAGCGAAGTGCCGCTCGTCGGTCCGGCGACCCTCTCGCCGAAGCTTTCGGTCCCGCCCAATCCATACATCTTTTATCTGCTGCCGACCTTCTCGGACCAGGCGCACGTCCTCGTTGACTTTGCCGCCGCACAGGAGAAGAAGCAGGCGGCGCATCTGGCGGTGGTCTACGCCAACAGTGAATTCGACGCGGACGCGCTGGCGGGCGTGCGCTTTCAAGCGAAGCAACGCTCGATGCAGATCGTCGCCGAAGAGGGTTTCGAGGCCGCACGCTTTTCACCCGCCAATATCGCGTCCGCTTTAGCCGCGAAGAAACCCGACTTCATCTTCTTTTTCGGAAGCTCTGAGCAGATTACGGCTTTTGCGCGGGAGATGGAACGCATACATCTGAAGGCGGCCCTGCTCAGTTCCGTCGTGATGATTGGTCGCGGAGCTTTCAACCTTCCGCCGACGATTGCGAAGCAGACCTTTCTCTCGTTTCCGGCGTCGCTGCCGAGTCAGGACGGCTTCGCGGAATTTCTGGACACGATGCAGAAGTCTCAGGTGGAACTGCGTAATCCCGCTTTTCAAGCGATGGCCTTCGCGGCGGCGAAGACCCTTATCGAAGCGATGAAGTTGAGCAACCGGCAAGTGAGCCGTCCCTCGCTCGTGGGAGCGCTGGAGAGTTTGCAAGACTTCAAAACCGGAGTCGTGCCGCCGCTCACTTTCGGCCCCAACCGCAGAGTCGGTTCCATCGGCTCTTACGTCGTGGGAATTAATTTGGACCAGCAACAGTATGTCCCACTGGGCGACCGGCTCACGCCGTCGGATAAACCCTGAACTGAAGATTAGCCGAATAGAGCGGGCCGTCAGACTTTCCAGATGTCGCCTTTAAGAGTCACGACCGCTTTCAACATGGGAGAAGATAATGAACAGATTATTAATGCTATTTTTGATAGCCACCCTCGCATGCGCTTCCGCCCTCGCGCAGGCTCAGACTCCGGCCACTTCAAACAAGGGCGCGAAGAGCGAGCCTGCCAGCGCCGCCAGGACCATGTCACCGGGCGTTGCCACGACCAAACCTGCGGGCATCCCGTTCAGCGCCATTCCCGCCGCGCCGAAGGAAGACTGCGGCTGTGAGGCCGGGAGCCTGCCGGAGACTTTCGCCGTCGTCAACGGAACGTTGATTACCGCACGGAACGTAGAGCAGCAGGTCGGAGCGCGCGTCTTAGAACTTCAACATCAGATCGTCGCCGCGCGCAGGCACGAGCTTGACCTACAGATAAACTCCAGGCTGTTGAAGGCCGAAGCGAAGAAACGCTCGACCACAGAAGCCCGTCTGCTCGAAGAGGAAATCATCACGAAGGTCAAAGCGCCGACGGAAGCCGAAGCGCAGGATTTTTACGAGAAGAACCGGGGCCGCATCGAGGGCGATTATAAAGATGTCCATGAGGGCATCATCAGCTACTTGCTCAATCAACGTCAGGGCGAAGCCGCAGGCCAGTTCGCTCAACGCTTGCGCGCCGCCTATCCCGTCAAGGTGCTCAACGCAGAAGCCGCTCCGCCGAAGAACGACATGGAACGCGCGCGCGTCTTGGCCGAAGTGAATGGAGAACCCATCACCTCCGGCCAGATTGAAGATTCGCTGCGCCCGCTCATCTTCAATGTCCAGCAGCAGGTTTACGACGTGCGCGCGCATGAGCTTGAAACGAAAATCAACAATCTCTTGCTCTCGCAGGAAGCCTTGAAGAGGAAAATCACGACGCAGGCTTTGCTGGACGCCGAACTCGGCCCGAAGATTCCGAAGGTCACGGAGGACGACGCGCGCAAGTTTTACGAGCAGAACCGGGAACGCCTGATGGGCGACTTCGCGCAACTCAAAGATCAAATCATGCAGTACATGCAGCAACGCGAGGTGGAAAAGGCTGGCGATGTTTTCGCGGCGCAGCTACTTCGCACGGCGGCGGTCAAAATTTTCCTGGCCGCGCCTGAGCCTCCGCGCTACTCCATCAACACGACGGGCCGTCCATCGAAGGGCAACCCTGCGGCCCCCGTGACGATTGTCGAATTCACGGATTATCAATGCCCCAGCTGCGCGCAGGCCCAGCCCGTCATTGAAAAGTTGGTCCAGGAATACGGCGAACGGGTAAAGCTCGTCGTGCGCTCTTTCCCATTGGCCCAGCATCCGAACGCCTACAAGGCCGCAGAGGCCGCAGAGGCCGCTTTCGAGCAGGGCAAGTACTGGGAATATTCTTCGCTGCTGATTCAGAATCAAGCCGCCCTTGAGACAAGCAAGCTGAAGGAGTACGCGACGCGCGCCGGACTGGACCGTTCATCATTCGACAGCGCGCTTGATTCCGGCAAGTACGCAGACCGCGTGCAGCGCGATATTCAGGAAGGCATCGGCTTCGGCATCAATTCTACGCCGAGCGTTTTCGTCAACGGGCGGCAAGTGATGGAGAAGAGCTACGAGGCTCTGAAAGCGGCCATCGAAGGCGCGCTCAAGGAGAGCGCAGCGAAGACGAGCGGCACGACCGTCTCCAAGACTTAAAGAAAAATTGAAGAGGACCGGGTGCGCGCTTCCGGTCTTCAAAATAAAGGGAACAAGGGATGGCTGTGCGCGTTTCAATCAGCGCTGAAAGGTAATACGAAGATGAAGTGCTCGGCCCGTTTGCGCTCGCTCTGCGGATTGATGTTGATGTTTTGCCTGCTCGCCACACCAATCGCGGCGATGGGCGGCAAGGGCAAGAAAAATTATGAACGAGGCTTGCGCTACGAAGCGGCGCAGCAATGGGAGAAGGCCGTCGAAGAATTCATTCTCGCGGTCGCCGCAGAGCCTGCCAATATCCAGTATCAACTGCATTACCGGCGGGCCATCTTCAACGCTTCGCAGGAGGCGATGAGGCAGGGCGACGCCCTCGCGGCGCAGAAAGATTATCTCGGAGCATACAACGCGTTTCGCCAGGCATCCAGATACGACCCGACGAATCAACTCGCCGTCTCGGAGGCCGAGCGCGTCTTGCGTTTAAAGACAGGAGGCGAGGCGGGCAGCCAGAACGCCGAACCAAACGCCGAACCCGCGACGGGCGGCGCTGAAGCGAAGATCACTCCGGCATCACAACGGACGGACCTGCCCGCCGCTTCGATGCAGGGACGGCAGCAGCAGCCACAGCAACAAGCTTCACAGCCACTACGCACCGAGCAGCTGCGCGTGATTAACTTCAACGGCGATCTCAAGAATTTTATTCGCACGCTCGCAGACCAACTGCACGTTGACGTGCTCTTCGACGGCCAGTCGTTTCAAAAGCCGCGCAATATAGAAGTCCGGCTCCATGATGTGACGACGGCCAAAGCTCTCGATTTCATCTTCATGCAGGAGGGACTCTTCTTTCAAAAGTTGGACCGCAATACTATTTTCGTGGCGGACCAATCCAGGCGACCGCAATTTCAGGAACTCGTCATACAGACTTTTTACCTCGCCAACATAGACCCCAACGACGCGCGCTCGCTGATTCAAGCGGCGATTCCCGCGCAGCAAGGGAGACCTTCCGCGACGGTCATTCCCAACAAGTCTACGAACAGCATCACCGTCCGCGATACGGAAGAGAACATACGGCTCATCAGCAATCTCATCGAGAGCATAGATAAAGACCTCGCGGAAGTCGTCATGGAAGTCAACATCTACGAGATGCAGCACAACGACCTGCTGCGGCTCGGCAACCAGATCGGGACGGCTGACACCCTGGGAGCTATCTTCGGCACGAGCGGCCTGCTCGCGCCCGTCGCGCAGGGCAATGTCAGGGCGGCGGCTGGCTCAGCCCTGACCAATCTGCCGACGGCTCTCGGAGCGGCCTTCTTATTACCGGCTTCGACCTTCTCCGCGTTCCAGCAAAGGGACCGCAGCAGGCTGCTGGCTTCAACCCAGATTCACGCCTTCGACAGGGAATCATCAAGAGCGCGCATAGGCCAGCGCGTGCCCGTGCAAACGGCGCAGGTGACTTCGCTGGGGTTCACTTCGGGGAGCGGCAGCACGGCTCCGCCGGGAGGCACGAGCGGGCTTTTCGGAGGCACGGGTTATCCCGTCATCAATTACGAGCCGGTCGGTCTGACGCTGGATTTTACGCCGCAAGTTTTTCCTAACCTCGATGTGCAAGTCAAAATGAACATCGAATCGAAGGACGTGCAGGGCCTCGGCAGTTTGACCCCGACCTTCACCGAACGCAGCATCTCAGGCACGGCGCGCATCAGAAACAACCAGACCATGATGATTGCCAGCGTGGCCCAGGATAATCAGGCCAGAGGGCGACAGGGCTTGCCGTTGCTCGGATTGGTTCCGGTGCTCGGTCGTCTCTTCTCCACGCCGACGCAAAACGATTTTCAAACGGACATCGTGATTACAGTGACGCCGCACGTCATGCGCGCCCCGGCCATCACGCCGCGCGATTTGGGACCACATCCGAGCGGCTCACAACAAATGCCCATCTCCGGCTCGCTCGAAGCGATGATGCGAGAGTCTGAACAGGCGGACCAGTTGGCGCGCGTCTCAAATACTTCCGTCACACAACCCCTTGCGCCGCAGACTCGCTCAAATGAAGTCACCAACGTCAGTGCCAAAGCGCCGTCGCAGGATGAAGAAGAGCCACCGCTCTTCACGCCCGCGCCGAAAGCCTTGATGCGGCAGGCGGGCAACGTCAGTCCGGCCAACGAAGCCCGCGTTGCGTATGTCGCCGGGCCAACCATCTCAACTCCCATCTCGACGAACGTTTCTCCGGCGGCTCAAGATGTTTCAAAGGCTGTAGGATTGGACCAGAATCTCAACCCGGCGGCGGAGGCCGATCACACCAGCCGCGAATCGAAAATCTCTTTGCCGCCCGTGCTTGAGACGGCCCCGCTCATCAAGACATCCGAGGCGCAACCTTTAGCGGCCAGGGAATCCCTGAAGGTCGGCGCTGGTGAAATAAGATTCGAGAGGGAGTTACAGGAAATGCGTGTGGGGGAAAAGAGACGCATCGGCTTGCTCCTGAAAACTGATGCGCCGCTCAGCCTGGCCGTCATCCCGCTGAGATTCGACCCGCGCATCATCTCAGTGCGTGTGGCCCCTCAAGGCTATTCGTTCTCGAACGTCCAGACTGGTCCAATAATCACCCAAACCTTCGACCCGCAGGGCGCGCTTCTGGTTTCACTCAGCCCGCCCGCAGACGCGTCGGCCATCAGCGCTCCCGGCGCGCTGCTCTATCTGGACATCGAAGCGCTGGCGGCGGGCGAAAGCTCCCTCGGCTGCGAGACCGGGACCGTCCACTTGATGGCTCCGGGCGGGCGCGACATCAACACGCAAATCATGCAGGGCCGCATCTCTGTGAAATGATCACAAAACGAATTTAAAGAACGCCCGGCAAATCAGGCTCAGCCACAGAGGACACAGAGGACACAGAGCAGGAGAGAGAAAGACGCATTCAAGGTCTTCTCTTTTCCTGCTCTGTGTCCTCTGTGTCCTCTGTGGCTTGTTTTGCAATCGGTTCTCGATTCACGGAGTGATGTGCGCGTTCAGACAATCTCATCAAAGATGCTTGGCTCTGCCCAACCTTCGGTAAGCGATGTTACATGGTGAATCACTACTGACGAACTCTGTTTCACCATGAAACAGGCTTGATGCTCAAAGCCTTATCGGCGTGAGAGAGAATCTCTCATCCGACATGCGTCATGTCGGATGAGAGGGTCGCTGATTATCTGTCGGTAGGGAACGGCTTTATAAGCGGCGTGCTGTGCTTATCGAACGCCGGACTTAAAGCCGTCGCGTGCTTCTTTGGCATCGAGCACGCTGGCTGGTACGGCATTTGCCATGAAGGCTCATCGTTCACCTCTTCCGCTCATGGCCCTGAGCATTCGGTTTTCAGGTCAGATTCTTAACCTGAGAAATTATCCAGAGGTGGTCCCACGTTCATTCGCGTGACAGTGTAGAGAGCAAAGCGGCTTCGCTTTGGCCTCGGTTCTGGAAGTCTATCTTCAGCACAGGGCTTTAACTCGCAAGACGCTGCGGTTGCTTTCTCTCTCTTTGAGCGGCCCGGTGTGGCTTCTGCCTGCCGAGATCAAGAGTGTCTTGAGCCGGTTCTCATATTCGACCTTTGAGGAAAGAACAAAGTTATGAGGGAGCAGAGAGGAATATCCAAGAACTTTATGAAGACGTTCAGCCTGGGCCTGATGCTGATGGGCCTGCTGGCCTTCTCCTTTATCGCCGCACAGGCGCAGACGCCAACGCCTTCACCGACGCCGACCAACACGCCGAATCAGCCTGCGGCAACTCAGAGTAAGCCGCCAGCGCAGGTCGTCGTCGCGCCGTTGACGCCTGCGAGCACCAGTGCGGCTCCGACGGCGGGGCAGCCCAAGGTGACGCCAGGTATGCCCGCCGAAGCGACCGTCAGCACGGTACCGGAGTGCAACAGGATCATCACGGCGGACGTGGTTGCGATTGACCAGATTATCTTCTTCAATCGTTTCGGCAGTTTCGATCCGGGCGGGATGATGTACGCGCTCAAGCGCGATACGGTCGCCGTTGACCCGCAATCAGCGAGGGGGCCTTACAACGTTCAGTTCCGGCCTGACAAGCGCCCGCGCCCGCTCGTCCTGCGTGCCAACGAAGGCGACTGCTTGCAGGTCACTTTCACCAACTGGCTCGTCCCGCGCAACGCCGTAGACGACAAGGTATTTCCCGTCTGGCCCGCGAACCAGCCGTACCGGACGCCGACCACGCCCGTCAGGCTTTCTCACAACGACACGCCCGCCACGCGCAACGCTTCGATGCACGTCAACGGCCTCGATTACATCAATGGCCCTAACCAGGACGACGGCGCTTTCGTCGGCAAGAACGACATCTCGCTGGCCCCTCCGTCGCTGAGTTTCGGCGTCACCTATAACTGGTACGCGGGCAAGCAGGGCCAGTATCTCATCTTCTCGACCGGCGCTTCTTCCGGCGGTGAAGGCGATGGCGGGCAAGTGGAGCACGGGCTGTTCGGGATGATCAACGTCGAGCCTCCCGGCTCCGTCTGGTATCGCTCGCAGGTCACTGCCGCGCAGATGCAGGCCGCCAAAATTGGGACGAACCCGAACGGCACGCCGATTCTCAACTACGAGGCCGTGGACGCCAACGGCGACCCCATTCTCAACATCCTCAAAGGCAGCGAGATTATTCACGCGGACTTGAACGCGATTATCACGGACCCAACGGGGACGCTACAGGAAAACTGCGCCAACGCGCCGCCGTCAGGCACTTGCGGCCAGCCCTTCCGCGAGTTCTCCGTCATCTTTCACGACGAGTTGGAGAGCGGCGAACCCGCCTTTTCCGAACTGCTCAATCCGGTCTTTCATGGCGTGCGTGACGGCTTCGGAATCAACTATGGCTCGTCGGGCCTTGGCGCGGAAGTTCTGGCTAACCGGAAAGGGCTTGGACCGGCAGCCAACTGCCCTGAGTGCAACTACGAAGAGTTCTTCCTTGAATCACCGCCCAACGGCGATCCGGCGGTCCTCGTCAAGTACGACGCGACGGGCCATCACGCCATAGCCGGTCTCTTCCCGGACGACCCTTCAAACGTGCATCACTCCTACTTGCTGGACCCCGTGCGCTTTCGCAACGTTCACGCCGGGCCGAAGGAGACGCACGTCTTTCACCTTCACCAACATCAATGGCTGCAAAGCCCGCGCGACCCAAATTCCACCTATCTGGATTCGCAGACCATCTCGCCGGGCGCATCCTTCACCTACGAGATTCAGTACGGCGGCGGCGGCAATCGCAATCTGGGTTCGCCGGGCGATTCTATTTTTCACTGCCATCTCTACCCGCACTTCGCGCAGGGG
>DASYML010000065.1:0-40054 GCA_036009045.1 Pyrinomonadaceae bacterium
CCGCGACCTTGAGCCTCTTGGAAGAACTCAAGCTCGATGCAAATTGCGAAGCCGGTTAATCTGATCTTGAATTTAAAGAAGAGTGAGATTCACCACCGCAGACACAGAGGACACAGAGGACGCACAGAGAAGAAAGTTTAATCCTCTGTGCTGACTCTGTGCGTTCTGTGTCTGCGGTGGTGAACTCTTCTTTCGTACACACTCAAGGTAGACTGAACCATCGCCGCAAATTGAATCAACGTTCGGCGCGGTTGGGGAATTGACTCGCTCCGCCGCTTGCGTTTAGCATTCGCTGTCTCCTTGTAAAATTGCGCGGCGCGTAGGGAAGGAACATTCGTCATCGAAGGTTTGACTCATAGCTTAAAAAGCTTCTTCCATAACCCTTATGTCTTTTATCTGGGGACGGTCATTCTAGCCACAGGTCACGGCTATGGTGCGGCGTGGCTGGCGATTCGGATGCTCTTTCGCCCGCACTATCCTGTCAAGTTGTTCGGTCTCACCATCTGGCCGCAGGGGATGATTCCGCGTCACCGGCAGAGGTTGGCCCAGACCATCGGCAACGCCGTCGGCAATGAACTGGTCTCGCAGGAAACAATCGTCCACGCGCTCTTCGAGGCGGATTTCTTTCGCCGCAAAGTAGAATCGCTCGTCGGCTCTTACACGGATGAACTGCTGGCGACCTCCTACCCGTCTTTCATCGAAGCCCTGCCGGGCAGAGCGCGCGCGCCCATCCTCGACGCCATCTCCGCGCTGCAATATCGCATCGCCGATTACATCGCGGACATCCTGCGGAGCGAGGAGACGGCGGGCGCGGTCGAGAAATTTGTGGACCAGCGGATTGATGATTTGCTCGCGCGTCGTTTGAGCGAGACGGTCAGCGAAGAGAGTGTCGAGAAGGCGCTGGGGTTTATCGAGGAGCGTTTTCGCGCGCTCGTCACGGAGCAGGGCTTTGAGAAGAAGGTGCGGGATTTCGTCTCCGCGCGACTGGAAGAGTTGGCCCACAGCCGCGCCACGCTCGCGGAGATGTTCACGCAGGAGAGCGTCTCTCTCATCAAGGACCGGATTGACAGGCAACTGCCGCCCATCGTCCAGCACCTCGCCGAACTCGCCACCAACCAGAACACGCGCACGCAGATCGGCTCGCTCATCAAAAGAGAGGTTGACGATTATTACCAGCAACTCTCCTTCTTCAAAAAAATCTTTATCTCGCGCGAGCGCATCCACCGCGAAGTTGATGAGATGGTCAACAAGACCCTGCCGCGCCGCGTCGAAGAATTCCTGCGCGGCGAAGCCTTCGAGCAGGAGGCGGAAGCTTTTCTCAACACGACGATTGACCAGTTTCTCGCGCGTCCCTTCAACGACCTCGTCGGACAGATCGAGCCGGACAAGCTTGAAATGATCAAGAACCAGGTGGCGTCGCGCCTGCTAGCCATCGCGCGCGGGCCGGACCTTGCGACCAGCGTCTCGGCTTACGCGACGGATGCGCTCATGCGGCTCAGCCCGCACACCTTGCGCGCCCTCATGCAAACGCTCAACCCGGATTCCGCGCCGCGCCTCAAAAGTTTTCTCACGAAGGGACTGCTCTCCGTGCTCGCACGCGACGACACCGCGCGCGCCATCAACGCCGTCCTCCACGCGCAGATAGACAGGCTGCTCGCCACGCCCATCGGACGCCTCTCCGACCACGTCTCCGAAGCGTCGGTCAAGAACGCCAGCGAAGCCCTCACCGAACGCATCACCTCAGCCGCGCGCGAACGCCTGCCCGCCGCCATCGCGGAGTTTGACGTGGGCGGCATCGTGCGCCAGAAGGTCTCCGAATACCCGGTCCAGAAACTCGAAGACCTCGTCCTCTCCGTCGCACAACAGCACCTCAAGACCATCGAACTCTTCGGCGCTGTGATAGGTCTTTTAATAGGCATCGTCCAGGCATTCTATTTCTGGTACTTCGCGGGAAGATAAAAGGCAGGGGTGAGGGGCTGGGGTTAGGGGTTGGGAAATCAAGTTTCTCCGAACTCAACAGGCTGTCCTGCCCTCACCCCCGCTCTTATTCTTTCCAATGAACACTAGTCCAGGATTGCGGGTCGAAGAGTTTGGGGTCTAGTTTGGGGTTGGCGCGCAGGTCCGAATATTCTTCGGTGGTGACGGTCTTGCCGTTAATCATGAAGATGACTTCGGGGGCCATCCACCCGCCGCCGAGGCGCTGGTACTTGTTGAACTGCGTCTCCGAAGAGAGCGCGCCGTCCTTGCCCGCTGGCCTTATCATTCGCACGAAGAGGAGACGCTCCTGGTCAATCCAGAATTGCGGCGCGTGCAGGTCTCCCTCTTTGGCTCCGACGACGTAAACTTTCCGGCCCTGCCATGTATCCTCGCGCAAGATGGAGAGATCAAACTTGAGCTTCTTGAGAGTCTCCATGACCAACGCTTGCGGCATCGTGTACATGTCAAAACCGAGAATCAGCAGCGGGTGAATGAAGGGGCGCGAGTCCTCCACCTTGCCATCCTTGAAAGAGTAGACCTTGCCATCCGTGAAGAGGATGCCGTTGCCCTCCTTGACGGGTGTGATGTCTATACGCAGGTGGCCCGGCACGGAGAGCGCTTCGTACCATGTTTCGACTTTGGCCTTTCCGTCCTTGTCATAATTCGTGGTCTTCTGGACGAAGGTCGCCGTCTTATACCAGGACTTGCCGTACTTCTTCTGCATGGCCTGGACCAATTCTTCCGTAGTCGTAATCTTCTTCTTGCTCGCCTGCGCCACAGGGACCAGCATCAGCAAGAGGCAAAACAGCAGGGCATAACGCATCGCTTGATTTTCTCCTTAGTCAAAAGTCAAATTGGAATTTTTAAGCATCAATGCTGAGACCGACGGCCCTCCCCGATGAACGACGCAGCCAATCTCTTGAATTGACACTTTATACGCAGAAGAAGCACGAGAGGTTTACTTTTCTCATCCTGCTTTGAAGGCTTGCTCAAAGCATCGTATGATAAGATTCTTGCAAGTGTGAAAGAGAAGTGACGGATTTACTCACAGATTCCTTTGGCCGTGTGATACGCGATTTGCGCGTGTCGCTGACGGACCGTTGCAATTTTCGGTGCTTCTACTGCCTGCCGCACGGCGAGCCGCCGATTGCCCCCAAAGAGCAGATGCTCTCCTACGAGGAGATTGAGTACGCCTGCGAAATCTTCGTCAGCCTGGGCATCGAAAAGATTCGCCTGACGGGCGGCGAGCCGATGATGCGCCGCGACATAGAGATCATCATCTCTAAACTCAACGCGCTCAAGCCGCGCCTGCACGACCTCGCGCTCACCACCAACGCCTACTTCCTGCCCGGTCGCGCGCAGGGTTTGAAGGACGCCGGACTGGACCGCATCACCGTCAGCCTGGACAGCCTCAAGCCGGAAGTCTTCAAGCGCATGACGGGCGTGGACGTGTTGGACCGCGTGCTCGAAGGCATCTACGCGGCGAAGCGCGCGGGTCTTGAGCCGGTCAAGATTAACGCCGTCGTCGTGCGCGGCTATAACGAAGAAGAGGTCGCGGACTTTGCCTTCTTTGCCCGCGAGCATGGCGTGCAGATGCGTTTTATAGAATTCATGCCGCTCGATTCGGGCCACGATTGGTCCAGAGAGATGGTCGTCTCCGGGCGCGACATCAGAGAGCGCATCAACGAACGTTTCCCCCTCGTCAGGACCAGCAAGAGGCGCGGCTCTGAGACCTCCTCGCGCTATCGCTTCGCAGATGGAGCGCCCGGCGAAGTCGGCATCATCGCGCCCGTCACGGAACCCTTCTGCGGCGCGTGCTCGCGCATACGCCTGACCGCCGACGGCCAGATTAGAACGTGCCTCTTCTCAACGGTCGAACATTCGCTCAGAGATGTCATGCGCGGCGGCGCATCCCGCGCGGAAATCATAGAGTACATACAGGGCGTCGTGATGAAGAAAGAACCGCGACATCACATCAACGATCCCGATTTCATGCAGCCCGCGCGGACGATGAGCTTCATCGGCGGTTAAAAAGATCGGGCCGGAGAAACATCCTATGACTACTGTTCTTGAGCAACCGACCACAACCGGAGCAGGCACGCGGCTGGACCAACCGATGGAACTGCGCCTGTTCACAGTCGAAGAGTATGACCGCATGATAGAGGCTGGCATTCTGGGCGCAGACGAGCGCGTAGAACTGCTCGAAGGAAGGATCATCAAGATGAGTCCCAAAGGAATCTTGCATGCCGCCGTCAACGATCATGCTGGTGAATGCTTCAGAAAGCGCCTGAGCAACAGGGTCATCGTCCGCATTCAAAATCCAATTCGCCTTGACACCTCTGAACCGGAGCCGGATTTGGTCCTCGCCATGCCGCAGGAGAAGAGATATTTCGATCATCATCCGATTCCGGCAGATATCCTGCTCGTGATGGAAATCGCCGACAACAGCGTGAGCATAGACCGCAATTATAAGAGTCGCCTGTCTGCTGCTGCCGGAATCATTCAATACTGCATCATCAATTTGCAGACGCATGAACTGGAGGATTACAGAGACCCCGGCCCGGACGGTTATCGCAGCAAGCATACCTTCAGAGCCGAACAGACTTTCAGCCTCGTCGCATTTCCTGAAACTGTGATTGATGTCAGCGAATTACTGCCACCCGCATAAATCCCTTGCGATCAAGAGAAAATTTTTGAGAAACGAAAGAGACGATTAACTATCATGGAGTCGAATCAACAACAGGAAGTGGCGACGCTCGCGGGCGGGTGTTTCTGGTGTCTGGAAGCAGTCTTTGATGACCTGCGCGGAGTGCTCGCGGTCGAGTCGGGTTACTCCGGCGGCCAGACGCCGAACCCTACTTACAAGCAGGTCTGCGCGGGGACGACGGGTCACGCGGAAGTAGTCCAGATTACTTTTGACCCGCAGCAGGTTTCCTTCCGCGAACTGCTCGAAGTCTTCTTCACCATCCACGACCCGACGACATTGAATCGCCAGGGCGCGGATGTCGGCACGCAGTATCGCTCGGCCATCTTTTATCATTCGCCGGAGCAGCAGGAGTTGGCCCAACAGACGATTGACGAACTCAACGAGCAGCAACTCTGGGACGCGCCGATAGTGACGCAAGTTGAGCCTTTAGAGAATTATTACAAGGCGGAGGATTATCACCAGGAGTACTTCGCCAATAACGCCAGCCAGCCTTACTGCCGCGCCGTCGTCGCGCCCAAGGTCTCCAAATTTCGACAGAAATTTTTGGGCCAACTGAAAAAATAAAAGCCGAAACAGACTCACGCCAAAGCACCAAGGCGCAAAGCAGACGCAAAGCTGTCGAGTGATTCTCTGATGTGTGATTTACCCGCTTGGCGTCCTTTCTTTGTGCCTTCGCGCCTTGGCGTGAATCTACGGTTCTATCCTCACATAGCCCGATTTGGCTGTGCCTCTCGCAGTTTTCATCCCTCGCAGTGTCCTGCCGCGCCCGTTGTAGTAAACTCTCTGTTAGAAGCAAAAGTTTTCGGGGGAGCCGTCGCTCTCACTTGCGTGTGAGAGAAAGAGGCTGAGAGTCCATTGAATTGCGGAATGTGGATTTCGGATTGCGGATTGAAGAAGAATTCGCTTCCCAATCCGCAATCCGAAATCCACATTCCGCAATGCGGAGACCCCTTGAACCTGATGCGGTTAATACCGACGAAGGGAGAAAGATTCGGATGAGTAAGACAAATGAGACACTAGAGGTGCGCGAAAAAAGCAGCGATGAAGTTCGCCTGCCCAATTCGCGTAAGGTGTATGTCGAGGGCAAGGGCGCGGGCGTGCGCGTTCCCTTTCGCGAAATCTCGCAGAACCAGACCAGGAATTTCAACGGCACTCTGGAAGAGAATCCGCCCGTCCGCGTCTACGATACGAGCGGGCCGTGGGATGACCCCTCTGTGCGCTGCGACGTGCGCGAGGGATTGGCCGCGCTGAGACGCGAATGGATTATCGCGCGCGGCGATACGGAAGAATATGAGGGGCGCACAGTCAAGCCGGAAGACAACGGCTATCTGACGGCGGGCGCGGAAGAGTTCGCGCGTGTCAAAGAGAAGGGAAGGCTAGAAGAATTTCCGGGCCTGCGTCGTTCGCCTTTGCGCGCGAAGTTGGGCCAGCGCGTGACGCAGATGCACTATGCGCGGCGCGGCATCATCACGCCGGAGATGGAATTCATCGCCATCAGGGAGAACATGGGGCGCGTGGCTGCTCTGAACACGACGCAGAGCGTTGACCGTAGCTCGCTCTCTCATCAACACGCGGGGCAGAGTTTCGGCGCGAGCGTTCCGGCCTACGTGACGCCTGAATTTGTACGCGAAGAGGTGGCTAAGGGGCGCGCGATCATCCCCGCCAACATCAACCACCCGGAATCCGAGCCGATGATTATTGGCCGCAACTTCCTCGTTAAAATCAACGCCAACATAGGCAACTCTGCGGTCGCCTCTTCGATTGATGAAGAAGTGGAGAAGATGCGCTGGGCCACGAAGTGGGGCGCGGACACTGTCATGGACCTCTCGACGGGGAAGAACATACACGCTACGCGCGAGTGGATTCTGCGTAACTCGCCAGTGCCCATCGGCACTGTGCCCATTTATCAGGCGCTCGAAAAGGTTGGTGGCAAGGCCGAAGAACTAACCTGGGAAGTCTACCGCGATACCATCATAGAGCAGGCGGAGCAGGGCGTGGACTACTTCACGATTCACGCGGGCGTGCGCCTGCCTTACATTCCGCTGACCGCTAAGAGGACCACAGGCATCGTCAGTCGCGGCGGCTCCATCATGGCGAAGTGGTGTTTGGCCCATCATGAAGAGAGCTTTCTCTACACGCGCTTCAGAGACATCTGCGAAATCATGGCGGCCTATGATGTCTCCTTCTCGCTGGGCGACGGACTGCGTCCGGGTTCCATCGCGGACGCCAATGACGAAGCGCAGTTCGCGGAGTTGGAGACGCTCGGCGAGTTGACTAAAATTGCCTGGGAGATGGATTGCCAGGTGATGATAGAAGGACCGGGCCATGTGCCCATGCATCTCATCAAGGAGAACATGGATCGTCAATTGGAAGTCTGCCGGGACGCTCCCTTCTACACTCTTGGCCCACTGACGACGGACATCGCGCCCGGCTATGACCACATCACTTCGGGGATAGGCGCGGCGATGATTGGATGGTTCGGCACGGCGATGCTCTGCTACGTGACGCCGAAAGAGCACCTCGGCCTTCCCAATAAGAAGGATGTCAAGGACGGCGTCATCACATATAAGATCGCGGCGCACGCGGCTGACTTGGCGAAGGGCCATCCGGGCGCGCAAGGGCGTGACAACGCGCTCTCGAAGGCACGCTTCGAGTTTCGCTGGGAGGACCAATTCAATCTCGCGCTCGACCCGGAAGTGGCGCGCGAGTATCACGACGAGACGCTCCCGCAGGAGGGCGCGAAACTCGCACACTTCTGCTCTATGTGCGGGCCACACTTCTGCTCTATGAAGATTACGCAGGACGTGAGGGATTACGCGGCGCAGAAAGAGTTGGAAGAGGGAGAGGCGCTGGGCGTCGGGATGAAGGAGAAGGCGAGGGAATTCATCGCCGCTGGCGCGCAGGTCTACCAGGGGAACCTGCCGGAAGGCGTCGAGTTGGAACACTGAGAATGAATATCCGTTAGGAGTTACGGCACTGTCTGAAAGAGAGGGGCCGGGCGCGCTATGAACATGTAGCGCGCCCGGCCTCTCTCTTTTTGTCAAAGGTGCGCGCCGCGATAATTGGGCCGATTAATTATTGGCCCAAAAAAGCCATTCTCCGTTGACATTATTCCTGGACCTATTTAAGCTGAACGCATCCTCCTTTTGGCCGGTTCTTGAAACATCGTAGTCAGGACTCTCCCCTTAATGCCCGGTCCTATCTACGAGTCTCGCTAGTAGTCTGACAAGCTTTTCTATCGTCGGGGCTGCTGAAAAGTTTTGCCGGACGATCTTCGTCTTTCCGCCAGAGAAGCGCCCGGTCTCAATCTTAGACATACAAAATGAAAGGTTACTGCATCCGTCATGCTCAAACCACACGGTCACTCCGGGACATTCATGCGCCCGAACGTTCGCCTGCTCTTAGTCCCAATCATAATCGCGGTCATCATCATCGTCGCGCTGGTCAATAGGTCGTTGCGGATTATCCAACCGGCTGAAGCCGTCTCCACCAACATCGTCATTAGCCAGGTCTATGGCGGCGGCGGCAACGGCGGCTCGACTTATAAAAACGATTTTATCGAACTCTTCAACCTGAGCAGTACGGCGGTTGATGTTTCCGGTTGGTCCGTGCAGTACGCGAGTTCCGCCGGAAACTTTGGCGCTGGAACCGTGTCTGTCCCGCTACAGACTAACCTGTGCGCTTCGACCACGCCCGGAACCTGCGTCATTCAGCCGGGTCATTATTATCTGGTCCAGGAAGCTGCGGGTACGGGCGGCACGACCAATCTGCCGACGCCGGATGCGAGCGGCGGTATCGCCATGAGCGCGACGAACGGCAAGGTGCTGCTCAACAGCAGCACGACGGCGCTGACAGGCTCTTGTCCGAGCGGCGGCACGCTGGTTGATTTGGTTGGCTACGGGAGCGCGAATTGTTCTGAAGGCACGGCGGCCCCGGTTCTCACGAACACGACAGCCGATTTGAGAAACGGCAATGGCTGCATGGATACGGATAGCAACTCTGCGAACTTCGTGTCGGGTGCTCCGAATCCGCGCAACAGCGCTTCGCCCATCACGGATTGCGCCAACCCGACGCCGAGTCCCTCGCCTTCTCCGTCGCCTTCGCCCTCGCCCGGAGCTTGCGCTGTGCCCAGCCCCGTGCCGAATAGTTGCGGCGTCGAACGCTGGTCCGTCAAGACCGGGACGGACCCGGATGCTTCTTTAGTCAACATTAACTCGGCGACGCCGACTACCATCGCCACCTTGCGAAGCTTTCCTTCTCCGAATCCGACTCCGCCGCCCAACAACCGCGTCGCGCCTTATGAGACTACTCAATGGGTGATTAACGGGACCGCGACCGTCTTCAAACAGGAGGACGATTCGGACTATCACATAGTCGTGCAGGATGGGGCTGGCAACACGCTCATCTCTGAGATTCCGTATCCGGGAGCGTCGCCGCCTTGCGTCAGCGCAACGAGTCCTTTCTTCGCGGGGATTGATAAGGCGCGCTGCAAGTTCAACGCGAAGTTTACAGCCACGAACGGTTTCCAGACGGCCAACGTGCCCGTCAGGATTACTGGCATCGGGTTCTTCGATTTCGCGCACATGCAGATGGGCGCTGCGCCCAACCAGATAGAACTTCACCCGGTCACGGACATTGATTTCCCGACCACCGCAACAGCGCCGACGACGGCTGGCTCTAATGTCAGGATACTGGCGGGCGATGCCAACATAAATTTTCCGCAAGTGGATACAACAGGAACGACCACCGTCACGCCCGTTGATCCGAGTACGGTGGGCACAGCGCCCGCAGGCTATACCTTAACTGGTCCGGCTTATGACATCACGACGAGTGCGACGTATACGGCCAGCGCAGGCTCGCCCATCAACATCTGTTTCAACGTGCCCTCCATCACGGACCAGAATTCTTTCAAGCAGTTGAAGGTCCTACACAGCGAGGGCGGTTCGCTGGTTGACCGCACTTCCGGTCAAGACTTCGCCGCCAAGCTGGTCTGCGCAAAGACGCCTTCGCTCTCTCCGTTCGTCGTTGCGCTTGGTCCGGGACCGACAGCCGCGCCCGGTTTCATCACCGGACGGGTCACGGATGCGGGCGGTGATCCCTTGGAAGGAGTGACAGTCACTCTGGACGGCTCGCGTGCGGCGCGCGCCATCACGGACAGCAACGGGTTGTATTCGTTTGCAGACGTGGAGGCCGGTGGCTTTTATACTCTCACGCCTGAGAGGGCCAACTACAGTTTCAGCCCCGCCACGCGCTCTTTCTCTCTCAACGGCTTGAGAGCGGACGCGCCCTTCACGGCTGCCGCGTCAGCCCCGACGGCCAATCCGCTGGACACGACGGAATTCTTCGTGCGTCAGCAGTACGTGGATTTCCTTGATCGTGAGGCGGACCAGGGCGGACTCGATTACTGGAGCGCGCAGATTAGAAATTGCAACGGAGACGAAGCGTGCATCAGGCAAAAGCGGGTAGATGTCTCCGCCGCTTTCGTTATTGAACAAGAATTTCAGGAGACGGGCTTCTTCGTCTACGGTCTGCACAAGGCCGCCTTCGGCACGCGACCGAGTTACAGCGAATTCAAGCTGGACCGGAGCCGCGTTGTTGGTGGACCAGTCATGGAAGTCAACAAGACGATGTTCGTCAACGAGTTTGTCGAGCGAGAGGATTTCAAGCGTGCTTATCCTTCGACGCTCTCAAACGAGCAGTTCGTCAACCGGCTCTTCGATCAGGCCGGACTCCTCATCAGTCCTTTGGAGCGCCAGTATTACATCAACGCCATGAGCAACGGCGCGGCACGCTCCGACGTATTGAGAGGAGTGGTCGAATCGGAGAGCTTCAAACAGAACGAACACAATCGCGCGTTCGTCCTCATGCAGTACTTCAGTTACTTGCGCCGCGAGCCTGAAGAAGCGGGCTACCTTTTCTGGCTCGATGTACTCAACAACAAAGTCCAGAACAACTACCGCGCGATGGTCTGCGCCTTCATCACCTCGGCGGAATATCAGGACAGGTTCAGCCCCATCCGCACACACAACAACGGCGAGTGCGGTCAATAAGCAAACTCGCCCACGGGCCTGAACTGAAAGAAAGAAACATGGCGCGCTGGACCATTCAGCGCGCCATCTTCTTTTATTGCTGTATGTAAATGACAGTAACTCATGTCAGTAACTCATGTCAGTACCGCCTGCTTAAGCCGGGCGGGTGCAGTGCGTTGAGACCCGCCCGGCTTAAGCAGGCGGTACTGACTACCAGACTCTCTCACCTTCATCCAATTCTGTCCGAGTACTTATAAAAGTTTCTGTGTTCTCAGGCATTCGTCATCTATAATCACCATGAGCATGAACAGGCACGCTTTGGTCATCATCAAATGCCGGGGAGCCTCACTGCATGACGAACACGATTGATTACGAATACGACGCCTTCATCAGCTACAACCGGGCTGACGAAGCCTGGGCCAGGCATCTCGCGACGCTGCTTGAACGGGAGCACTGGCAGGGCAGAAGGCTCAAAGTTTTTTTCGCGCCGTGGGACATCAAACCCGGCGAGTCAATTCCTGAGCGTCTCGAACATGCTTTGCCGCGCAGCCGCAAAGTCTGTCTCATCATGTCGCCCGAATCGGCTGAGTCGGAATGGGTCAGGGTCGAAAGGTACGTCGCACTCCACATTGACATCACGGAGCAAGAGACACGCCTGATACCTCTGTATCTGCGCGCCAGTAAGATTCCCGCCTTCTTGCAATACATCAACCGCATTGATTTTCAGGACGGCTCCAGATTCGCGGACAATTATCGCGTCCTGCTGGCGACCATCAAAGATGAGCCTTTACCTCGCGGCGAGCAGGACTCTTCCTCAAGCGTAGTCTCTGTGCCGGTAAACATCCCGCGCCCTCCCGTCGTCGGCTTCGTCGCGCGCAGGGACACAGAAGGGCGCGACATCCTTGAGCGTCTGAAGGAAGAACTCGCGCCGGGGAAGAATCAACTGGTCGTGCTCAGTGGACCGGGCGGCGTGGGCAAGACGACGCTCGCGGCGGAGACGGCACGCGCCCTGCTGGCGGAGTTCGCCAATCGCATCGTATGGATTAGCGCGAGCGGGCGTGAGGTCTTCGCTCTCCCGACCTTATTCGATGAGATCGTGACGCAGTTGGGCCGCGCGGACCTGCGCCCGCTCGCTCCCGCGCAGAAAGAGGAACAGGTGCGTGCGCTGGTTGCCGCTCCGGCGACGCTGGTCGTGCTCGACAACTTCGAGACGATTAAGCCCGCAGAACAGACTCGCTGCGTCGAATTCCTCTACCAACGCGCCAACTGTCCCGCGCTCATCACGACCCGGCAAAGAGTTAATCCAGCGCGTAATATTCCGATTGCCGTGATGACGCCCGAAGAGGCTGACGATTTCTTGCGACGCTTGATAGAGCAGGCCAACGACCCCAACGCTTTCGCGGGACTCGACCATGACCGCATCATGCAGGCGTCCGAACGTAACCCGCTGGTCCTGCAATGGGTGGTGGCGCAGATTGACTTGGCGCAAGAGGCCGAGACGGTCTTGAACGAACTATCGCACGGCACGGGTGATGCTGCTCAACGCGTCTTTAACCGCTCCTTTGAATTGGAGCAGGTCGGAGAGGACGGACGCGCCGCGTTGCTCGCGCTCTCGCTCTTCGTGCCGGATGCCTCGCGTGCAGCGTTGGCAGAGGTCGCAGGCTTTGGCGACGACATAGGACGCCTCAACGAAGCGGTCAAGAATCTCGCCGCTCTCTGGTTAGCCAAGGCTGTGCCGGGAGGCCGCCTGACCATCCAGGGTCTAACACGCGAACTGACCAGGGCGCACCTGTCCAGAGACAACCGCGCCGCCGATTTCGGCCAGCGATTCGTCGCGTACTTTGTGCATTACGCTCTAGCCCACTCGCAGCCGACGCCCGAAGATTATGCAGCGATGGAAGCGGAGCGGGATAACTTGCTGGGCGCGATGGATGTGGCGTTTAGTTTAAAAGATTGGAACAGCGTGCATGTCATTGCCTATTTATTGGCTGGACCCGCCAGCGGGATGCTTAGCGTGCATGGCTACTGGGATGAAGCCATACATCGAAACAAGCAGGCTCTCAACGCGGCGCGCAACTCGGCGGTTGAAAGAGAGATTGCAGCTTTTACGCACAATGTAGCAGCGATGTATCAAGAGCGAGGAGAGGTGGAAGAGGCGCGCAAACTGTACGATGAGAGTCTGGCGATTTCAAAGAAACTCGGCAATCAGATCCTCATCGCCAGCACTTTGCATCAGCTAGGAAAGCTTGCACAAGAACAAGGAAAATTAGAAGAGGCAAGAAAGGTGTATGATGAGAGCCTGCAGATTTCAAAGAAACTCGGCAATCAGAACATCATCGCCAACACTTTGCATCACTTGGCAGCAATTTCGCAAGCTGAAGGAAAGTTAGAAGAGGCAAGAAAGGTGTACGATGAGAGTCTGGCGATTTCAAAGAAACTCGGCAATCAGAGCCTCATCGCTAGCACTTTGCATGAACTAGGGCGGCTTGCACAAGCTAAAGGAAAATTAGAAGAGGCACGCAAGCTGTACGATGAGAGCCTGGAGATTTCAAAGAAACTCGGCAATCAGAGCGGCATAGCTCTTACTTTATGGGCATTAGGAACACTGGCAGAGCGAGAAGACAATAATACTGAAGCTGCACGTTTGTATCATGAAGCCTTGAGCATCTTTGAGAGACTTGGCTCGCCTCATGCGGAAGTTATGCGGGGAATATTAAAGAGGTTGGAGAGTGAATCTGAGTGAAGCGGCTTTGTAGATTCAGATGCTGGGATGCGAGAACATGACGCTCCTAAGAAGCTTAGAATTTCACTTACTCTTATCAAGAACCGACGTTAACTGCTCATCTAGAATAGACACGCTTTCATCCTTCACCCTTCACCCTTCCTCTCGTTGGCCTGAAACTTGCCGGGGCATCCGAATGGCATCTCACTTGGAATCGCCATTGGTCTTGAAAGACGGCCTTTTGGCGTAGGCCCGGCAGGTGGTTTTGATGTCGAACCCGCGCGGAAATTTTTTTGACCGGTCAATCCAATCAGATTGAGTAGCTTTAGCTGAGACGCTTTCTCCCACTCTGAAAGCTGGTCGCTTTAACTGACAACCCCCAACCAGAAGCGCACCTCAACATGAACCCTCGTACTCAAAGGATACCTCTCTGTCTGCTCTTCACACTCATGTCCCTCATCTTCCTGACCGCGTGGAGCGGCATCGGGAGCGCCGCCAGGACTAACACTTCTCGTCTCGACTCTGACAAAAACCAGCACTCGTCGGACGGACCCGCAGCCTCTCCCAAGAGCGCACAGGCGAGCGCGGCCCGCGACGCATACGGAAAGCTGCCCTTGCAGTTTGAAGAGAATCGCGGGCAGACGGACGGGCGCGTGCGCTTTCTCTCGCGCGGCCCCGGCTACAATCTTTTTCTCACGGAGACGGAGGCCGTCATCGCTCTGCACAAGACGAACGCCTCAGATGTGCTGCGACTCAAACTCTCCGGCGCGAACGCGCGGACGCAGCTTCGCGGGCAGGACCAACTCGCGGGCCATGCCAACTATCTCATAGGCAACCAGCGCGCGAACTGGCGCACGAATATCAAGACCTATGGAGCGGTCGAGGACACGAATGTTTACGGACGGGATTGACCTCGTCTATCACGGCAACCAGCAGCAGCTTGAGTATGACTTTCACCTCGCGGCGGGAGCGGACCCCGCATCCATCCGGCTCAACCTAGAGGGCGCGCAATCCTTACGCCTCGACGCGGAAGGAAATCTCCTGCTTGAGACTAAAGGCGGCGAGTTGCGCCAGCACAGGCCCACGGCGCTGGCATGAGCGGCGTCGCAGTGACCCTCTCAGGCGGTCAGTCGCTGACGATGACGACGGACACGAGCGGCAATTACGTTTTCAACGCAGTGGTCTCGCTCAACAATTACACCGTCACGCCGTCCAAAACGGGCTTCGGCTTGACGCCCGCCAACGCGCAGTTCACGAGCCTCCTGAGCAATCAGGCGGGCGTCAATTTCACCGCACGGGCAAGCCTCACGACGCTCAATCCGAGCGCGGATGTTTACGTCTTTGACGGCAACACCAACACCAACTTCGGCACCAACGCACAACTCATCACGCGCCTCAAATCCGGCGGCAACTACCAGACTTACCTCAAGTTCGATCTCAGCAATTTCTGCGGCGCGACGAAAGTCCTGCTGCGCGGCTACGGTCGTCTCAGCGATAACAAGGCGGCCAGCGTGCCTCTCAACGTCTACCAGGTCTCCGTCACCAACTGGGCCGAGACCGCGCGGACCTGGACCAATAAACCCGCAGATACAGGAGTCGTCCTCCAAAGCGTCCCTGTCGTTGGCACGACCGCCAAGTGGTACGACCTAGACATCACCACTTACGTTAAGTCCGAACTCAGCGCGTCGTCAGCTTCGCCCTCAAGAACAGCACCGCGACGAACACCACGCAAATTCTCTTCGACTCGCGCGAGGCCGCCAACAAAGCCCAACTCGTCGTCACCGCACCCTAGAAGAGCAAGTCGGAAAGATGAAGGCGGAAGGATGAAAGCAGAGCTCATCGTCTTGCATAGCCGCTCTCTCATCCTTCCGCCTTCCTGCTTCCGACTTGCTTTTCGCATTTGCTAATTCGCGTGTATCTGAGAGAGAATCTTTCTTTCAGCAGCACGGAGTATGGCGAGGGGGAATGGTGCTTGAGCGTGAGCGAGGTTGGGAAGCCGCAGCCGACCGATATTGAGTTGGCCCAAAAATCCGCCGCTGGCGACATCGCGGCGTTCGAGGATTTATACAAGCGCCACTTCCGCCGCGTCTATGCGCTCTGCCTGCGCATGACCAGCAACCCGGAGGAAGCCGAAGACCTCACTCAGGAAGTTTTCACGCATCTCTTCAAGACCGTGGGCAGCTTTCGCGGCGAGTCCGCCTTTACCACCTGGCTCCATCGCCTGACCGTCAATCAGGTCCTGATGCACTTTCGCCGTCGCAAGAGCCGCCCGGAATTCACCACCGACGACGGCGAAACTCCCATCCAGATCGTCAAGGGAACGGAAAACCAGAATCGTATGCCCGTGGTGGACAGGATTATTCTGGAGAACGCCATCAGCAAACTGCCGCCCGGCTATCGCAGCGTCTTTGTCCTTCACGATGTCGAAGGGCACGAGCACGGCGAGATTGCGGAGATACTGGGAATCTCCGAGGGGACTTCCAAATCACAACTGCACAAGGCACGCCTGAAATTAAGGGACCTCATCAGGCAACAGGCAGCCCTCAACTAGCAACCAAAGATGCGTATGAGATTTGTCACGGAAATATCATTGAAAAGGGATTAGGGATGACCGAATTAGAATGTGCAAAAAGTCTCGCCATGCTCAGCGAGTTTCATGATGGCGCGCTCGACGAAGAGAGACGGGCGTTTGTGAGAGCGCATCTCGCGCTGTGTCCTCCCTGCGAGGGTGTCTTTAAGGATTTAGATACCATCGTCGCCGCCGCGCTCGTGCTTCGTGAAGAACGGGAAATAACCTTCCCGGACGAAAATCTTCTCTGGCAACGGATGGCTCTCAAGTCTGACCAAACCATCCACTAAAGAGCAGGCCCGAATCCAAAATTTCCGCGCTCCAAAGCCCCGGAGCGGCGGCCATCTTTCATCAAGATTAAGTCGCCGCTTCGGGGCTTTCGTTTACTCAAGGCTGTCTCTCTCTCTCTCTCTCTGCTCATCAGGAACTCGAACATAAATAGAGGCTCGGATGAGCTCTCCCCTTCTCATCCGAGCCTCTATTGACGGTCGCTCACTTACGTTTTAGCAGGGGCGACCGATCTTGTTTTCATCAACGCTCTTGAGGTTAAAAACCCTCAGTAGCGGCGATGACGATTGCGTAGTTTGTAGGTGTAGAGCGCCGAACCGCCGCCGCCCGCGAGAGCGCCGATGCCCGCGCCCCTCTTGCCACCGATGAGACCGCCGATGAGTGCGCCGCCGCCAGCGCCCATCGCCGTCGTTAACTTATCTCTGTGCTTCTGCCAGAATGAACGCCCGCGCGGCTGGTTGTAACTGTAATAAGCGCGCCGCGAATTATTGTAGCGGCTGCTGTAGGCCGTGCGAGCATACCGTGCATGATGTCCCCTCGAATGACGCGAGCAGGCCGCCGCCGGGAAGGCAGTCGCCGCGAGCAGGATGAGACTCATAAAGGCTATCGCTATCTTCTTCATAAACTATTTCCCCCTTGTCCACAGCGTGTTTGCAACGTGTGTGCCACTGATTAACACGCCCTCGCATGGCCTTTCATGAGACGCGCGGATTCGCTTTTTTCGCTTGAAAATCTTTGCTTTAGCCCGTGCGCGGTCTCTTCAAGTGCGCGGCCCTCGAAGGAATCGCGTGCTTGAAATCGTCTTCTCCGTGACCCTTATGGTGTAATTCATCTTTGGGCCTTTGAGCACCGGCGTGAGCCGTTTATAATTCAGCGCGAACGCGAATCATAAAGGAATGGCTTATCGTGGATGCTTTACTGAATGAAGTTGAAGTGCGGGTCATCGGCTCTTTAATCGAAAAGCAGGTCACGACGCCGGAGTATTACCCGCTCACGCTCAATGCTCTGGTCAACGCCTGTAACCAGCTTTCCAACAGAGAACCGGTCGTCTCCTACGATGAAAAAACGGTCGCGCGCGCCGTAGAGAGTTTGCGCGAAAAGAATCTGGCGTACGTCTTTTACGGCAGCGACAGCCGCGTGCCCAAGTACAAGCATGTGATGACGGAGATTTTTCATCTCGCGCCGCCGGAACTCGCAGTGATGTGCGTCCTCATGCTGAGAGGCCCGCAGACCACAGGGGAGATACGCGGGCGCACGGGCAGGCTCTACGAATTCGCGGACCTCACGGAAGTGGAGTCCACGCTGGAAAAATTGATGGCGCATGACGACCCCGCGCTGGTCGCCAGGCTGCCGCGCATGTCCGGGCAGAAGGAGGCGCGTTACGCGCAACTGCTCGCGGGAGATGTCGCGTTTGTCGCCGCTGCTGCCGTCGAACATCCGAGAGCGCCGCGCGCAGAGGCAGCCGTCATGGAAGTCCGCGCCGAGAACGAAAAGATTTCAAGGCTGGAAGCCGAAGTCGAAACTCTCCGCCGCGAAGTCGCGTATCTGCGCGAGCAATTCGAGAGTTTCAAGAAGCAGTTCGAGTGATTACTCATTCTCTCTCTCTTTTCACACGCGCGGCCCGGAAGCGCGCCAAGAGGAAGGCCATCTCAGAGGAGCACAGCGAAATCATGTCAACTATATTTTCCAGAGCCGTGCTATTCCTGCCAGCCGTGCTTATCATCTGCGCGACGGCGAGTACGAGCGCACAAACGAGAGTGCCCCAGTTCAAAGATTATCCGGTCGCGGAGCGATACGCAGGCAAGACCGCGCCGCTGGTCCTGACCCGCGATTCCAGAATGTATCGCACCATGTTGAGAGATGCCGCCGACAAACGTCCGAATTTCGCGGGTCACTACATTCTCGCCACCTGGGGATGCGGCGCGGGATGCGTGATGGGCTATGTCATTGATGCGAAGACGGGGGTCATACGCTCTCTGCCTTTCACTATTTGCTGTTGGCCCTTTGACGTGGGTGATAACTTTGAGCCGGTGGACTTTCGCCTGGACAGTAAACTGATTATCTTCACCGGCGCGCGCAATGAGAAAGGGAATGGCACATACTACTATAAGTTTGAGCACGACCGCTTCGTGCCTGTTCGAGAGATAGAGAAGCCTGCGCACAATTGAGAATCGAAAGATACCTTCAAGGGCCTGGCCCGGCTTGCCTCGCACTTCGCGCACATTTTCGTTAATGGTCCAATCAATCGTTGAGACGAGCGAACCGGACCGCTTCATGATTTAATCGTTGAGGGAGAATATGATGTTCCGAAAAACTTTGCCCGCGTCTCTACTGTGTCTGGCCTTTTGCCTGATCCTGACGGGCGCGGCGGCGGTCCCCGGCCAGGACAGCGCCTTCCGCGTGGACTATACGGTGGAGGTCCAGAATCCTGAGACCAACCTCTTTCACGTCACGGCCAATGTGAAGAATATTAAACAGCCGCGCATGGAACTCTCTCTGCCGACCTGGACGCCCGGCTGGTACACGATAGAGAACTACGGAAAGAATATCCTGCGCCTCAAGATTACGGACGCGAAGGGCACGCCGCTGCCGCACATGATGACGCGCAAGCAGACCTGGAGCGTCGAGACGAAAGGATTGGACAAGCTCAACATCGAGTTTGATTATCGCGCCAACGTGCTCGCGCTCAACCAGGCGAAGGTGAGCAAGGACTTCGCCTTCTTCACCGGGACGGAACTGTTCCTCATGGCCGTCGGACATAGAGAGAGTCCGAGCATGGTTCGCTTCGTCTTGCCGCAGGGCTGGAAGATTATCTCCGCTCTCAAGGAGACCTCGGACCCTCTGGTTTTCACCGCGCCGGATTACGATACTCTGGTGGATGCGCCGACGGAGATGGGCAACTTCGACGTGACGCGCTTCGAGGTCGAAGGCAAGTCTCATTACTTCGTCGCCACTCCGGCGGGCGCGTTCTCCGCCGATAAGTCGCAGAAGTTTGCGACGATGCTCGGCAAGGTCGCCAGCGCGGAGAGCGCCATCTTCGGCGGACTCCCTTATGAAAAGTACGTCTACTTCTATTTCTTCACTCCGCCCGAATCGAACGCGGGTGGCGCGCTCGAACATCTCAACTCGCACGTCAGCTTCGCTCCGCCCGCAGAGATAGCCCAACCCGAACAGATGATCGGCACGGCCTCCCACGAATTTTTTCATCTCTGGAACGTCAAGCGCATACGCCCCGTCGAGATGTGGCCTTACGATTATTCGCGCGAGAACGAAAGCCCGCTCCTGTGGGTCTCCGAAGGCTTTACGAATTACTACGGGAATGTCGGAACCTATCGCGCGGGGTTGATGAAACAGGAAGATTTTCTGGCGCGTGCCGGAGACGCCATCGGCGGCGTCGAAAATAACGAGGCGCGCGGCTTCATCTCGCCCGCTGAATCTTCCGCTTCAACCTGGGTCGGTTATGATACTCCTGTCGCGTTCGGCATCTCCTATTACACGCAGGGCCAAAACCTCGGCGCATTACTGGACCTTTCTATTCGCCACGACACAGCCGGAAGAGCGAGCCTGGACGATGTCATGCGCGCGCTCTATAAAGATTTTTACCAGCGCGGCAAGGGCTTTTCGATGGAGGACATGATCGGCGTCGTCAATCGTCTGACGAAGCAGGACTATCATGATTTCTATCGCCGTTACGTGTGGGGCGTCGAAGTGCCGCCCTACGATACGGTTTACGGTTACGCAGGGTATCATGTCGAGAAGAAGATGGAGAAAGGGCCTGTCTTCGGATTTGGCGGGCGCTTCAAGAACGGCGGCTTTAACATCAGCAACGTCGAACCCAACTCGCCCTCCTCCGAGGCGGGGCTGATGGTCGGTGACACCATCATGAAAATCAACGGCCAGGAACTTCGGCTCATCAAGTTTAACGAGTTGGCGGGCGCGACCATCAAGCTGACCATCAAGCATGAAGGCGAGGAAAAAGAAATCCCTCTGAAAGTCGGCGCACACGAAGAGTTGGGCTATCATTTAGTCTCCATGCCGCAACCGACGGCGGACCAACTCAAGATACGCGAAGGCTGGTTGAAGGTGGGCCAATAAATCCTTCATCAATGATATAGAGCGGTGTCTGAAAAGCCGCCTGTGCCCTGTAAGGGCCGAATATGAGAGCCGTGGGCAGCGCCCCCGGTCCTCTGTTGCTTTTCTTCATCGGTCATCAGTCATCCGTCCGTCCTTTTCGCCAGTGCGGCTTGAGAAAAGTGTTGACTGTCAGTCTCACCTGTACTACTTATACTCCGGCCAGTGTGAAAGCTTATACCGCCTCGCTCTTTTATCTTCTGCTTCAAAGACAGTCGTGAAATGGCGAAGCCTCTCTTCGCCAGGAGCCGCCATTATTGTGCGACGAATAAACCTAAAAAGGGCCAATGTCGCGCGCCCGAATACAATTCGTGACATCAACCGTCAGATCGTGCTCAACTTCGTGCGCGAAAGAGAACCCATCTCGCGCGCCGAGATAGCGCACAAGACCGCGCTGCATCGTTCCACGATTTCGCTGATCGTGGATGAGTTGAAGGACTACGGGCTGGTCGAAGAAATCGGCGCGGGCGAGTCCACGGGTGGCCGTCCACCGACGCTCCTGCGCATACGCGCCGCCGGTCCTGTCGCCATCGGCGTGGACCTCGGCACGACGCGGACCATCATCGCCACCAGCGACCTCGCCGGTCGAGTCTTAGAGCAGGAAGAGTTTGCCACCAGTCCCGACTTTAAAAAAAACTTCGACCACATCGTTGACCGCGTGCGTGAGTTGAACAAGCGGAACAAGGGAACCATAGAGGGCGTCGGCATCAGCATCCCCGGACTGGTTGACCCTGAGACGGGCCATACTGTTTACGTGCCGCATTTCAAATGGCACGACGTGGCCCTCGCAAAAGAGATGTCGGAGGCCATCCATCTGCCCGTCACGGCTGACAATGATGCTAACGCGGCGGCGCTCGCGGAACTCTGGTTCGGTCGCCCCGAAGTGCGCGAGACGCGCGACTTTATCATGGTCCTGGTCGAACAGGGACTCGGCACGGGCATCGTCTTTGACGGGCAGGTGTATAGAGGCGAGTTCGGGTCTGCGGGCGAGTTCGGACACATGACGATAGGCGCGGGCGCTCCCGTCGCCTGCGCTTCCGGCAGTTATAACTGCTGGGAATCTTTCGCTTCGGAGAGGGCCGCGCTCGCGCGTTACCTGCAACTCAACGGCGCGGAGAATGGTCTTCACGAACTGAACTTCAAACAACTGGTTGAACGCGCGCTCGACTGCGAGAACAACGCGCGGACTGCCCTGCGCGAGACGGCTCATTATCTGGGCGTCGGTATCTCGAATCTGATTAAGGGACTCAGCCCGCAAGCGGTCATCGTCAGCGGCTCCATCGTGCGTGCGTGGCCTCTGATTGTTGACGACATCACGGAAGCGGTGGCGGAAAACATCTGCCTGGGCCTGCCGCCCGCGCGCGTCATCGCCTCGACCCTCGGCGCGCAGCCGACACTGATGGGCGCTCTGAGCCTCGTCCTCGCCAGCAAGTTTGCCTCCGTCCACACCAACTGAAGGCGTGTTGAAAAGACCCCTCCGGGGTTGAAGAGATGTCATCGCTGATGTCGAATTCACGTTACCTGGTTCTCTCGCTCTGTGGCCTGATGCTTCCCGCGATGCTCCTGTTGGCCTGCTCGAAATCCGGGATGCCGGGCAGGACATTCAAGGTGGCTTTCGTGACTAACAACGCGGCGGATTTCTGGACCATCGCGCGCAGAGGTTGCGAGAAGGCGGATGAGGAATTGGATAACGTCGAAGTTGAATTTCGTATTCCCTCGGACGGCACGGCCATCGAGCAGAAACATATTCTGGATGACCTGCTCGCGAAAGGCATTGACGGCGTGGCAATCAGCCCTGTGGACCCTTTGAGCCAGGCGCAGATGCTCAACGAGACCGCGCGGCGCACGCTGCTCATGACGCAGGACAGCGATGCGCCCGACAGCGACCGCCTCTGTTATCTGGGCACTGACAATCCAGCCGCCGGTCGCCAACTCGGCGCATTGATTAAAGAGGCTCTGCCCGGTGGCGGTAAGATTATGGTCTTCGTTGGCAAGCCGGACGCGCAGAACGCTCGGGAGCGTTATGAGGGAATGAAGGAAGCGCTCGCCGGTTCAAAGGTGGAAATACTGGACCTGCGTTCGGACGATACGGACCGCGTGCGAGCAAAATCTAACGCCTCTGACACGCTCATCAAATACCCGGATGTCGCCGCGCTCGTCGGCCTCTGGGCCTATAATGGTCCAGCCATCCTGAGCGCCGTCAAAGACGCTGGCAAGGTGGGCCAGGTCAAGATTATCTGCTTTGATGAAGAGAGCCAGACCCTCGCCGGAATCAGGGAAGGAGCGATTTACGCGACCGTCGTTCAGCAACCTTACGAGTTCGGCTATCAATCCGTTCGCCTCCTGGCGAGAGTCCTCCAGGGCCAACGCGACGCCATCCCCGCCAGCAAACAGATTCTCATCCCCACACTCGTCATCAAGCGGGACAACGTTGACCAGTTCGCCGCCAAAATCAACCGACTCCGAAACTGAAGAAGAGTCGAGAGTCTGGAGTCCGGAGTCAAAAACCGCTCGCCTTCAACTTCAAACTTGAGTCCTTTAAACTTCCACACTTCTTTTGACTCTAGACTCCTGACTCCAGACTCTTGACTCTTCTCCTTCCGAGGGCGAGCGCGCCGTGGATTCCGCTGTCTTCTCCGAGGGCTGCGTGGACGATTTTTATTTTTTCGATGGGCAGCATATGCACGCGCTCTGCGACCATGCGGCGGAGTGGTCCCAAAAGTTGTTCGCCGGACAAAGAGACACCGCCCCCAATGATGATCGCTTCGGGCGCGAGCACCGAAATAATATTAGCGACGCCGATTGAGAGATAATAGATGGTCTCGTCCCAGATTTCGCGTGCGAGCGTGTCTCCGCGTTGCGCCGCGACGGCGACCGTTTCCGCCGTTACTTCTGAAGGATGCAAGACCATTGAAGGGATGAAGCTGCTCGCGCCCTGCGCGATGCGCTCGCGTGCGCGGCGCGCGATGGCGGTCCCGGAGCAGAGCGTTTCCAGGCAGCCGCGTGCGCCGCAACCGCACTCCGGCCCGGACGGCAGCACCGTGAGATGGCCCACCTCGCCCGCTCCTCCTGCGATCCCTCGGACGAGGTTGCCGCCCACGATGACGCCGCCGCCGATGCCCGTCGAGATGGTCAGGTAAACCATGTCAGACAGGCCGCGTCCAGCGCCGCGCTCGTATTCACCGAGAGCGGCGGCGTTGGCGTCGTTGTCCAGAAGGACCGGAACCCGCAGTCGTTTCTGGACCAATTCTGCGAGCGGGAATTGATCCCAGCCCGGAAGGTTGGGCGGAGACATGACCAGCCCGCGTTCCGGGTCCAGCGGCCCCGCGCAGCCGATGCCCGCGCCAGCGAGTTCGGCCCGCGTCTCACAGAGCATGTCTTCTATCTCTTGAAAGACACGCTCAAGAATAGGACGTGGGCCAATCTCCGTCCGCGTCGGAAAGCGACGACGCGAGATGATCTCTCCTTCGGTTGTCCCAAGAGCGAGAGCGATCTTCGTGCCGCCGATGTCTATGCCTGCGATGAGGCCGCTTGTGATGTGGCTTTGCATGATGTTCAGAGGAAAAGACGATGGGAAGTATACAACGAAGCACAACTAAAGATGAGAGGAATGAGAGCGGGGCGCGATTCAGTTTGGTCTTGAATGTAAGGGGCACTGTCATTCACCACCGCAGACACAGAGGACGCACAGAGGAAATGCATTCAATAATTCTGTGCTGACTCTGTGCGCTCTGTGTCTGCGGTGGTGAATGCCCCTTTGATGCTCACTCAAGGTAAACAGGACCACTAATTAGGGCGGGCGAAGTTGCTTATGAATGAGCGATAAAAAACTTGTTATGCTGTGCAAGTTGATGAAAGATACGCTACTCTAGACGACACACGCGAATCGAAATACTGTCGGACGTTTCTTAATCAGTTCTTCTAACACGCTCTGTCAAAGGGTGCATGACGAACGATGATATTTACGTATCTACTTCTGCTCATCCCGCTCTCACTGGCGCTGCATTACTTTGGCGCTCCGCCGCTCTTTGTCTTCATCTCTGCCGCGCTCTCCATCATCCCGCTAGCGGAGTGGATTCGCCGCGCGACGGAGCAGGTCGCGGAACACGCGGGTTCCGTCATCGGCGGACTGCTCAACGTGACCTTCGGCAATAGCGCAGAATTGATACTGGCAATCTTCGTGCTCAGCGCCGGAAATACGCGCGTCGTCAAGGCCACCATCACAGGCTCTATCATCGGCAATAGCCTCTTCGGCCTCGGCCTCGCCATCCTCGTCGGTAGCTGGGGCCGTGCCGTGCAGACCTTCAAACGAGAGCGCGCGGGCCTCCTCACGAGCCTCCTCCTGCTGGCCGTCATCGCGCTCATGATTCCGGCGCTCTTTGACTACGCAGAGCGCGGCGTCCTTCGTGTGGAGAATCCCACGGCCCTCGATGAGCACTTGAGCCTCGGAGTCGCTGTCGTCCTCATACTCGTCTACGCGGCCAACCTCGTCTACACGCTTATCACGCACAGAGACATTTTCGCCGGGAGCGAGGAAGAGGGAAAACCAATCTGGTCCATGAAAAGGTCGCTCTTGATTCTGCTCGGCGCGACTGCCATCGTGGCCCTCATGGCGGAGTTGGTTTCGGGCGCGCTGGAAGAGACGGCGGGCGCGCTTCATCTGACCCCCTTCTTTCTAGGCATCATCGTGCTTCCCCTTGTCGGCAACGCCGCAGAATATTTTTCCGCCGTCTACTTTGCGAGTCAGGACCGGATGGGCCTCGTCATGAACATCGCCGTCGGCGCGAGCATCCAGATGGCGCTCCTGACAGCGCCGATACTGGTCCTGCTCTCTTACGTCATGGGCCATCCGATGGATCTGGTGTTTCATAACCCGCTCGAACTGATAGCCCTCGCGGCGGTCGCCTTCGTCGTCAACTCCATCGCGCAGGATGGCGAGACGACGTGGTTCGAGGGCTTGCTTCTCATCGCCGTCTACACCCTGCTCGCGCTGGCGTTCTTCTTTATCTCGCCATGAAAAATTACTGGTCCTGTGTGATGTTTGTGTGAACTTTTTTGAACGAAGGAAAGTGTGGCCGGATGAAAAAGGAGAAGGTTCGTTGGGGAGTGCTGAGCACTGCGAGGATTGGTCTCGACAAAGTGATTCCGGCGATGCAGCGCGGGGAGTGGTCCACCATCGCGGCCATCGCGTCCAGGGATTTTAAGAAGGCGCGTGACGTGGCGCGCGAGCTAGGCATCCCGAAAGCCTACGGCTCATACGAAGAACTTCTGGCAGACCCTCAAATAGAGGCCGTCTATAATCCGCTCCCGAATCATCTGCACGTTCCCTGGTCCATCAAAGCTGCGCTGGCTGGCAAGCACGTCCTCTGCGAAAAGCCCATCGGCCTTAACGTCTCCGAAGCGCTCGAACTGCTCGAAGCGCAAAAGCGCACGGGCGTGCATATCCAGGAAGCCTTCATGGTCCGCACGCACCCGCAGTGGACGGGCACGCGCGCCCTCATCAAAGAGGGGCGCATCGGCGATTTGCGTTCCATCATCGGTTACTTCAGCTACTTCAACCGCGACGCCGCGAACATTCGCAACGTCCCTGAGTACGGAGGCGGAGCGTTGATGGACATCGGCTGTTATCTGATCAACATCTCTCGCTTTATCTTCGATGAAGAACCGGAGAGAGTGTCCGGCCTCGTCGAGCGCGACCCTGAGTGGGGTGTTGACCGTCTCACTTCTGCCATCATGGATTTTCCTTCGGGCCAATCCATCTTCACTTGCAGCACTCAAATCAGCGCCTATCAACGCATGCAATTCTTCGGCACTGAAGGGCACATAGAAGTCCTGATACCCTTCAACGCTCCGCCCGACAAGCCCTCCCAAATTATCATCGCGGGTGCTTCCGGCATCTTCGGCGGACCAATGAGAACGAAGGAATTCAAACCCGCGAACCAGTACACCATCCAGGGAGACCTCTTCTCGCGTTCCATCCGCGAGGGAACCGCACAACCAGTCCCGCTCGCAGACGCCGTCCGCAACATGACCGTCATAGACGCCATCTTCCGCTCGGCACAATCGGGGCACTGGGAAACACCGGAAGGTCAAGGATGAAGGCGGAAGGATGAAAGAAGAGCTATGCAGGATGAATCATCGTGCTTTCATCCTTCCGCTTTTCTACCTGCTTTTAATCGGACCAGCTATACATGATTTGTTGTGTTTGGTACAATGTTCCATCCTTGCAACAAGGCCGCGAGGGATGGGCAGAGTTGATAATGCGCCTTGAAGTTGAGCGGGCGATAAGAGGTCCAATAAAGTTATGAATGAAGAAACGACACAGCAGGTGAATGAACTGCCGGGCGCGCTGACGCCCTCCGACCGCGCGCAGTTCATGCCCGCGATGTCTATCGAACTGGCCGTCGAGCGTTACAACACGATCACGGAGTTTGTCAGTCGAGTGCTCCGGCGCGACGTGGATTATGGCGTCATTCCGGGGACGGAAAAGCTGACCCTGCTCAAGCCCGGAGCCGAAAAGCTGACCACATTCTTCGGCCTCAGCACTCATTTCCAACTCATCGAACGCATAGAGGATTGGACCGGAGACGAGCATCACGGCGAGCCTTTCTTTTATTATCTCTATCGCTGCCAGCTTTTTCGCGGCGACCTCTTGATTGCCGAAGCGGATGGTTCCTGCAACTCGCGCGAGCAGAAATATCGCTGGCGTGAACAGCAAAGGACCTGCCCTGAGTGCAAGCAAGCGGCCATCATCAAGGGCCGGGAGGAATACGGCGGCGGCTGGCTGTGCTTTAAGAAGAAGGGCGGTTGCGGCGCAAAGTTCAGTACCGGAGACGCTGCCATTGAAGGCCAGCCGGTGGGCCGCGTTCCCAATCCTGAAATCGCGGACCAGGTCAACACGATTCAAAAAATGGGCCAGAAAAGAGCTTTGGTGGCCGCGACGCTGATGGCCGTCAATGCTTCCGAATTCTTCACGCAGGACATGGAAGACATGCTCATCCCGACAGCCGCCGCAGCCGTGGTGACGCCGTCGCCTTCAACTGTTGTCAATTCCTTCTCGGATGAAGAGCGTGTCTCGGATTCGCGTTCAGGATTGAATCACGGGAGAAACCAGAGTGTTGCTATCGAATCGTCTGGTCCAATTAATCCGCGCGTGGAAGCGTCCGACTTGAGCGTAGAGATACTGGCCGCCTGTCGCTCTCTGGGAAAGACCGAGGATTATCTGGTTGACTGGCTCGGCAAGAAATATCAGGCGGACAGCATCGCCAGCCTGACCCCGCTTCAACAGCGCGAAGTGCTCTCCTTTCTGCGCCAGAGAATCGCCACCCAGGCAGCATGAAAGGCAAGTCGGAAGTAGGAAGGGTGAAGGATGAGAGTGCGGCTATTCAAGATGAATAGTTCTGCTTTCATCCTTCCGCCTTCCACCTTACCTTTCATCCTTCCTACTTGATAGTTGCTTTTTGATGTAAGCTTTGTAGGAGAATGAATTCCACCCAGGTTGTGTTGAGGTTTGAGGCGGGGACGCTGCTTTTGGACGGGGTTGGTCCTGAGAGTAGCGGTGTGCCGTCCGCGTTTCGTTGGGACGAGCGCGTGATGCGCTGGCGTGCTCCGGCGTGGTCCTATCGCCATGTGGTGAGGGAACTGATTCGCCAGCAGACGCCTTATGAAGACGAGGCGCGCGCCTATCATCAATTCGACTTTCCCACCAAACTCCTCTTCGAGCCGAGACCTTATCAAGTGGAGTCAATCAACGAGTGGCGCGCGGCTTCGCGTTGCGGCGTCGTTATCTTGCCGACCGGCGCGGGCAAGAGCCTCGTCGCGCAGATGGCGATTGAACAGACCAAGCGCTCGACGCTGGTCGTCGTCCCGACGATTGATTTGATGAACCAGTGGTACGACCTGCTGCTCTCCTGCTTTCAGGCGGAGGTCGGACTCATCGGCGGCGGCTATTACGAGGTCGGCGCGCTGACCGTCACGACCTACGCTTCAGCCTTTCGCATGATGGAGCGCCTCGGCAATCAATTCGGCCTGCTCATCTTCGACGAGTGTCATCATCTTCCGAGCAGCGTCTATCGTTATGCAGCCGAGATGGCAATCGCGCCTTTTCGTCTCGGCCTGACCGCGACGCCGGAGCGTGCGGACGGCGCGGACGAGAGCCTCGACCGTTTAATTGGTCCAATAGTCTACCGGCGTGAGGCTCATGACCTCGCTGGCGAATATCTCTCTGACTATCAAATCGTCCGCATCAACGTCCAACTCAGCCCGGAAGAGCGCGCGACGTACGAACAGGAGCGCGCGGTCTTCCGAAAATTTTTGCGAGAGCAGCGCATAGACCTGGGCAGCCTGCGCGGGTGGCAGTTGTTCATCATCGCCAGCGCGCGCAGCGAGGCCGGACGCAGGGCCATGATGGCCTACAGGGAATCAAAGCGCGTCGCCCTCGGCACGGCGGCCAAGCTGCGCGTCCTCGGTGAATTGCTTCAGCGTCATAAGAGGGAACGCGTGCTCATCTTCACCGCCGAGAACGAGATGGTCTATCGCATCTCCGAGCAGTTTTTGATCCCGGCCATCACACACCAGACGGGCATCAAGGAGCGACGCCAGTGGCTCGAAGCGTTCAACGCCGGAGACGTGCTCGCGCTTGCCACCTCCAAGGTCTTGAACGAGGGCGTCAATATCCCTGCGGCCTCCGTCGCCATCATCCTTTCCGGTTCAGGCTCGCTGCGCGAGCACGTTCAAAGGCTCGGACGCATCCTCCGCAAGCAGCCCGACAAGGAAGCCATCCTCTACGAAGTGGTGACGCGCGAGACGACAGAAGAAAATATCAGCCAGCGCCGGACGAGCGGCGATCAGTTCCGCGAGACGAGGTTAGAGACGGAAGAGCAGAGATGGATGAATTAAGAGTCTGTGGTTGAGAGTTCTGAGTAGTGAGTCAATGTGAGTTGAGTGAGGATGAAAGAAGCGTTCACCACCGCAGACACAGAGACACAGAGGACACAGAGGACGCACAGAGTTATTGAATCTTATCTCTGTGCTGACTCTGTGCGCTCTGTGTCTGCGGTGGTGAATCTCAATGTCCAATTAACTCAAATTTAAACTGAACCACCAGGTTCTGAGTTGAGAGCGATGCGTTTATGTTGACGGCTGACCTGGCACAGAGTTGGCAGCGCGGCGGGCGGACGGGGCCGCGTTATATTGATGCGGGCGACGGGGGGTATTTGCAGGACTCTGCGGAGTTGATTCGTCTCTTCAGCGAACACGAGGGACATCCGCACGGTGAATTGGACCAGGCGCTCGCGGAGTATGTAGGGGTCGGCACGGATTATAAAATCCTGCGCGGGCTGATTAAGCTTTTAATGGACCGCTGTACCTTTGAGACCGCCACCGAGACGGACCCTGCGGAAATACGCCGCGTGCTGTTTCTCAAAGCGCGCATGGTTCATCCAATCGTGGGTGATGAGGTGGCACGCGCTGCGGTCGTCTCGGATGCGGCGCGCGAGCTTGGGTGCGCGCCCGAAGTCGTCCTCGAAGGTCTCTACGCGGACTTGCCGGAGAATCAAAAGCTGGTAGAGTTTGAGCGATTGACGGAGAGGGAATTGCTGGACCTTTATAACGTGGCGCAGGCGCAGGCGTTGCTCTATCGCTGCGTGGCGATGAGGCTCATGGTCTTGCCGCAAAGCTCCGAAGGCTACAGGGAATTATTCAACGCGATTAAGACCTATCGCCTGATTCACACGATCAAGGGCAACTCGCGCGAAGGTTACGAGATACGCCTTGATGGTCCTGTTTCCATGTTTCATCGTTCGCAGAAATACGGGGTGCAGATGGCGGTTTTTCTGCCCGCGCTCCTGCTTCAAACGGGCTGGCGCATGAGGGCGGAAATCGCGTTGAAGCCGGGAGCGGGCAGCGCCTTCTTCGAGATGGACAGCGAGCAGAGACAGTTGCGCTCGCACTATTTTCCGGCGATGGGATACCAGAACCCCGTGATTGAGAAGCTGGCGGAAAAGTGGGCCGAGTTCGACACACCGTGGACGCTTGAGCCTTCGAGCGAAATAATGGACCTGGGTGAGAGCGCCTTCATCCCCGATTTTGTTTTGAGCGGCCCGCAGGGAGAGCAGGTCTACCTGGAAATTCTAGGGTTCTGGACGCCGCAACATCTGCATGAGAGATTGAAAGAGTTAGAGCGCGCGGGCATCAGGAATTTTATCCTGGCCGCCTGGGAGGAATTGCGCGGGAGCCGCGACCCGCTCGCAAGAATTCCCCCGCGCACCGTCGTCTTCAAGCGGAACCTGGACCCAGTGATGATCGAATTGATGCTCAATGAGATGATGGACGCGGAGCGTTGAATGTGAGTCGGAAGTTTAACCCGTCAAATTTTATGCATTACAACATCAAACAACTCTATACACCGGCCCTCGAAATTCACGAGTTGAACGAGAGAGCTTTAATCATAGACACGGAGACGATCGGGACCGGGCCGACGATAGAGATTATCGAAATCGCGATGGCGGATGAGACGGGCCGTATCATTTATGAATCGCTGGTCCAGCCCGTCTTCAATGCTTTGCCTCCTTTATCCAAACACCAGCGCTTCGACAGGGCGACGCTTTCGAGCGCGCCGTACTGGACCGACATCTGGCCCGACATCGCCAACCACATAGAGGGCAAACTGCTCGTCGCCTATAACGCGGCCTTCGACCGTCGCGCGCTGGCGGCGACGCGCTTTCGTTACCAGCACGAATCGCCGGAGAGAGGCTGGCGCTGCGCGATGCAGTTAGTCAAAAAAGTTATCGGCACGAAGAAATCTTTGACGCTGGAACAGGCTTGCGCGTGTTACGGTCTGCCGGGGGGCAATCATCGCGCCGCGCGAGACGTGTTGGCGACCTGCGATTTACTCAAGATGCTGGCCTCCGGCGTGGCAGCGTCGGCCCATCCGCGCAGGGATTCCAAAGCAAGCTAAAAGAGAGCGCGCCAGAGACAAGCCGTGTGATTCGCTCCGTCTCGTTCGCTCTGCCAGGAAGGCCGCACGCGACCGTCGCGTCGGTCTTCAGGAATGTGGAGAAGCGTGTGCGCCCGCCTGAGTTATTAACCATCGAGTTGGTCCCGAAGACCTGCTGGTATACAAACGTTCGCTCGAATGTTTCAAAGGCGGAATGGGAGCGGCTGAAGAAGATGGTCTCGGCCCGCGCGGGACACGTCTGCGAGATTTGCGGCGGCAGGGGCCGCAAGTGGCCCGTCGAGTGTCACGAGGTTTTCGCTTACGATGACGAGCGGCATGTCCAGAAGTTGGTCAGGCTCATTGCGCTCTGCCCCGCGTGCCATGAGGTCAAGCACATAGGACTGGCCGGTGCGCGTGGAAAAAGGGCCGCCGCGACGGCGCATCTCGCGAGGGTCAATCACTGGTCGAAGGAAGATGCCGAATTATACATCGAAGCCTGTTTTGAAATATGGTATAGACGCAGTTGCCACGAGTGGGAGTTGGACCTCTCATATTTGGACCAGTTGCGGGTTGAACCGAAAGGTTGAAGAATTTATGCGATCCTACATATCGCTTCTCGATTGAGCGTCAGGTTAAGTATCAATTCACCACCGCAGACACAGAGCGCACAGAGTCAGCACAGAGAACAGCATTCAACTCTCTGTGCTGACTCTGTGTCCTCTGTGTCTGCGGTGGTGAATCTTTATCCGGCCTACCTTCGATTGAGAATTAATCTAAAATAGATGAAAATTCATATATCTAATTGCATCCTGAGTTTTTAAGTTCCGCGATTTTGCAGAAGAGAAAACTGTTATGGAATATTATCAAAACATACTGGGCCTGATTGGACGGACTCCGCTGGTCAAACTCAACCGGCTCACACATGGCATCAAGGCGACGGTGCTCGCCAAGATGGAGAGCCATAATCCCGGCGGCTCCGTCAAAGACCGTATCGGCCTGGCGATGATAGAGGCAGCCGAGCAGGCTGGCACGCTCAAGCCCGGCGGCACAATCGTCGAGGCCACCTCCGGCAATACGGGCATCGGGCTGGCCTTAGCGGCGGCTGTCAAAGGCTATCGCTGTATCTTCGTCATGACGGATAAATCTTCCGTGGAAAAGGTCCGTTATCTCAAGGCGCTCGGCGCGGATGTCGTCGTCACGCCCGTCACGGCCAAGCCCGGAACCCCAGACCACTATGTTGAGACGGCCAAGCGCATCGCGGGGGAAACTCCAAACTCATTTTACCCAGATCAGTATTCGCACCCCGCCAACCCCGAAGCGCATTACAGGACCACTGGACCAGAAATATGGGAGCAGACCGAAGGCAAGATTACGCACTTCGTCGCCGGACTCGGCACCGGCGGGAGCATCTCCGGGACCGGGCGTTATCTCAAGGAAAAGAATCCTCACGTCAAGGTCATCGGCGCTGACCCGTACGGCTCTATTTTCAAGACGTACAAGGAGACGGGGCAACTGATAGAGGTCACGCCCTATCTGATCGAGGGCATAGGCCAACAGGTCGTGCCCGAGAATGTCCAACTCAAGTACGTGGATGAGGTCGTCAATATCACTGACCGCGAATCGTTCGAGTTGTCCAGGCAGTTGGGACGCGTCGAGGGCATCTTCTGCGGCGGCTCGACGGGGACCAACCTGGGGGCCGCGCTCCGCGTCGCGCGTAATCTGGACGAGAACGGCATCGTCGTCTTCATCGTCTGCGACACGGGCGAACGCTATCTGAGCAAGCATCACTCGGATGAATGGATGAAGGAGAAGCGGCTGCTTGAGCCGCAAAAGATTACCGCCGGTTTGATTAACGAGACGAAGGCGGACCACGCCCCGCGTTCCCTGGTGGCAGCCGCGCCCGAAGATCGCGTGGCGGCTGTGCTGGCGAAGATGGATGAACTCGGCCTGACCTATATCCCCGTGCTGGAAGACGGGCGTTCGATTGGGTCTCTGCGCGAAGGCAGGGTGCTGGCAAAAGTCCTCGGCAATCGAGACTTACTGGAAGCGCCCGTCAGCGACATCATGGAAGCGAGTTTCCCACTGGTTGATGTGGACGCGAGCGCGGGCGACGTGACGCGAGAATTACAGTCAAGCCCCGTCATCCTCGTCGAAGAATACGGACGCATCACAGGCATCATCACGCGCCACGACGTGCTTGACATGCCCACGTACGGCGCACGCTGGTAAACTAACAGAGCGAACGTTGTGTGCCTTTGATAGCCCTGTCTGTTCAAAACAGAATTATAGCGAGCAGCAGTTGAGTGTGACTTTCTTCTTTGCATCTGCTTTGCGCCTTTGCGCCTTTGCGTGAGATTCTTTCTCTCTCATTAAAAGATGCACGCAAATCAAACCCGCTGTAATTGGTCCAGAGAGTTTGAGAATGTTCAGTTCGCTAAGATTCCAAAAACTGCATGAGTCGGCGACCCTGCCGACGAGGGGCAGCCGGTGCGCCGCCGGGCTGGACCTTTATTCCGTGGAAGGCTTGACGATTCGTGCGGGCCAGCGCGCGGTTGTCGGGACGGGTCTCTCCGTGGCTATTCCCGAAGGCTTCTACGGTCGCGTCGCGCCGCGTTCCGGGCTGGCGATAGAGCACGGGCTGGACGTGCTGGCCGGAGTGATTGACAGCGATTATCGCGGCGAGATTAGATGTGCGCTCATCAATCACGGGAGCGAGCCTGTCTCGATTCAAGTGGGCCAACGCGTGGCCCAACTCATCATCGAGGTCATCGCCACGCCTGAGCCGGACTGGGCCGATAATCTGGAAGAGACGGCGCGCGGCGCGGGCGGCTTCGGCAGTACAGGGTAGAAAAGCAATGCGGATTGTGGATTGCGGATTGCGGATTGCGGAATTAAGAAAGAGAGATGATTCAACTTCAATAGCCCATCTTTCATCAATCCACAATCCGCAATCCACAATCCGCATTACTTTACTTGGGTCTCTCCGGCGAGGGTTGTGTGGCGTAGAAGTCTTGATGGAAGCGTTGCGTGTATTCCGCGAGCAGGTATTGAATGCGCGCCCAATCGTGCGAACTGACGATGAGGCCCGCGTGGGCGCGCTTGTCCAGACGCCAGACGATTTCCTGGTCCTGGTATGCATTGGTGTCTGGATATTCCTGCCGTGCCAGTGAGACGACGAGGCCCGCGTAATCCTGCCGGAGAGGAGGCAGGCGATAGTCCGTCTCGCCACCGGCGATCTCTATCTTGGCCCACTCTGACCAGAGATTGACGCCGCTCGCGGCCTCTACCAGTTCCACTATATGAGCGCCGCCGACGCGCGCGGAAGTTTCCAGAAAATAAAACTTTCCATCCTCGCGCCCCTTGATGAATTCCGTGTGAGAGACGCCGAGCCTGAGTCCCATCGCGCGCAGCACGTCCCGGTTGAGAGAGAGCAGCGTCTGCTCGTCCGCAGAGCCGCGCGGCATCGTGGCGGTCGTGAAAATGCCCCCCTGATGCGCGACATCGAGAGGCGGGTGGCCGTAGCGGCTCGCCACTGCGAAGATTACTTCGCGCTCTGAGACGATAGAGTCCACATGGAAAATATCGCCGGGCACGTATCGCTCAAGCAGATGATAGCTCTGCCTGTCTCCCAGCTTTTCGATGTCCTCCCATAATTCATCCGCCTGATGTAGCTTCCTGATGCCCTTGGCCGAAGCCTCAAAGCGCGGCTTGATGAGCCAGGGCGGCGGGACGCGCGCCATGTATTCGCGCAGGCGTTGATGATTCAAAACGTGTATGAATTCGGGGACGTTGATGCCCCTCTCCGACGCGCGCAGACGCATCGCCAGCTTGTCTCGAAAGTAGCGCGTCGTCGTCTCTCCCAGGCCGGGCACGCGCAGGTGCTCGCGCAGCGCGGCGGCGGTCTCAAGATCGAAATCATCGAGCGGCACGATGCGGTCAATCACTTCCGTGCGGGCCAGATAGCTGACGCCGCTTATGACATCCTCCAACTTCCACTTCTTTTCGACATCCGGGACCTCGAAAATTTTGTCAATACTCTCCCTGGGCCAATTCCCATCCGCGATGCTTTGCGAAGTCAGGAGCAGCACGCGACAACCCTGCCGCTTACACTCGCGCATGAATTCCTGGCCCTTTTCATAACTGGCGAGACAGAGAATATTTAATGGTCCTGAGCCTCTCATAAATTTTCTCTCATCGTTGCTCTTAGCAAATGAATGTCACTTAAGTCAGTCCCGCCTGCTTAAGCTGGGCGGGTATTCCTGGCCCAGCAGAGACCCGCCCAGCTTAAACAGGCGGGACTGACAAAGACGCTGTGCCTTGGTGGTCTCATGCAATGGCAAACGGCTGTAGATAAAAATTGACTTCAGCCGCCCGCTTGCGCTAACCATCTTTCGAGGACGGACAGGATGTATTGCTTCTCCGGGGCATCGAGCGCGCGACCTTTGGGAATCCCGTGCCATTTCGCCAGGCAGCCGCGACAGCAGGTGGCCGTCGCGTGCTGTGCGATGAAGGCCGGATGATGGCTCATAGGAGTCTGCTTGCCGTCGTTGGCAGGCTCTGCGGGCGCGAGCCGCTTCTCTATAAAGTCCGCCGCGTGTTCGAGCACGACGCGCAATCCCTTGCGCCGAAAATAATCAAGCTCTTTGCCGCGCAGGCGAAAGCGTCTGCGAAACTGCGACTGCTCAAGCGCCGCGAAGATTTCATCCAGATCTCGCTTCATACCTTCAAATTGCGGATTGCGGATTGAAAAACAGAAAGCAGGTATCTTTCAATCCGCAATCCGCAATCCGCATTCTGCATTACTCATAGCTCCGCATGCGGTAAGAATTGCGGGGGTCTGCGAAAGTGCGTCGCCTGCTCGTAGGCATAGGCCAGTTTGATGAGCACGGGTTCGCTGTAAGCTCTGCCGAAGAAGGAGATGCCAAACGGGAGGCCGTGTAGATAGCCCGCCGGGACCGTGATGTGCGGGTATCCGGCGACGGCTGCGGGCGTCGAAAAGCCGCCCGTGAAGTGGTCTCCGTTGAGCAGGTCGGTAGGCCAGGGCGGTCCCCCTGTCGGCGCGACCATCGCATCCAGTTTGTTCTTGTTCATCACGGCATCAATGCCCTCCGTCCGCGAAAGCGTGTGGTTATCCTTGAGCGCCTTCAGGTAATCCTTACTCGTGAGCGGGCCTTTCGCTTCCGCCTTAATCATGATGTCCTGGCCGAAGTAGGGCATCTCGCGCGCGGCATTCCTGTCGTTGAATTCTATAATCTCCTTGAGCGAATGCACGGGCGCGCGTGGGCCAAGACCGGATAGATACGTGTTGAGGTCCGCCTTGAATTCAAATAAAAGGACCTCGAATTCCGACGCGTCGAATTTCCCCATCGTGGGAATATCCGCCGGGTCCACGATCACCGCGCCGAGCCGTTTCATCTCCTCTATAGAGGCGTCCAACAGCTTGTCCACCCCGTCGTTAAAGCCGAAGAACTTGCGCGCGATGCCGATTCTCGCGCCCTGCATCCCATTCCGGTCCAGAAATTTTGTGTAGTCAATGCCGGACTTACCACGGCTCTCGTTCGTCACAGCGTCGCGCGGGTCAATGCCGGAAAGCACGCCGAGCAGAATGGCGGCATCCGTCACGGTGCGCGCCATAGGTCCCGCAGTGTCCTGGCTGTGCGCGATGGGGATGATGCCCGCACGACTGACGAGGCCGAGGGTCGGCTTGATGCCGACGAGCGAGTTGGCGGATGAAGGGCAGACTACGGAGCCATCTGTTTCCGTGCCGACGGCGACGGCGCAGAGGTTGGCGGAGACGCTTGCGCCGGAGCCGGAACTTGAGCCGCAAGGGTTGCGATCCAGCACGTATGGATTCTTCGTCTGGCCCCCGCGACCGCTCCAGCCGCTCGAAGCGTGGCTCGATCTAAAGTTGGCCCACTCGCTCAAGTTCGTCTTGCCGAGAATGACGGCCCCCGCTTCGCGCAACCTCTGCGCGACGAAGGAATCACGCGCCGCGATGGAGCCTTCGAGCGCGAGCGAACCTGCCGTCGTCATCATGCGGTCCGCCGTGTCTATGTTGTCTTTGATGAGCACAGGGATGCCGTGGAGCGGGCCGCGCGCGCCCTTCGCCTTGCGCTCTTTGTCGAGGGCTTCGGCAATCTCAAGAGCGTCGGGATTAATCTCTATCACGGAATTGATGGTTGGCCCATGCTTGTCCACATCATCAATCCGCGAGAGATATTTTCCGGTGATTGAACGCGAGGACAGCTTGCCTGTCTGCATGGCCTTTTGCAGGTCCGCGACGGTCATCTCTTCCAACTCGAACGAGCTATGGGTCGCGCGCGTGCCCGCTGCCGCACCCTTACTCGCCTCCGCGCGCTCGACGCTCACCCCGGCGAGGGCCAGCGCGCCTCCGATGATGCTGCTCTGCAAGAACTCTCTGCGTTTGACCGAACCATCCTGTTTCTTCTGACGCTGGCTCATTTGCGTTCTCCCTCTTTTGCTGTCAAGTGCAAACTTTATGCTGTCAAGTAGAATTCAGCCTTTGGATTTCCGGTTGCTTGTTGAAGCGAGCGGTCAACCGTCAGGCTCATTTTTGGTCCTGCTGAAGACCCGCCTGCCTGTTGCGGATAAGGGCGGACAACGCTTCCAGCGCCTTCTTACCCATCCCCGTGGGGTCTTTCGTGCCGAGCGCTTCCCCCGCGTCCTGAAGAATATCCAAGAGTTCATTCTGGACGATCACTCGTATCTCTTTTTCATGTGCTTCCATTATTTCCCCTTACTCGTGTCAGTACCGCCTGCGGTAGTGGGCGGGTGGCAACGACATACAGACCCGCCCGCTACCGCAGGCGGTACTGACATGGAGGCTGTGCCTTTGTGGCTATGTTCGAGATGAACTCTCACTCATCACTTGTCGGCTTTGAGCGTAAGCGCTTTTTTTGCGACTGTCTTGACTTGGCTTCAAGCCCGCGTTCTTTGACGCTGCGGGGCACGCGCGTGGGCTTGCGCTCGGCGGGCCGGTAATTCAACGCGGCGATTTTGCGTCGCAGTTTCTCAAGACAGATGGCCTTATTGCGATGCTGGCTGCGCTCCTGCTGCGAAGTGACGGCGATTCCCGAAGGGCGATGTCGTAGTCTGACGGCGCTCTCCGTCTTGTTGACGTGCTGGCCGCCCTTACCGCTTGAGCGAAAAGTGTCCACCTCGCACTCTGCGAGAAGCTCTTCATCGGAATCCGGCAGCGTAATCATAAATTCAAAAAGACGATTGAAGCCATCCTCGAACAAACCCGTCAACAAGATAAGTGCTCGCAAGATAACGGCAAAAATGCTATCAATGCAAGACCGGCTTTCACTTCCGACGCATCGCGTGTAAGCTTGTAAGTCTGATAGCTCAATTTATCACAAAAGCAATTATAGGGGGGCGAGGATGAGCGCAAGCGGAGTCTTCAAGCGGGTTCGTCTGGGAGACGAGGTGCAGACATACTGCGGACGGTGCAAGGAAGAACGGACGCATCAGATAGTGGCTTTGAACTCAAGCGGCGGAATCGAGCGCGTGACGTGCCTGACCTGCCAGAGCACACATCTTTATCGTGACCGCCAGACCACGACGCGGAAAACGGGCGCGAAGAGTGTGCGCCAGTCCGCCGTCAAAACACTCTCACAGGCGGACGCGCGTGCCTATTCGCCGCAGCAAATCTACGCCGCAGGCGACGTTATCTCCCATCCCAAGTTCGGTCTCGGAGAAGTCATCGAAGCCCGCGCCGGAAAGATTGACGTAAAATTCGGCGCGGAAAAGCGCACCCTCCTGCACGCAGGCGGATGAATTAACGGATGGCGGAATATTCGATTGCGGATTGCGGAATGCGGCTTGCGGATTTTTTCTGATGAAGGATTGTGTCATGTGGCTGGCGGAATTAAAAGAAGAGAAATTTTCAATCCGCAATCCGCATTCCGCATTCCGCAATCGAAAAAAATGGCTGTTCGCCCCGCTCTTGATAGCCCTGCTGCTCGGCACGCTTTACGCCTTTATGAAAGATAGCCTGCCCAAGCCGGAAGTGCGCCCCGGCGGCGCTCCTGCTGCGATTAACGCGAAGGCGCATCACCCGCTCGTGATGGCCCACAGAGGCGGCGCTGGCCTCTGGCCTGAGAATACTTTGCACGCGTTTTCGCGCGCCGCAGAGATGGGCGTGGATGTGCTGGAGATGGATTTGCACAGCACTGCGGACGGCGCGCTCGTCATCATTCACGACGAGACGGTTGACCGGACGACCGACGGCACTGGACCAGTCAACCGGATGACACTGGACCAATTAAAGCGGCTCGATGCGGCCTATCGTTGGTCCACAGACGGCGGCAGGAGTTTCCCTCTGCGCGGGCAGGGGATAGGCGTTCCGACCCTCGGAGAATTGTTCAAAGCCTTCCCGCGCACGCGCTTCAACATAGACATCAAGCAGGAGCAGCCCTCGCTCAGCAAGCCCTTCTGCCGTGTGATTCGAGAGAGCGGCATGGCCGACAAAGTGCTGGTCGCTTCCTTCGATGCGAAAGTGCTGGACGAATTCCGGCGCGAGTGCGCCGAAGTTGCGACCTCCGCCAGCGCGGCGGATGTCAGTAAATTCCTGGCCCTTAAAACCATCGAACCCGTAGACGCGCAGACCCCCGCCGCCAGTGCCTTGCAAGTCCCTGAGTACGCGGGCGGGCGGCAGGTGCTCACCAGAGAA
>DASYML010000066.1:0-5170 GCA_036009045.1 Pyrinomonadaceae bacterium
CAAGTCGGCGCAGACGGTGACGCAGGCGAGAGACCTGTTGGGCGGCTCTCCGTTCGATTTAATTTTTACGGACCTCCGGCTTCCAGATTCGAGCGGTATGGACTTGCTCGCGCGCGTCAAGAGCGACCAGCCGGACACGGAAGTGATTTTAATGACCGCGCATGGCTCGCTGGACATCACCATAGATGCCATCAAGCATGGCGCTTATTACTATCTTGAGAAGCCCTTCACGCCCGACCAGGCTTTGATGCTCGCAGAGCGCGCGCTCCAGTTTGCTGCGACGGCGCGTGAGAACCGGACGCTCAAGCGCACGCTGGCGAGTGAAAGCGAGGTCTTCGGGATGATTGGCCGCAGTCCGAAGGTACTCCAAATCTTCAACATCATACGGGCGACCGCCGCCTCCGACGCCTCCGTTTTGATAGAGGGCGAGAGCGGCACGGGCAAGGAGTTGATTTCCACCGCCTTTCATCTACAGAGCAATCGTGCGGCCCGTCCCTTCATACACATCAACTGCGCGGCCATCCCGCGCGACCTCATAGAGTCCGAACTCTTCGGTTATAAGAAGGGAGCCTTCACGGGCGCGGACCGTGACAAGCGCGGTTTGATAGAGGCGACGCGCGGCGGCACTCTGCTCCTGGACGAGATTGCGGAGATGCCGCTGCATCTCCAGACCAAGCTTCTGCGCGTGCTGCAAGAGCGCAAACTGCGACGGCTCGGTGATGAGCAGGAAATAGAGGTTGACTTCCGCCTCATCTCCGCGACCAATCGCGGGACATCTCCCGCCGAGCGCACGGGCGTGCTCAGAGAAGACCTTTACTTTCGGATCAGCACGATAAAAATCAAAGTCCCGCCGTTGCACGAACGTCTGGAAGATTTGGCGCTGCTGGCAGAGCATTTCGTTCAACGTTACAGCGAGAAGTACGGGAAGAAAATCAAAGGCATCTCGCAACCCGCGCTCTCGCTGCTCATGCGCTATCACTGGCCCGGCAATGTGCGCGAGCTTGAGAGCGTCATCGAGAGCGCAGTCCTCTTCTGCCAGGAAGAGCGACTGACCACGGACGACCTGCCCGAACATATACAGGCCGTGCAAGCGGAACGCTTCGCCTGCGTCATCCCTCCGCATCTGACGATGGAAGAGATCGAGCGCGAGGCCATCAAGCAAACACTCGAACGCACCGGCGGCAATATTAAAAGGACCGCCAGCATACTCAACCTGCACAGGCCGACTCTCTATCGCAAGCTGCGCCGCTTCGGTCTGTATGGCGGGCCGGAGGCTGAAGCCGAGCCGGAATCCACAGGGCCGGAAGCGACCGAGTTATTGAAGACCGCCGCACATCGTTGAGGATATAATAAAGCAGCTTAAATGCCGTTGGCCGCGTCCAAGAGATTGAACGCTTCAGACAGAGGTCTGCGCCATCGGCGCGAGAGCATCGTCAATCGTGGCCCTGATTGAAAGGGGCTGAGAGGAATTTTTGCGAATGAGAGAGAACGCTGCTGCTCAACAGAGCATCATGATCGTGGACGATTTCGACGAGGTCCGGTTGATGATGAGGTCTGTGTTGGAGCGGAGCGGTTATCGTGTCGTGGAGGTGGTCAACGGCCAGGAAGCGATTGAGACGGCCAGGCGCGAACGCCCGGACCTCATCCTGATGGATTTGAGCATGCCCGTGCTCGATGGCTTCGGCGCGATATATCACATACGCAGGCAGGCAGGGATGTCCGATGTGCCCATCGTCATCATTTCCTCACACACCGCACCGGAGGTCCGCGCCGACGCCTTCGCGGCAGGATGCAGCGATTATCTGCCCAAACCGTTCGACTCGCATCAACTCAAAGAGATTATTGATAAGCTTCTGGCTCAAGACTAATCTGGCTCAAGACTGATTCGCTTCTCGCTCAAAAAATTTAATCCGGGACTCTTTATCTCCCGTTCACGTTAACGATGATATGATGGCTCGCCAATGTTATAGCAGTTGCAATTGAGCGTAGCTCATGTCAGTCCCGCCTGCTTCAGCTGGGCGGGTCGTTGCTCAGCCAGGAACCCGCCCAGCTGAAGCAGGCAAAGACGCTTTCATCAGGTGTCACATGCCATTGCACCCCGCTATATTTGTAAGCGGAGCGGAACGAGGAGCAACGGAGCGCGACCGGGGGCGTGTCTCCAACAGGAAGAGAGATGCTCAGGCCGGACGCGCGGGCATCATCAAGGCTGTTGGCATAAGAGTTGCCGTTTGAGCGAAGTGTTGATGATAAGCTCTATCATCTCAGACATGTAGGTGAAGCCGGGTCCTCACAGAAGCAGCGCTCATGAGAGTAGAAGAGACGATTGAAGAAAAGATTGTAATCCTGGTTATTGACGATGAGCCGAGTATCGCGGATGCTTTACGATTAATTCTGGAGGACAAAGGTTACGAAGTCGTGCTGGCGATGACCGGGAGCCGGGGCGTCGAGCAGACCATCTGCCACCGGATTGATTTAATCATCACAGACCTACAACTTCCAGACATGTCCGGCCTCGACGTGCTCAGCGCCATCCGCGAGCGAGACCCACACAGCCCCGTCATCATCATCACCGCGCACGGCAGCGAGGAGGTCAACGCGGAGGCCGCCCGGCGCGGAGCCTTCGCCGTCTTGTCCAAGCCGTTTCTTCCTTCAGAGGTTCTCAACCAGGTCGCCGCCGCCCTCGCATCTCGCAGCGCCGACGGTCATTGAAGACCCCATCCGAACTTTCAGCAAGAGCCGCCGAGACCCTCACCAGAGCCGCCGAAATCTTCTCGCTGGCGGTCTCGCACCATCACTCAGTGAAACACATTGCCTTCAGTTTTGTTTCATCTTGAAACATACCTCCCGCATCCGCGCCGGATGAAGAAGAGCCTCAGACAACCTCCTGTCTTACTTATCAAGAGAGAGTCGGCAACAGGCACAACGATTGCTGGGTGAAGCCATGCACACCTCGGCTCATGGCCCTGAGCTTCAGGTTATAAGTCTGTAATTCTGGACCGGGAACCTGCGTTGGTGAGCCTCGGACTCAAGACACATCAGAGGGTTAAAAGTATGGCGGGCAGCCGGAGCAGCCGGAGCGGGCTGTGCCGGGACCGCCGATGACTTGTTGCCAGCGCCGCCAGCGCGAGAGCCGCCGTGTGGAAATTTCTCAACCCGGCGGTGTCTCCGGCTGCTGTCCGCGACGCGCGCTGGCAGCTTTACCGTATCTACTTAAAGGAGACCACGTATGGAGGAGCGAAAGAGAGACCACCTCAGCCTCCCGAAGATAAGCATCCGCATCATCGTGCTGCTTGGCCTGATGTCGTTAGGTGTTGGGATTGCTTCCGCGCAGACGCCAACATCCGCGCGGCCCAATGCCACAGCGACGCCGGATTCAAACGCAGCCGCAGTCGTAGTTCCAGACCCGACACCGGACCCCGCTCAGACCCCGACACCAGAACCGAATGCCGCCGTCGTAGACACTGGTCCGCCTAATGCCACGATGGAGCCTGACCCCGACACTCCCCCGGATGTAGCGCCCAACGCGGATTCGGACCTGACGACGACGACAGTCAGTCCGGCCCAGACGACGACCAGTTCAAAACAGGCGGGCACTATTAACAGCGAAGCCGTTGCGCCTGACGCCGCGTCAACAACAGCGGCAACAGGAGCGACAGTCGCGGCTGACAAGTACAACGTCAAGCCCGCGATATGTAGCAGGACCATCACGGCGGAGGTGGTGGCCTTCGACCAGATTATCTTCTACAACCGGCTCGGCAGCTTCGACCCCGGCGGCATGATGTATGCGCTCAAGCGCGATGTTGTGGCGATTAATCCGAACAAACCCATCGGGCCGGGTAACGTTCAATTCCGTGCGGACAAGCGCCCGCGCCCGCTCATCCTGCGCGCCAACGAAGGCGATTGCCTGACGGTCACTTTCTACAACATGCTCGACGCGCGCGAGGATGTTGATAATCTCAAGTTTGCGAATTGGCCCGCGCGCCAACCCTATTTCGGGTTGACGCCGGAGGTCAACCCGGATGACGGCACGACCGACACGGGTGATGTCAAGCTGTCGGGCCAAAATCATCCGCCGCAGCAAAGAGCAGACACGCCCGCGACGCGTAATGCGGGCGTCCACGTCAACGGTCTCAATTACAAGACCAGCATCTCTTCGGACGGCTCATACGTCGGAGTCAACACTTCATCACTGATTAAGCCCGGCGACTTCATCACCTATACCTGGTACGCGGGCAAGCAGGGCCAGTATCTCATCTACTCCACGGGTGCGACCTCCGGCGGCGAGGGTGATGGCGGACAGCTTGACCACGGTCTCTTCGGGATGGTCAACGTCGAGCCTAAAAACTCTGTCTGGTATCGCTCGCAAGTGACCGCCGACGAGATGAAACTGGCGACCATCGGGACCAATAAAAATGGCACGCCGATTCTTGACTATGAGAAACCGGACGCCAAAGGCGACCCCATTCTCAACATTCTCAAGGGCACTGAGATAGTTCACGCGGACCTCAACGCCATCATCACGGACCCTTCCGGGACGCTCAACGAAGATTGCGGCAACGCGCCTCCTTCGGGAACGTGCGGTCAACCGTTCCGCGAATTCTCCGTCATTTTTCATGACGAGCTTGAGACGGGTGCGCCCGCTTTCCCGGAGCTTCTCAATCCTGTCTTTCACAGCGTCCGTGATGGCTTTGGCATCAACTACGGCTCTGCCGGTCTCGGCGCTGAAGTCATCGCCAATCACAAAGGGGTTGGCCCACAGGCCGCCTGCACGGAATGCCAGTACGAAGAATTTTTCCTCGAATCTCCGAGCAACAGCGACCCTGCGACGCTCGTCAGCTATGGCCCGCCAAATAACAAAGGCATCGCCAAAGCGGTCGCGGGACTCTTTCCTGACGACCCTTCAAACGTGCATCACTCCTACTTGCTAGACCCCGTGCGCTTTCGCAACGTTCACGCCGGGCCGAAGGAGACGCACGTCTTTCACTTGCACGCGCATCAATGGCTGCAAAGCCCGCGCGACCCTAACTCGACCTATCTGGATTCGCAGACCATCTCGCCGGGCGCATCCTTCACCTACGAGATTCAGTACGGCGGCGGCGGCAATCGCAATCTGGGTTCGCCGGGCGATTCTATTTTTCACTGCCATCTCTACCCGCACTTCGCGCAGGGG
>DASYML010000067.1:0-7077 GCA_036009045.1 Pyrinomonadaceae bacterium
CATCCCGCTCGCGCAGGTGGTCAATCGCATGTCCGAGATTGACCCGCAACGCGAAACGGTCGTTCACTGCAAGATGGGCGGGCGCAGCGCCAGGGCCATCCAAGCTCTCCAACAGGCTGGCTTCAAGGGGAGGCTCATCAACCTCAAGGGCGGCATCACGGCCTGGTCCAACGAAGTTGACCCGAACGTGCCGAAGTACTAAGAGAGTCCCAGGTCTCAGGACACAGGTCAAGAATCGGAAGAGCGCTGTCCTTGACCTGGGTCTTGAGACCTGAGACCTGGGACTTATTATCCAAACTTTCTTCGTCCAAGCGTGCGGGGCGTGCGTCTAACATAGCAGCAAGGGGGGTCACCGGAGCGAGGTCGTCCTGCTTTCAGATGTCGTGTGGAGGCTTGCGCGCCTGTCTAGTCTTGCTCTCCTCCAAATGTTTTCGGTCGGCCCGTTGAAAGGCTTTTCGCGTGGCGCGTCGGTGCGCTGGCGGCAGCCAGTTGAAATTTTAACTTGATGGAGGAATACGAAAGATGAAACGGATACTTTTTTGCAGCATGATACTATCGGTCACGTTCGCTATGCTGGCTTTCACGGCCAACGCGCAAGGCAACATAAACCGGCATGAGCGGCATGAACTGCGCTCGGATCGCAGAGAGGTCAGGTCCGACACCAGAGACATTCATCGGGACCGGCGTGAGAGACGCGGTGACCGGCGCGACATACGCGGTGATGCCAGAGAACTTCGCAGCGACCGCCGCGAGGGCGCGTCGAAGGCGGAGTTGCGCTCCGACCGACGCGAGATCAAATCGGACAGGCGAGATATTCGCCATGACACGCATGAAGTTCGCGGAGACAGGCGCGACCGGCGCGGCGACGCGCGTGACTACAGGCATGACCGGCGCAGAGCGCGGAGAAACTAAAGAAGGCAAAAGTAAAAAGGGCAAAGGTGAGGTGGAGACCGCTTTTAAATAAAAGCTGGCTTCCCCTCACTTTTGCCTTTTGCCTTTTTACTTTTGCCTTTCCTTGTTGATTCCTTCGAGTTCTATGAAGCGGCTCATTTTGGTGATGACGATGCCTTCGCTGACGGTCATGCGGCAGGCGAGCGCGGTCTTATCATCCGCTTCGGATTGTTCCTCGCCGTGATACCAGATTTGACAGTTGGTACATTCGCCGTTCCAGCAGAAATCCCCGTAAGAGATAGTCCTCATCGAAAGATACTGGAAGCATCTGAGCAGCGGATTGTTCTCAGGCACTTCAACACGCCGGCCCAGGATTTCGATGCCGATAAGTTTTTCGTAAGGATGTAAGAGATCGCTCTCCATCATTGCGGCAAGCACTCCGGTGGTTTTAATCAACTCAGGAAGTATAACAATAAAACCGTCAATGTGGATTGCGGAATGCGGGTTGCGGATTTTAGATTGATGAGAGACTTACTATTTCTTCAATGCGCAATCCGAAATCCGCATTCCGCAATCGTCCTTTGCTCGTTTACCTGTGGCTGTTAAACTAGGGCCGGAGGTAATTTTAAAGTGGCACTGGTTATATATGTTAAGCCTGGCTGTCCTTATTGCCAGCAGGCACGCGATTTCTACAATTCACAGGGGACACCTTTCACCGAATACGACGCGCAGAATGATCGCCAGCGTCGGGCGGAGATGTTCGCCTATGCGGACGGGGACCCGACCGTGCCTTGCATCGTTAAGGACGGCGAGTATATAAGCTCCGGCTGGGGCACGCCGCCGCGAGGTTGAACGGTCAGCGATTGAACGGGCCGTGAGCCTGTAGTAAATTCACCGCACAAATTTTAGAGCATGCTGAGACAGCACTTGAGGAACGTCAGAGTTGTTTTGTCGCTCCTCAAGTGCTGCCGGACGCTTTCGCAAAACATCACAGGAGAAGGTGTATGAGAACGACTAGAAAATCTTTGTGGGCCAGACTGTCAATGCTTTCCCTGCTCTTGCTGACGGCCTCCGGCTTAAACGACAACGCGATTATGGCACAGACAAATTCGAGCACGATGCAGCCGCCCCTGGCGAAGAAGATTCCCAAGGAGATGATCACGAACGGCGAGAAGCGCGTGGATGATTATTTCTGGTTTCGTGAGAAGACCAACCCGGAGGTCATCAAATATCTTGAGGCGGAGAACGCTTACGCAGCGGCGGTCATGAAGCCGACTGAGGCTTTTCAGGAAACGCTCTATAAGGAGATGCTCGGCCACATCAAGCAGACGGACACCAACGTGCCTTACAGAGAGGGCGACTATTTCTATTACTCGCGGACGGAAGAGGGCAAGCAGTATCCGCTGTTGGCGCGCAAGCGCGGCAACCTGCAAGCGCCGGAAGAGGTCACGCTCGATCTTAACGAGATGGCGAAGGGCCTCAAGTTTCTCAGCCTCGGCGCGTACGAGGTGAGCGATGACGGCAACCTGCTGGCCTACACGACGGACACGACCGGATACAGGCAATACACCCTCTATGTCAAAGACCTCCGCACGGGCCAACTCTCTTCCGAACACATAGAGAGGGTTGACGAGGTGATGTGGGCGACGGATAACAAGACGCTCTTCTATACGACGGAAGACGCGGTGACCAAGCGCCAGGACAAGTTTTTCAGACACACGCTGGGCAGCCCTGAGAGCGATTTGCTCTACGATGAGAAGGACGAACTATACGACCTCAACGCCTATCGTTCGCGTGATCACCAGTTCGTCTTCATCAACGCGGAAAGCAAGACGACCTCGGAGGCGCGTTATATTCCCGCGAGCAATCCGCAAGCGGATTTGAAAGTAGTCCTGCCGCGCGAAAAGGAGCATAAATATTTTGTGGACCATCGCGGCAATCTCTTTTACATACGCACGAACCAGGGCGCGAAGAATTACCGCATCATGACCGCGCCCGCGAGCGACCCGCAGAAGAAAAACTGGAAAGAGTTTGTCCCGCATAATCCTTCGGTCAAGATTGACGACATAGAACTCTTCGCGGATTACGCGGTCATGCCTGAACGCGAAAACGGTCTCCAGCAGCTTCGCATTATTGACTTCAAGAACAACAATAAGTCGCACCGCGTAGAATTTCCCGAACCCGTCTACGGCGTCTTCCTCAATGCCAATCACGAATTCAACACGCAGGTCGTGCGCTTCGGCTATCAATCGCTGGTGACGCCGAGTTCCGTCTTCGACTATGACATGAAGACGCGCCAGCGCACGCTGCTCAAGCAAACGGAAGTGCCCGGCTATGACGCTTCGCGTTACACTTCGGAACGCATCTACGCGACGGCCTCTGACGGCACGCGCATCCCGCTCTCCATCGTCTACAAAAAAGGGATGCAGCGCGACGGCAAGAATCCTCTGCTGCTCTACGGCTACGGCTCATACGGCAGTTCGATTGCGCCGAACTTCAACAACGCGCGGCTGAGCCTGCTTGATCGCGGCGTCATCTACGTCATCGCGCACATACGCGGCGGCGGCGAACTGGGTGAGACATGGCGCGAGCAGGGACGCATGATGTTCAAGAAGAACACTTTCACGGATTTCATCGCCAGCGCCGAACATTTGATTAAAGAGAAGTACACTTCGAGCGACCGTCTCGTGATACAGGGCGGGAGCGCGGGCGGTCTCCTGATGGGCGCGGTCACGAACATGCGCCCGGACCTCTTCAAAGCGGTCGTCGCGCAGGTTCCATTCGTTGATGTCATCAACACGATGCTGGATGCGAGCCTGCCCTTGACCACTAGCGAATATTTGGAGTGGGGCAATCCAAACGAGAAGGCGGCTTACGATTACATCAAGACTTATTCGCCCTATGACAACATCGCGCAGAGGGCTTACCCCGCGATGCTCGTCAAGGTCTCTTTGAACGACAGCCAGGTTCCCTACTGGGAGGGCGCGAAGTTCGCGGCCAAACTGCGCGCCACGAAGACGGACAATCACGTTCTGCTTCTCAAGACCAACATGGGCGCGGGCCACGGCGGCTCATCGGGCCGCTACGACGCGCTCCACGAGTTGGCCTTCGATTACGCGTTCATGCTTATGCAGATGGGCATCACGCAATAAGTAAGCGGCGGCGGGCCTCGCTCGCAACTTCTCTTCGGCTATTCCATCTGTATGCCGCAAGGGAACAGACATGGAAACACCCGCAAGCTGCTCTTGAGCCTGCGGGTGTTTTTCTGTCAGGACGTGAATGGTGGGCTGACTTTGGGTTGAATATTAGGACTACACCTTCCCTGAGAGTCACAAAACCACCCGGCATACCACATCTGTCCATCCTCAAAAATCACCTTCCTGACAGTTAATTCAATTCGTTGGAAATTAAACCTGCCGAGTTCAATTAGCGACGCTCTAATACTTGCAAGTTCTTCCTCTGGAACAGCAAGAGTTAGAGACTCTTCGGGCAAGCTAGATTTCCGCTCATCGCTCTGTAGGCCAGTTGTGCCCAGCAAGATATGCCCGTAGGTGAGCGAAGAAGTATAAAAGGGTTCTTGTGCTGTGATTATCGGAAAGAAGCAATCAACGTCGATGCTAATAAATCTTACAGGTCTACGGGAATTGTTGCTCACAGTGACGGCTAATCGCTTCAACCAATCTTCATCTGCCAAAAATTTCCGCCCTAAAGCCACCGGAGCGCCTTTTACTTTAATGGCCTTTATTTTGATAGGCTCATTTGATTTAGTAGGGTCTTTATGCCAGGACCTTTTGACGATAATCCGTTCTTGCTCCTGATTAATTTGCGGCTGTTGAATAGTTACAGGTGTAAGCCATGTTAAGCCAGCCAATAGTATTATTAGAGAGGCGAACAACATCGAACGTACAATCACGAGTCAATTCTCCCGTCTAGTAATTTATCTTCTGAAATTAACAGGAGCGGGACTCGTTGAGGAGTGAGGCTCTTGCTAACAAAAAGAACAAGCGACAAATTTTATATACGCCCGTCCATTTGCTGTGTCAATGATTATTCTCACGTCCACCAAAGTTTGTTCTGTTCATGCAACATACGTTGCATGGTCGCGTTATGGGCTGGATAATTTGCCGCCATGATATTGACCTTCACCCCTCCCAGGCTTGAAGAGTTAATCAAAGGTTCGGCAATCGTGGGCGAAAGACGGGAGGCAATCTTTCTTGACTTTTGGACCTTTCCTTTCTACCTTTGACTTCAAAATGATCGGCACGAATTTACTCAATTATCGGATTCTCGAAAAGATCGGCGCGGGCGGGCAGGGCACTGTCTATAAAGCGCTCGACTCGAAACTCGGTCGCACTGTCGTCATCAAAGTTTTGCCCCCGGAATTGACCGTCAGGGAGGCCAACCTCAAACGCTTCGAGCGCGAGGCACGCCTCGCCTCCGCACTGGACCACCCGAACATCTGCACCATCTTCGACCTCAACGATGTGGAGGGCGTCCACTTCATCGCCATGCAGTACGTCGAAGGCCGCAACGTGCGTCAACTCGTCTCCGGTCGCCCGCTCGATTTGAAGAGCGCGTTGACCATCTGCATCCAGGTCGCGGACGCGCTCACCGCCGCACACGCGCGCGGCATCATTCATAGAGACATCAAAGCGGGCAACGTGATGGTCACGGATGCTGGACAGGTCAAGGTGCTGGACTTCGGTCTCGCCAAACTTTTGGACGAAGACGCAGCGCGCATGGAAGGCATTCATCACACGGAATTAACGGAGATAGGCGTGCCCTACGGGACGGCCACCTACGCCGCGCCGGAACAGGCGCGCGGCGACCGCGTGGACTCGCGCGCGGACATCTTCTCTTGCGGCGTTCTGCTCTACGAAATGTTGACAGGCATCTGGCCCTTCCAGGGCAAGACGAGCATAGACGTGCGCCATGCAGTGCTTCACTCTCAGGCCAAGCCGCTCGCGGAAGCGCGTCCCGGTCCACCACTTCCGCCGCGCCTACAGGAAATACTTGACCGCGCGATGGCGAAAGACCCGCGCGACCGTTACCAGAAGATAGCGGAATTTCGTGATGAGTTGCGCGCCGTCCTGCGCGAAGTCAACGGCGTTGGCGCGGATGCCACGCACGCCGAAGGCATGACGCCCGTCGCGCCGCGTCACCTGCACAGCGCCAGCCCCGTCTCGCGCGCAGTGCGCTGGCTGCGCAGCATCACCGGCAGCGTGGAGGCTCCGACCAATGCTCCCGCACGCACGGGGACCTCTGCGCCGCGCCCCGCGCCGGAAGTCCACGAGACGCCGCTCACCAGCATTGGCGACGGCGAGAGAAAGAGCATTGCCATCCTGCCCTTCAAGAATCTGAATCAAGATGCGAGCGCCAGCTTCTACGAATTCTCGCTCGCGGACGCGGTCATCACGGAACTGGCGCGCGTGCGTTCACTGGTCGTGCGGCCCAGTTCCGCCATCGTCAAGTATCAGGGCATGGACCGTGACCCGCGCGATGTCGGGCGCGAGTTGAACGTCAACGCGGTCCTCTCCGCTGGCTTCCTCCGCGCAGGCGAACGCATTCGCGTGACGGCCCAACTCCTGGATGTCTCCACTGGCGACATGCTCTGGAGCGACCGGATGGACGCGGACTCCAGCGACATCATCAAGATGCAGGACCAGATAGCGCAGCACATCGTTGACGGGCTGCGTCTCGAACTCAGCCCGGATGAGCAGGTCAACCTTGGGAAACAGGCGACCACCAACCCGGTCGCCTACGAGGAATATTTGCGCGGGCGCGATGCGATGGGTCGTTACATCTACCACTCGCTCGCCAACGAAGAGGTCGAAGAGGCCATCACGCATTTCCAGCGCGCGATAGAATTGGACCAGAATTTCGCGCTCGCTTACTGCGCGCTCGGCGGCTGCTATGCCAACCGCGTCATCAAGTGCATGGGCGACGTGGACGATTACGCGCGCGCGCAGGAAGCCTTTGATAAAGGTCTGGCGCTGGACCCGAACATCATCGAAGCGCGCATGCACATGGTCTTTCTGGACCTCACGCGCGGGGAGAAGAAGAAGGCGCGGGCGGCGGTTGCAAGGCTCAGGCGCGAAGCGCCCAATGATGTCGGCGTGCAGTTCGTCTCGGCCTATCTATATCGTCTCGACGGCGAGTATGAGAGGGCTTTGCGGAGCCTCGACC